>NZ_CP069213.1:972500-1272500 GCF_016834455.1 Shewanella litorisediminis
TTTACGACATTCTCTGCTCGGGCAAAGACTTTAACGGTGAGGTCTACTGCACCAAGGCCAATGGGGAATTGGCGATTTTACATTTACACGTAGTCGCACTGGAGCAGGACAGTAAAGGGGGACTGTATGCACTTATCGGCCGCGATTACACCGAATTCAAAGCCATGGAAAAAACAGTCAGCCGGGCGCAGAAAATGCAGGCCATAGGCCAGCTGGTGGGAGGGATTGCCCATGACTTCAACAATATTTTGGGGGTTTTGAAAGGTAATCTCGAGCTGATGCAGCTAAAAAATAAAGACGAACGGCTGGATAACTACCTCGCTACAGCGCTTAAATCCTGCCAACGGGGCACCGAACTCACCCGTCGGCTGTTACAGTTTTCCCGGCAAGAGCAATTTAACGCACAGCATTGTCAGGTAAATGAAGTGATAGAGGGATTAAGAGATCTCTTTGCCAAATCCCTGACCAGCCAGGTGACGTTGAATGTGCAGGCTGCCCCCTTTACCCGGGATGTCATGGTCGATAAGGGAGACCTGGAAGATGCGCTGCTGAATCTGGTGATTAATGCCAGGGATGCCATGAATGGAGAGGGAGCCTTAACCATTGCGACCGGTGAGTCAGAGCTTGCAGGTTATCTGCCTGGGGTCGGCGAGCGGGTACTGGTAGAGCCTGCCTGTTATGTGTGGATTTCTGTCACTGATTCTGGCCACGGCATTCCGGCGCAGCTGCTTGATAAAATCTTCGAGCCCTTTTTTACCACCAAAGACAAGAGTAAGGGAACCGGTCTTGGACTCTCCATGGTCTATGGTTTTGTAAAGCGCTCTCGTGGCTACATGAATGTGCTCAGTACAGGACCTCAAGGTACTGAAATACGGCTTTGGTTTCCGGCAACGGCAATTAAAAGCGCGGCCTCGGCCAAGGCGTTGGTCACGGAAGCTACTGTTCCCAAGGTGAAAGGCCCGCTCAAAGCATTGCTGGTTGACGATGAACCAGAGCTTCTCAAGGTGCTGCGGGATTATTGTGAGCTCATGGGCATGGAGGTTGAAACCTTCAGTGACGGTGTCACTTTTCGAAAGAGCTTTCAAAGTAAGCCCTGTGATGCCGGGCTACTCATTACCGATGTGCTGATGCCGGGCGGCATTAACGGGTATGAGTTGGCCAGCGAAACAATAGCAAAGCATCCCATGTCTGTGCTTTTGGTGTCGGGATTTATTGAAGATATCGGCGTGAACCGATATGAAGAAATGCCGTTCAAAGTGCTACACAAGCCTTTTGATTTACACGCATTTGCCAATGCGCTGGCTGAAGTGGGCGTCAGTTTCAAGGATACGGAGAGTTAATCAGATGGAACAACTGAAAGTGTGGATTGTGGACGATGACAATGACTACTGCCATTTGATGCGGGAGGTATTGCAGGAGGACTATGACGTCCGTCTGTTTCTGGATGCTGACTCTTACTCAAAAGCCATGGGGGCAGAAACGCCGGACATCGTCCTGATGGACATCAATTTACCCGATGTGTCGGGAATCGAATTATGCAAGTCGCTGCATACCCGGGGCATAGACAGCGCAGTTATTTTTGTGTCGGGAATGAATACGCTGGAAGAACGCCTTAAAGCCTATGAGGCCGGGGGAGTGGACTTCATCGCCAAACCTTTTGAACTCAAAGAGCTGATGGCGAAAACCAATGCGGTGGCCAACTATCAACACAAAAAAAGGGCGCTCGCAGAGGCTGAAAGCTTCTCGCGAAACATGGCATTCCAGTCGATGAATGAGTCGTCCCAGTATGGAGCCGTATTGCAGTTTTTCCGGCAGTGCTTTTTATGTCAGGACTATCAGGCGTTGGCGGATGCCTTCTTTGGCTTGATGATGCAGCTCGATTTAAAAACTTGTCTTGAAATCCGGGTCGATGAAACCCTGTACTTTGTGCCTGAGCACACGGCAATCAGCCCCATTGAAGCCAATATTTTTGAACTGCTTGATCACCAAGGGCGGTTGTTCGACTTTGGATCCAGAACTATCTGTAACGACAACCATGTGTCATTTCTAATCAAGAACATGCCGCTTCATGATGAGGTGTTGTATGGCCGCTTGAGGGACGTCATCGCGGTCGTTGTTGAGGGGCTTGAGGCTCGAATCATCGATATTCAGCGCCAGCAAACCTTGCAACGTGCAGTGACAGATATCAGGCGTTTGTTGGCCGGGTTATCCGACAGCATCCATGAAAGTGATGAACAGTTTTGCCATGCGCTGTCCAATATCACCACAGAAATTCGGGCAAGCTTTCATGTGCTGGACATGACTGAGGATCAGGAGAACTTTTTCACCGGGTTGGTTGAGCGAAACCTGCGAGAAGCCAACTCGGCGAGCAACTCCTTTTTACGTTTGCAAACCTCCTTAAAGTCTGTTGTTGCTGTATTGGAGCGCAGTACTGCATGAGCTAAAAGCTTGATCTCTATCACGTTGGTCTTTTAAGGCCCTTTGTTATAGTGGTTAAGCGTCTGACGCTTTACTAGTATTGAATAAGGCAGGCACTGGCGAGGGGAGAGGGTTATGCTCAACCGATTGATGAGGGATCACAAGCATATTGCGATATTGCTGAAGATCCTCAATAAAAAACGCATCTTACTGGAAAACGGTGAGAGCGTTAATTTTAATCTGGTTCGTGACATTGTGGAGTACATGCAAAGCTATGCCGAGCACAGTCATCATCCGCTGGAGGATGTGATTTACGAGTATTGTCTCGATAAATACCCTGATTTGCCGCGCTTGGACAGATTGAATGAAGAGCATCAGGAGTTGGTGGCGTCGTCAGCCTCATTAATGTCGACGTTGAATCTTATTCTTAACGATGTTGTGGTGGCTAAAGAAAAACTGATTGGCGATCTTTCCGGTTACGTCAGCGCACAGGAAGCGCATATGCTGTTTGAAGAGCGTGAGCTTTTTCCTATATTAGCTAAAGATCTCAAGGATGCAGACTGGCATGAAATCAACGAACGTTGTTTGAATAAACTGATGGATGACCCACTCTTCAGTGACGATGATAATCAACTGTTTGATGAACTCCGAAATTACCTCGCCCTGTCAGATTGACCGTGATAACAGGACCATAAAAAAGAGCGCTTAAGCGCTCTTTTTTACAACAGGGGGATTAATCCATCAGAGAATCAATGTCGTAAGCGAAGTTGGAGTCGATATCCTGCAATTCCTTCAGCAGGCGATGCTTATCCTTCAGCGCCTCGATTTCCCTCCATTTGCGTTTTTTGTTGGAGCCTTTAGAGCGACCTGGTCTTTCTACGACTTCATCTAGCGCACTACCATAATCTAAACGATCCATGGCAACCTCCTGTTGTTGTATGTTTTCTCAGCAACTAAATACCACACATCGCAAACAGGGTGCAAGAATAATGTTTCAATTGTGTTAAGCAAAAATGAAACTTGGATGATCTTCGTAGAGGATTAAATAACTGACTGAATTTAAATAAAAAGGCCGATAATTTATCGGCCTTTGATTATTAAGGAGAAAACGTCTGGTTAAATTTGCCCTTTGCGGAACAAATTAATGAGCGCGTTACTGGAGGAGTCCAGTGCACTGGCATCTTCATCGGCGGTCAGGCGCGCCAGCACATCATTGCCCAGAGTCTTGCCAAGCTCCACGCCCCACTGGTCGAAAGAGTTAATATCCCAAATAACACCCTGAACAAAGGTTCTGTGCTCGTACAGTGCAATCAGGGCGCCCAGTGTGGAAGGCGTCAGTTTGTCCATCAACAGGGTGTTGCTGGGCTTATTGCCTTCCATCACTTTATGACGGGCTATCAGGGTCTTTTCATCATCACTGAGGTTGCTTGCAGCCAGTTCAGCCAGGGCTTCTTCGAAGGTGCGCCCCTGCATCAATGCCTGGGTTTGTCCAAAGCAGTTGGAGGCCAGCTGCACGTGGTGTTCACCCAGCGGATTATGGCTTTGAAGTGGCATGATGAAATCGGCTGGGATGAGGGCCGTGCCCTGATGTAGCAGTTGGTGGTAAGCATGCTGACCGTTGGTGCCTTCGCCGCCCCAAATAACAGGGCCTGTGCTGAAATCCACGGTCTCGCCATCCATCATCACAGACTTGCCGTTACTTTCCATATCGAGCTGTTGGAAGTACGCCGGCAGACCGCGAAGGTAATGATCGTAGGTCAGTACTACATGCGATTGGGCGTTGAAGAAGTTGCCATACCACACCGACAGCAGACCCATAATGACCGGCATGTTCTCGGCCAGCGGCGCTGAGGTGAAGTGCTCATCCATGCTGCGGGCGCCGGCGAGCAGTGCGCGGTAGTTATCCATGCCAACCATCAGGGCAATGGGCAGACCGATTGCTGACCAGAGTGAGTAACGGCCGCCAACCCAGTCCCACATTGGGAAGATATTGGCTTCATCGATGCCAAAATCTGTCGCCTTGGCTACGTTTGAGGTCACAGCGGCAAAGTGTTTGGCTACATCAGCCTGCGTAGCACCGCTTTTAAGGAACCAGTCCCTGGCGCTCAGGGTATTGGTCAGGGTTTCCTGGGTGCCAAACGATTTGGATGACATCAGGAACAGGGTGGTTTCCGGGTCAACCAGCTTGAGTTTCTCTACCAGTGAGGTGGCGTCAACATTGGCAACGAAGTGACAGTTCAGTTTGCCAGTCCAGTATGGACGCAGCGCCTGGGTGACAATTTTGGGACCGAGGAAGGAGCCGCCAATACCTATGCTGACGATATCTGTGATTGCTTTGCCGGTGTAGCCGCGCCATTCGCCGGAGGTAACAGAGGCAACGAAGGATTCGATTTTATCCAGAGTGGTATGAACTTCCGGCACTACGTTGACGCCATCCACCCCCACCGCAACGCCCTTGGGAGCACGCAGCGCGGTGTGGAGCACAGCACGCTTTTCAGTGGTGTTGATTATCTCACCATTGAACATGGCCTTGATACGCGCTTCAAGCTGAGCTTGCTGCGCCAGACCAAAGAGGGCACTGAGCACGGCATCGTTGACGCGGTTTTTGGAGTAATCCAGAAACAGGCCGCAGGCTTTCAGCGACATCTTATTGAAACGTGCGCTGTCAGTCGCAAAAAGTTCACGCATATGGGGCAGTTTGTTGGAATATTCCTTCAGTTTCTGCCACTCAGGAGTGTTGGTAACTCGACTCATTCGTTGCTTCCCCGCATTATCAGGCCAGTTTGGCCTTAAGCATCTCTTCCAGTTTGCCTTGATCGATGGCGAAATTACGGATCCCTTCGGCCAGCTTCTCAACCGCCATGGCGTCCTCGTTCATCTCCCAGCGGAACTCGGCTTCGCTCATCACAGGGCCCGGAGCAACCGTTTCTGTCGCAGGCATCAACTTACGGACCACAGGAGTGTTGCTGGCAGCCATCTCTTCGAGCAGTGACGGACCGATGGTCAGGCGGTCACAGCCGGCCAGTTCAATGATTTCGCCGGTGTTGCGAAAGCTCGCGCCCATCACCACAGTCTTGTAGCCATGGCGCTTATAGTAGTTGTAGATGTCAGTCACAGACACCACGCCCGGGTCTTCACTGGCGCTGTAATCCTTGCCGGTAGACTTCTTGTACCAGTCTAGAATGCGGCCAACGAAGGGTGAAATCAGAAACACACCGGCTTCGGCACAGGCGCGTGCCTGGGCAAAGCTGAACAGCAGCGTGAGATTACAGTTGATACCTTCTGCTTCCAGCTCCTTGGCGGCGCAGATGCCTTCCCAGGTAGAAGCAAGCTTGATAAGAATGCGGCTCTTGTCGATGCCGGCTTCCTCATACAGACGGATAAGCTTGTGGGCCTTGGCGATAGAAGCGGCTTTGTCGAAAGACAGACGGGCATCCACCTCGGTGGAGATACGGCCGGGTACCAGTTTGAGGATTTCCAGGCCGATGTTGACAGCCAGTTTATCGGCGGCATCTTCAATTTGGGTGTTAAGGTCGTCGCTCTGGGTCTTGGCCCAGGCAATAGCATTGTCGATAATACCTGAATATTCGGGAATTTGTGCCGCTTTAAGGATCAATGAAGGATTGGTGGTAGCATCTTCAGGCTGAGAGCGTTTGATGGCTTCGATATCGCCGGTATCAGCGACTATGGTAGTAAAGGATTTGAGTTGCTCTAAGGTATTGGCCATGGATCTTGTCCTTTTCGAAATGCTGCCGGAGCACCGGGGTTATAGACTCAATATTAGAAGCGATTTTGCGCTTTTTTCCAACCGCGGCATGAAAAAAAATTACAAAACAGACTTAAAATTTCCAAATAACGCCAGCTGGGTCTTTAAATCGCATCAGGCAAAGAAAAAAGCCACTGCTGGGCAGTGGCTTTATAAGTGACAACTCACAGATTACTTGAGTACTGGTACCTTTTCAGTACCGGTCACAACGGCTTCTACACGGCGGTTGGCAGCGTGAGCTTCAGCGGTGTTGCCATCCATTACCGGACGGGTAATACCATAACCCTTGGCAGTCACGCGCTCAGCGCTGATGCCGTACTTTTCAACCAGCAGTTTGGCAGCGGCATGGGCGCGCTTTTCAGACAGCGTCATGTTGTAGTCAGGGTTACCCACGTTGGAAGCATGACCACCGATTTCAACGGTAGAACCTGGGTGCTGGTTCATGTAGTTTGCCAGTTTCTCAACAGACCCATAGGAAGCTTTATGGATAACAGAAGAGTTGTTGGCAAAGCGCAGTGAACCCAGGTTATGGGTGGTCACATCGTCTTTGTAAACGGTACAACCGTAGGCATCAACCTTGTGATCCGCTGGAGTGGCTGGGCACTTGTCCAGATCATCGTTTACACCGTCATTATCTGAATCAACAGCGGCTACTACGACTGGAGCTAATACCGGAGCGGCCTTACTGCCGAAACGATAGCTTAGCTCAAGACCCCAGTAGTTGCTTTCCATCTCGAGGGTATTCCAAATCTCTTCATCGAGATTTTCGTAGCGACGATATTTGGCAGACAGCTTCAGGTTGTCGGTGAAGTTGTAACCGATACCGGCACCCACAAATGGCGCAATACCGCTGTCACTATAATAGTTGGAGCCCCAACGTTTGTTGTTATAAACCAGATAGTTCATAGCACCGGCTTCAGCAGAAAGACTCCATTTGCTCGCGAATGGCCAGAAAGCAACCAGACCCAGGGTGGTGCCCTTGGCGCCTACGTCATTCAGGTTATTGGAGTAGTCGGTCCACTCGGCTCGGCCCAGGTCACGGTAACCCAGCTCGACACCGAAGTAGTCGTTGAACAGATAGCCGGCAAATACGTCCCAAGCATAAGGACTGTCTTCACCACAGGAACGCATGGTTTTTTGATCGCAGGCTGGCTCATAGTTGTTGATACCAACACCGCCACCCACATACCAAGGGCTCATGCCCTCATCAGACGCCATAACGCCAAATGGCAGCGCCGATGCGAGCAGTGCAATTTTCAATGAGTTTTTCATCATAATTCTCCAAGTCCATTATTTGATTTTCCACCATGATGCTCATTAGGAAGTTGGAGCATAGCTTGCGCTTCGCGTGGTGATCCCTTTGTATTTTAGCAAGCCATCCATATTATCGGTGCTAAATTGTTGAATTTCTAGAGTACAAAGTTCCTTTTAATTGAAAAATTAAAAGGCACCCGCGTGGGGTGCCTTTTAATTCAATGGATTATTACACTTTTAACGAGTCCATACCCAATTTTCAATGTGAGCGGGATCTACGCCATTGGCTTTAATATAATTTTTGTGGTCAACCAAACGTTGTAGCATATCAGTGGTAATAGCCACATGTTGGGTTTCATCGATAATACCCTGCTGGAACAATTTGTAGGCCATATCGATTACCAGGTGATAGCGAGAAGTGCCATTTCGCACGCCCATATCGAATGGGGTGGTGGTTGAACCTTCCTCTTCATAGCCCTTGATACGGAATCTATGGCTGCCTTTGTAATCGAATACCAGCTTCTTGATGGTGTTTGGATAACCGTGGTAATTGAATACTACGCCTTTATCTTTGGTAAAGATTTCATCCATCATCCAGGGCTTCTGCTGGAACTTGCGACTACCCAGACCATTGGAGTTAAGCTCTGACACGCTCACGAAGCGTACTCTGACCCTTGGAAGCAACTCACGGATCAGCACCAGTGATGCCATACACTCCTGAGTGGCGTAGTCGCCACAACCGGCCAGTACCACGTCAGGGTTATCATCCGAGGCGAAATCCCAAATCATCAAACCATCTTTGGCCTGACGGCGGGCTTCATCGAGCGTCAGCCACTGAGGCAGCTCCTTCTTACCTGCAACAATGATGTTGAGCTTGTCGCGGTCGGCATAGGCGCGCTCGGTATAAACCAGAGTGCTGTTGGCATCAGCTGGCAGATAGGCAGAAATGATTTCTGGGTGCTTTTCCAGCATGGCGCCGAGGAAGCTCGGATTCTGGTGCGAATAGCCGTTGTGGTCCTGGCGCTCAAGCAGCGAAGACAGTACCACGTTGCAAGATGGCAAGGGCTTACGGAAATGCACGCCCTGGCTTGCGTAAACGTATTTACAGTATTGGTCCGCCATGGAAGACACCACCTGTGAGAAGGCCTCATAGGTAGGGAACATGCCGTGACGACCCGTTACAGTGTAACCGTGCATCATGCCGAACAGCAGGTTTTCGGACAGCAGCTCCAGCACACGACCGTCGCGGCTCATGTCTTGATCCCAACTCTCGATAGGCCACTGCCAGGCGCGGTCTGTTTCTTCAAACACGGCTTGCAGCTGGTTGGAGTAAGTTTCATCCGGGCTGAAGATACGGAGGTTGCGCTGATCGCGGTTGAGCTTAAAGGCTTCACGCATCCACTCGCCCATCTTATTCATGGAGTAACCGCGGTGACCCCTTGGTACTTCTGCGCCGTACGCCAATTTGGTCAGATCTGGATTGGTCAGGGCGCGGACAACCTCGCCGCCGTAGGACAGACGTTGACGACCACAGCTCAGCTCTTTGGGCGGGATCAATGATTTGATGTCGGCGTCGAACTCCAGCTCACCCTTGTCGGTTACGCTGCAAAGCTCAGCAAACCCATAGCTTGCCAGCCAATTATCCAGGGCTTCGAGGTGACCTTTATCAGTGGCGCATTTGTTAACGATAACCTGGTGCGACTCGCAGTTGCCCTCAAGTTTCTTACCCTTGTCTTCGGCAACACCAGTCCAACCTTTTGCAGTGCGCATCAGGATCACCGGCCAGCGTGGTTTACAAACGTCTTCGCCATTACGGGCACGGGTTTGGATGTCGTTAATCATCTCATAGGAAAGGTCCATGGCTTTGACCATCTGCTCATAGACATCTTCTTCCTGTTGGTCATCCACAATAATCGGGTGATACCCCAAACCACGGAATTCAAGATCCAGTTCTTCATGACTCATGCGACCCATGCGGGTCGGGCCTGAGATTTTATAGCCGTTAATGTGCACAATCGGCAGTACGGCACCGCAAGTTGCAGGGTTCACCAGTCGGTTGGCGTACCAGGATGCAGCCAATGGGCCGGTTTCGGATTCACCATCACCCACGAGAACTGTGGCAATCAAATCCGGATTGTCCAGTACGGCACCAAAACCCACAGACAAGGAATAACCCAGCTCACCACCTTCGAGGATCTGACCTGGTGCTTCTGGGTTTGCATGTGAAGGATAACCATAAGCAGCTGAAAATTTCTTACAGATATCTTCGATGCCGGTTTCATTGTAGGGGATGGTTTCGGGGTAGAAGTGGCTCAGAGAGCCTTCGATAAACAGGTTGGCCTGAACAGCGGGGAAACCATGGCCGGGACCAACCAAATAAAGAAACGGACGCTTGTGTTTTACGATGAGACGGTTGACGTTAGCATACACAAAGTTGATGCCGGGACAGGTACCCCAGTGACCCAGCAGCCTTGGCTTGATGTCGGTATGAACCAGTGGGCGTTTGTGTAACACATTCTGCTTGAGATAAATCTGCGAGGTAGCCAGAAAGTTGGTGGCACGCACAAATTTTTTCAGTGCGGTGATTTCTTGCTGTTGAGTCATCATAAGCCTCTCGATGCTTAAAATGGTTAAGTGGAAACTGTTTTCTTGGGAGTTACTATATTTGTAATTTTTTTACAAAAATGTGCCCCACATCCAAATTCACAAAGTTGATCTCACTAATGTTCACATCTTGTATAGCTATGTATTGTTTGTTAATCGAGTTTTAACAGTATCTTATACTCGTATTTCTGCCGTGATTCGCATGTCGTATAAATGCTCAACCGTGAGCTTGATCACGAGTTTTTTTTGAAATACTGTGCTACTTTGCCGCGTCCAATGGGCATCCGATTGTTGTAAGTGGCTCTGAAATTGAGCCACATTTAGGGAATTATTTAAAAAATTTACAGCTATTCATGGGCTTAAGCCGAAGCTTAAGCACTGTTGCAGCAGCGGCGAAAGAAAGGGAAGCATCGCCACTGCAGGAAGGAAGACGAACAAGACTATGTTAGAAACTATTGTTAATTTTCTTAACGCCCTGCTGTGGGGCAAGCTGCTGGTTTACGGACTGGTAGGCGCAGGGCTTTACTTCACGGTTCGCCTGGCCTTTATTCAACTGACTCACTTTAAACATGGCATCAAGGTGATGACCATCAGTCGTCAGGGAGGAGACGGTGGCTTGTCTTCTTTCCAGGTATTCTGTACCAGCATGGCCGCGCGTGTCGGCGCAGGCAATATGGCCGGTGTTGCCGTTGCCATTGGTACAGCAGGACCCGGCGCCGTCTTCTGGATGTGGGCCATAGCGGTGCTCGGCATGGCAACGGCCATGATTGAATCGACCCTGGCACAGGTTTACAAGGTTAAAGATGAAGACGGGCAGTTCCGTGGTGGCCCAGCCTATTATATGGAGAAGGGACTGGGGCAACGCTGGATGGGGGCGCTGTTCTCCATCTTCCTGATCTTGGCGTTTGGTTTGGTATTCAACGCTGTGCAGGCCAATACCATTACCGGTGCCCTTGAGAGGGTGTTTGGTTTTGAACCTCTCTATGTAGGCCTTGGCATTGTGGTGGCCAGCGGATTCGTCATTATGGGCGGTCTTCGCAAAGTGGCGCGGGTATCTGAAATCGTTGTGCCCTTTATGGCGCTGGTCTATCTGCTCATAGCCTCAGTGGTTGTGGTGGTTAACCTCGACAAGCTGCCAGAAGTATTCAGCCTGATAATCAATAGTGCCTTTGGTTGGCAAGAAGCCGTTGCCGGTGGTGTTGCCTACAGCGTGGCACAGGCGATGCAGGCCGGTATTGCCCGTGGCCTTTTCTCCAACGAAGCCGGTATGGGCAGTGCAGCCAACGTGGCGGCCAGTGCAACGCCCAATCCAAATCATCCAGCGTCCCAGGGATTTGTGCAAATGATGGGGGTGTTTGTAGACACTCTGGTGATCTGTACTGCCACTGCGGCCATCATTTTGCTGGCCGGTGACATGGGGGCAGAAAGCGATGGCATTAAACTCACCATCGATGCCCTGACCAGCCATGTTGGTGATTGGGGTGGTGCCTTTATCGCGTTTGCCATTTTTCTGTTCTGCTTTACTTCCATTATTGCCAACTATTCCTATGCCGAAACCAACGTGATGTTTCTGTCCGGCAACCGTAAAACGGCATTGCCGCTGTTCAGGTTACTGGTGCTGGGCATGGTGATGTTTGGCGCCATGGCAAAGATCAGCCTGGTGTGGGATCTTGCAGACGTTTCCATGGGCTTGATGGCCATAGTGAATATCATTGCACTGGTGCTGCTGTCCGGTCTTGCTATCAGGGTTATCGATGATTATCGGGAGCAGCTGAAAAAAGGCGATATGCCGGTATTCGACAGAAGTAAGTTTCCCGAACTCGATGGACAGGTGGAAACCGATATCTGGCCCGAGAATACCAAAGCCAAGCCTACCGAAGCCTGAGCCGGTTAGCCCAATCTAAAAAACCACGCCACTGCGGCGTGGTTTTTTTATGTCTCTTGGGTATCATAAGGCTTAACTGAACTGATGCGAGAGACCCATGCTGGTTGTAATTTCCCCTGCCAAAACATTGGATTATGAAAATCCCGCGCTCGTAAAACAGTACACGTTACCGGAGCTGGTGAGCCACAGCGCTGAGCTGATAGAAGTGTGCAAGCGCTTAACACCGGCAGACATAGCATCTTTGATGTCTGTGAGTGACAAGATTGCCGGGCTGAATGCCGCCAGATTTGCTTCCTGGACGCCGTCCTTTTCATTGGAAAACGCCAAGCAGGCACTGTTTGCTTTTCGTGGAGATGTCTACACCGGATTGGATGCAGACACCCTGAGCAACGAAGAGCTTGACTATGCCCAGTCACATCTGCGGATGCTTTCAGGTTTGTATGGCGTGCTTAAACCGCTGGACTTGATGCAGGCCTATCGTCTCGAAATGGGCACAGCCCTTGGCAATGGCCGTGGTAAAAATCTGTATGAATTTTGGGACAATATCATTACGGATAAACTGAACGAGGCGCTTGCGGCCCAGGGCGATGATATTTTGGTTAACCTTGCGTCCAATGAATACTTCAAGGCGGTGAAAGCCAAAGGAATTCAAGGAACCTTGGTCACCCCTGTGTTTAAGGATGCCAAAAACGGTCAGTACAAGATCATCAGTTTTTACGCCAAGAAGGCCCGCGGTATGATGGCGCGCTTTATCCTGGCCACCCGGCCAAAGACCCTGGAAGATTTGAAAGGGTTTGATTACGATGGATATTATTACAGCCCAGAGCAGTCAACTCCCAACGCGCCTGTGTTTTTGCGGGAAGAGCGCTGAAGTGGCGAGGAGGAAGTAAAAACGCGGCCTCAGGCCGCGTTTTTCATGAACTAAAACCTCAGAATTATTCCTTGGGGGGCAAGGGTCTCAGTTCTACATCGCTGTTGGCCACCATCCAGGCGAACTGTGCATATACGGCGACGTTTTGTGCCAGCGCCTCAGGGTTAATCTTGTCCAGTGTATCGTTAGGGGTGTGGTGATAGTCGAAGTAGTCAGTGCCGTCTTGACGAAGTGATGCCACAGGTACCCCGAGAGCGGGCAGCATGGATACATCGGGGCCACCAGAGGCCTTGTTATTACCCGCTGCTACGCCGAGTGTGCCTGCAACCTTCATCGCGCTGACCAAGGGCATATGAGCCGCATCGGCAACCCGCCAGTCTATTTGGTAGATAGGGCCAGCGCCAAAGTCTGATTCGGCCGCGATATAGTGTTTCTCAAGCTCGGCTTCGTGGGCCTTGGCATAGGTTTTTCCGCCCAACAATCCCAGCTCTTCTGCGGCATAAAGTACTACGCGAATGGTACGGGCCGGCTTTTGTTGCAGGTCGAGAATGTGTTTGGCTGCGGCTGTCACTATGGCTACGCCGGCGCCGTCATCGATGGCGCCTGTCCCCTCGTCCCAGGAATCAAGGTGTGCACCAATCAAGACAATCTCATCGGCCTTGGTGCTGCCTTTGACTTCGGCTATCACATTGTAAGACGTGGTTTCACCGCGGCGCTCTGAGCCCAACTCCAAAGAAATCACGACTTCCCTATCGCGCTTAAGCATGGCATTAATCAAGTCGGCATCCGGGTTGGAGATGGCTGCGGCCGGAATGGCGGTAACGCCTTCCTTGTAACGCATCATACCTGTGTGGGCCATGCGGTCGTGATCTGTGCCGATGGAGCGAATGATGATACCAACGGCCCCTTTTTCTGCCGCTGCAATGGCTCCACTGCTACGGCCCGAAGCGGTTTGGCCATAGCCATTTCCATCTCGATGTCTTTCTGTTTTGGCATCAATAAAGGCGATTTTGCCTTCAAGGATACCAGCCTCAGCTTTTTGTAAGTCTTTCAGGTTGTCAAAACGCACTATGGCAGCGTTCAGTCCTTCAGGGGGCGTGGCAACACTGCCGCCCAGAGCAGTCAATACCATGGGTTGAGGGAAGGGACTCACAATACTGGCTTTGGCGATACCCCTGTGCCACACCGGGACAGTTACAGGCTCCTTGTAAACTCTGTCAAATCCTAGGCTCTGCAGCTTTGCGATGGCCCAATCTACAGCGACCTTATCCTGAACGCTGCCCGCAAGTCTGGGGCCCACTTCAACTGTCAAAGATTCCACGATGTCATAACCAAGGGGAGAAGACAGGGCTTTTTGTGCCAGTTGTTCTGCAACTTTCTGATTTATATCGTCCGATGAAAATGCGCCCCAAGGGGCTGTGATAGCAATCAGGCCGAGTCCAGCCAGAAGCTTAGGTAGGGTTTTCATGTGTTTCCTCTATTTTTATTAGGTACGTCTCATTTTTGAAAACAATCTAACAAAAAGTGTGGGCTGTGTCCCGACGAAGTCTGTAAGCCAAGGCTATATTAGGCTCGGGGTTTGTATTAGGAGAATATGCTCGTAATGAATATTGAATTAATGCAGGAGCGAGCTGATCATGCGGTAGTGCTGTTAAAGGCGCTGGCCAATGAGCGTCGGTTGTTCATCCTGTGCCATCTGCTCAACGAAGGCGAGATGTGCGTTGGAGAAATGAACAAAAAACTTGGGTTAAGTCAGTCGGCACTGTCGCAGCACCTGGCTTGGCTCAGGAAGGATAATCTGGTCTCGACCCGTAAGGAAGCTCAGACGGTATTCTACTCGTTGAAAAGTGACGAGGTGAAAGAAATGATCAAGCTGCTCAATAACATTTATTGCCATTGAACAGACATAAAAAAACCGGCCTGAGCCGGTTTTTTTATGTCTTGCTGGCAGCGATTAAGCAGCCAGAGCCTTGATACGGGCGTTCAGACGAGCCTTTTGACGGGCAGCCTTGTTCTTGTGGATCAGGCCTTTGGTAGCCATACGGTCAACGATAGGCTGAGCAACGGCGAAGGCTTCAGTAGCAGCTTTGTGATCACCGGTTTTGATGGCGGCGATAACTTTCTTCACGTAGGTACGCAGCATTGAGCGACGGCTGGCGTTGTGCTGACGACGCTTTTCAGATTGAATAGCGCGTTTCTTTGCAGTCTTGCTGTTAGCCAAGGTGCAACTCCTAAAAACTTGGGATTAATACTTTTAAAGGCCGAGGAATATGCCCGTATTTTGCCACTTTGTCAATGGCAATGGTGGAATATCCGCCATTAAGGCAAATAAATCCAACCCGACTTGGCTATCTTCAACCCAACTCGTGTAAAATGTGGCGCAATTCTACCAGCAAATACTGTCGTATGACAGAGCCGGAAGCGTTTTTTTCCAAGATATCACCCGCATTTTCCGGTCCTTCCCAGGGGGCAAATTGAGTAAAAAATTACTGAAGTCGGGGTTGGTCGTTAGTGCCATGACCTTAATCTCCCGCGTATTGGGCCTTGTCAGGGATATGGTGGTTGCCAACCTGATGGGAGCAGGGGCCAGTGCGGATGTGTTCTTTTTTGCCAATAAAATCCCGAATTTTTTGCGCCGTTTGTTTGCCGAAGGGGCCTTTGCTCAGGCGTTTGTCCCGGTATTAACGGAATATCAGGAAAAGCGCAGCAGTGAAGAAACCCGTGAGCTCCTGTCTAAAGTGGCGGGTACCCTGGGGGGATTGGTCACCATAGTTACCCTGCTTGGTGTGATTGGCTCCCCCATTCTGGCTGCTCTCTTTGGCGGCGGCTGGTTTCTGGATTGGCTCGAAGGTGGTGAAAATGGTGCCAAGTTTGAACTTGCGGCCCTGATGTTGAAGATCACCTTTCCTTATTTATGGTTTATCACCTTTACTGCGCTGGCGGGCTCTATCCTAAACACCCGCGGTCGCTTCGCCGTGTCTGCCTTTACGCCGGTCTTCCTGAATATCGCCATTATCGCCTTTGCCCTGTGGCTGTCGCCCCGGCTTGAACAGCCTGAAATCGGGCTTGCATGGGGCGTATTTGCCGGCGGCCTTATCCAGTTCCTGTTCCAAATTCCGTTCTTGTACCGCGAGCGTGCCTTGGTTAGGCCTTCCTGGGGCTGGCATCACCCGGGGGTCACTAAGATCCGTACCCTGATGATTCCGGCGTTGTTTGGCGTCTCTGTGTCGCAGATTAATCTGTTGTTCGACACCTTTATTGCCAGCTTTTTGATGACAGGCTCCATCAGCTGGCTTTACTACTCCGACCGTTTGCTTGAGTTCCCCCTGGGGCTCTTTGGCATTGCTATCGCCACTGTGGTGTTGCCTGCGCTGTCGAAAAAACATGTGAACGCTGAAGGCGATGGTTTTGCCTCGACCATGGATTGGGGCGTGCGCGCGATAGTGCTCTTGGGCATGCCTGCCATGATTGGTCTGATTGTGCTTGCCAAACCCATGTTGATGGTGCTCTTTATGCGCGGCGCCTTTGATATTTCCGATGTGGAAATGGCGTCTTACAGCTTGATGGCCTATGGTGCTGGTCTGCTTAACTTTATGTTGATTAAGGTGTTGGCCCCCGGTTATTACTCCCGTCAGGACACCAAAACACCGGTTCGATATGGCATAGTGGCCATGGTCAGCAATATGGTGTTCAACATCATTTTTGCAGTGCCCTTTGGTTATGTGGGGCTGGCCATTGCCACCTCGCTGTCGGCGCTGCTCAATGCCGTACTGCTTTATCGTGGGCTGCATAAGGCCGGCGTATATAAGGTGGCGAAGACTACAATGGTGTTTTTTGCCAAGGTGGCGGTATCTACCCTCGCTATGGGGGCGCTTCTGTGGTATCTGTTGCCCACTCAGGGCGTGTGGCTCGAGTGGCATATTGGTGAGCGCGCCGGTGCTCTTGCGGGCTATATAGGTCTGGGAGCTATGGTCTATGGGGTATCGCTTATTCTGCTGGGGATTAAGCCCTGGCAGATGAAACGCGCCCGCAAGGGCTGATTCTCTGCGTCAGCTGAGATATAATCCGCCAATTTACGCACGCCAGTTGTCAGGTCACATGGAATTAATCCGCGGAATTCACAATATCTTGCCCGCCCATCGGGGATGTGTGCTAACCATCGGCAATTTTGACGGTGTCCATCGTGGGCACGCTAAAGTCATTGCCAGTCTGGTTGAGCGGGCGACGCATTTTGGATTGCCGGCGACTCTGATGACCTTTGAGCCCCAGCCGCAGGAATTGTTCCGCGGTGACGATGCGCCAGCCAGGCTCAGTTTACTGCGCGATAAAATCGCCCTGCTGGGTGAGCTTGGCATCGACCGCTTGCTGTGCGTTAACTTCAACCGCCATTTTGCCTCCATGGATCCTGAGTTTTTTATCGAAGATCTGCTGGTACGCAGGCTTGGCGTGAAATATCTGGTGGTCGGCGATGACTTTTGTTTTGGCAAAAGCCGCGCCGGTAACTTTGACATGCTGAAAAAAGCCGGCGAGCGCTTTGGCTTTGCCGTGGTGAACACCCATTCGTTTACGGTGGGCGATTTACGGGTGAGTTCTACCGCCGTGCGGGAGCAGCTCGCCAAGGGCAATCTGGAGCAGGCAAGACGGCTGCTTGGCCATCCTTTTACCCTCTGTGGTCGGGTGGCCCACGGGCAAAAGATTGGCCGTACAATTGGCTTTCCCACCGCCAATATTGCACTTAAGCGGAAAGTGGTGCCGGTGCGCGGTGTATTCGCCGTAAAGCTGTGGTGGGACGGCAGTGATATATATGAAGGGGTTGCCAATGTGGGCTTCAGGCCCACAGTGAACGGACAGGTGTGCCAGCTTGAGGTGCATCTGTTTGACTTTGAAGGCGACCTCTATGGCAAGCGGGTGGAAGTGGAGCTGGTGGCGAAAATTCGCGACGAGCAGCCCTTTGAATCACTCGAGGCCCTCAAAAAACAGATTTGGAACGACGCCGACAGAGCCAAGGCTCTGCTTGGTGACGATGCAGGTTAAGCAAAACGCTAAAACTATTTGGCAATTAACGGTATAGGATCGATGAGCGACTATAAATCTACTTTGAATTTGCCGGAAACTGAGTTTCCGATGCGTGGGAATCTGGCTAATCGCGAGCCCGCAATGCTTGAGCGCTGGAACAAGGACAAGCTGTATCAGCAGATCCGTGACAGCCGCATTGGCCGCATGCCATTTATCCTGCACGATGGCCCCCCGTACGCCAACGGCAGCATTCACATTGGTCACTCTGTAAACAAGATCCTCAAAGACATCATTATCAAGTCCAAAACCATGGCGGGCTTCGACGCTCCTTATGTGCCGGGTTGGGACTGTCACGGCCTGCCAATCGAGCTCAAAGTAGAACAGAAAGTAGGCAAGCCTGGTCAGAAGATCTCTGCCGCCGAATTCCGTGAAGAGTGCCGCAAGTATGCAGCCGCTCAGGTTGATGGTCAGCGCGAAGACTTTATCCGTCTGGGCGTGCTGGGTGACTGGGACAAACCATACCTGACCATGGACTTTGCCACTGAAGCCAACATCGTACGCTCACTGGCAAAAGTTATCTCCAATGGTCACCTGCAAAAAGGTGTGAAGCCGGTGCACTGGTGTACCGACTGTGGCTCAGCGCTGGCGGAAGCCGAAGTGGAGTACGAAGACAAGACCTCTCCAGCCATCGACGTAGGTTTCAACGTGGTTGATAAGTCTGCGCTGCTGGCCAAGTTTGGCGTAGCCCAGTACGGCCACGACATCGCCATGGTGATCTGGACTACCACCCCGTGGACACTGCCTGCCAACCGCGCGCTGGCTGTCTCTGCTGACCTTGACTATGTGCTGGTGTCTTTCACCAAAGAAGACGTTACCCGCGCCATTGTGGTGGCCGATGTACTGCACGAAGACTGCGTGAAGCGTTTTGGCGCCGAGTCATTCGACGTGCTGGGCCGCCTAAAAGGCAGCGAGCTTGAGCTGATGCGCTTTGCTCACCCATTCCTCGATTTCGACGTGCCTGTGATTTTGGGCGACCACGTGACCACTGATGCCGGTACTGGCGTGGTTCATACAGCACCTGGCCATGGTCAGGATGACTTTGTGGTGGGTCAGAAGTATGGTCTGGAAGTGGCCAACCCTGTGGGCGACAACGGCGTGTATAAGGCCGATACCCCTTTCTTTGCCGGTCAGCATGTATTTAAAGCCAACGACAACGTGGTTGCGCTTTTGAAAGAAAAAGGCGCGCTGCTCAACCACGTGGCTTACCGTCACAGCTACCCACATTGCTGGCGCCACAAGACCCCAATCATTTTCCGTGCTACCCCGCAGTGGTTTATCTCCATGGATAATCAGGGTCTGCGCAGCACAGCATTGGGCGAAATCCAAAACACCCAGTGGATCCCAGACTGGGGTCAGAGCCGCATCGAAACCATGGTGGCCAACCGTCCTGACTGGTGTATCTCCCGTCAGCGTACCTGGGGCGTGCCTATTACCTTGTTTGTAAATAAGGAAACCGACGAGCTGCACCCTGATTCAGTCTCCCTGATGGAGCGCGTGGCGCACCGCATCGAGCAGCAGGGCATTCAGGCCTGGTGGGATCTGGACGCTGCCGAGCTGTTGGGTGATGAAGCCGACCAGTATCGCAAAGTGACCGATACGCTGGACGTCTGGTATGACTCAGGTTCGACCTTCGAAACCGTGGTAGCTGCCCGTCCTGAGTTCCAGGGCCATGGCGTGGATCTGTACCTGGAAGGCTCGGATCAGCACCGCGGCTGGTTTATGTCGTCGCTGATGCTATCTACCGCCATGCATGCCAAGGCGCCTTACAAACAGGTGCTGACCCACGGCTTTACCGTGGATGGCAAGGGGCGCAAGATGTCCAAGTCCATAGGCAACGTGATTGCACCCCAGGAAGTGACCAACAAGCTAGGCGCCGATATTCTGCGTCTGTGGGTGGCTGCCACCGATTACAGCGGTGAGATGAGCGTGTCGGACGAAATTCTTAACCGCGCCGCCGATTCTTATCGCCGTATCCGCAACACAGGTCGTTTCCTGCTGGCCAACATCAATGGCTTCAATCCCGAAACCGACATGGTTGACGTGGCCGACATGGTAGCGCTGGATCGCTGGATGGTGCGTCGTGCTGCCAAGGTGCAAAGCGAAATCATCGCCGCTTACGAGCAGTACAACTTCCATATGGTTACCCATAAGCTGATGCAGTTCTGTTCGGTAGAGCTCGGCAGCTTCTATCTGGACATTATCAAGGACCGTCAGTACACCGCCAAGCGTGAAAGCCATGCCCGTCGCAGTTGTCAGTCTGCGCTGTTCCACATTGCCGAAGCCATGGTGCGCTGGATTGCTCCGGTGCTGAGCTTCACTGCTGATGAAATCTGGCAGTTGCTGCCCGGCAAGCGTGACGCCTATGTGTTCACCCAGGAATGGTATGACGGCCTGGCGTCGGTAACCCTGGAAAGCGACCTGGCCGACAGCCACTGGGAACTGCTGCTGTCTGTTCGCAACGAAGTGAACAAAGAGATAGAGCAGGCTCGCCGTGACAAGGTGCTGGGTGGTTCGTTGGAAGCAACTGTTACTCTCTATGCCGATGCAGAGCTTGCCGCAAAGGTTGCCGTGCTCGGTGATGAGCTGCGCTTTGTGCTGCTGACGTCAGATGCCAAGGTGCTGCCAATCGATGCTGCGCCTGAATCGGCCGTTGCCACAGAGCTTGCCGGTCTTAAGGTGCTGGTGGCCAAGACTGACGCTGCCAAGTGTGAGCGCTGCTGGCATCACCGTGAGGATGTGGGTTCAGTTGAAGCCCATCCAAGCCTGTGCGGCCGCTGTGTGACCAACATCGAGGGTGAGGGCGAAGCCCGCGCCTTTGCATAAGGATGGCCATGCAACTGAATTGGAAAGAAAGTGGCCTGCGCTGGTATTGGGTAGTGGTGGTGGTGTTTTTGGCCGACCAGCTGTCCAAACAATGGGTGCTGGCCAACTTTGACCTGTATGAGTCGGTCAATCTGCTGCCGTTTTTTAACTTCACCTACGTGCGTAATTACGGCGCGGCATTCAGCTTCCTGCATGATGCAGGGGGCTGGCAGCGCTGGCTGTTTACGTCGGTGGCCGTGGGGTTCAGCGTACTCTTAACCGTCTGGCTGCGCCAGCAGTCGGCAAATATGGTGCGGCTGAATCTGGCTTATACCCTGGTGATAGGCGGAGCGCTCGGTAACCTCGTTGACCGACTGCTTCACGGTTTTGTGGTGGATTTCCTCGATTTCTATTGGAACACTGCCCATTACCCAGCGTTCAATATTGCCGATTCCGCCATCTTTATCGGTGCCGTGCTGATTATTATCGACAGCTTTAAAGCGTCCAGCTCGGATGACAAGGCCATCAAGGAGTAACCCATGAGCCAAAAGTCGTTGCTGTGCCATATGAATATTCTCTTGTCTGACGGTTCTACCGCTGACAGCACCAAGGCGTCGGGTAAGCCTGCTCGCCTGAATGTTGGTGATGGTAGCCTGAGTCCGGCGTTTGAAGCCGAGCTTGGTGCACTTAAGGCAGGTGATGCTCACAAGTTCACCCTGCAGCCACAGGATGCCTTTGGTGATGTGAATCCGGATGCCATTCATCACCTTGACCGCAGCCGCTTCCCCGCTGATATGCAACTCGAAACCGGTGTGATAGTGAGTTTCGCAGGCCCAGGCGGCAGTGAAATCCCCGGTATCATCCGCGATGTGGCTGGCGATTCAGTGACAGTAGATCTTAACCATCCACTGGCCGGACAGGCCGTGACCTTCGAGCTGGAAGTGCTGGAGGAGCTTTGATGACTGGACAGATGAACATTCTGCTCGCCAATCCGCGTGGCTTTTGTGCCGGGGTAGATCGTGCCATCAGCATCGTTGAGCGTGCCCTTGAGCTGTTTTCGCCACCTATCTATGTGCGTCACGAAGTGGTGCATAACCGTTATGTGGTGCAAAACCTTAAAGACCGTGGCGCCATCTTCGTTGAAGAGTTGGATCAGGTGCCCGATAACAGCATAGTGATCTTCTCTGCCCATGGTGTATCGCAGGCCGTTCGCGCCGAGGCCAAAAAACGTGGTCTTAAGGTGTTTGATGCCACCTGCCCACTGGTAACCAAGGTGCATCTGCAGGTAACCCGCGCCAGCCGCAAAGGGGTTGAATGTATCCTGATCGGCCATGAAGGCCATCCGGAAGTGGAAGGCACCATGGGTCAGTACGATAACCCCGAAGGTGGCGTTTATCTGATTGAATCGGTGGAAGACGTCGAAGCGCTTCAGGTGAAAGACCCGGATAACCTGTGCTTCGTGACCCAAACCACGCTGTCGGTTGATGATACCCTGGACATCATTGCGGCGCTGCAGTCGAAGTTCCCGTCTATTGAGGGCCCGCGTAAAGACGATATCTGTTACGCGACCCAGAATCGCCAGGATGCGGTGCGCAGTCTGGCAACTCAGGCCAGGCTCTTTATCGTGGTGGGCTCGAAAAACAGCTCCAACTCCAATCGTCTGCGCGAGCTCGCCGAAAAGTCGGGTGCGCAAGCCTATCTTGTCGACAGTGCCGCTGATGTCAAGGCGGAATGGTTTGCAGGAGTAGATAAAGTGGCTGTGACTGCTGGCGCATCTGCACCGGAAGTGTTGGTGAAGCAGGTTATCGATGCAATTACCCATCTCGCGCCCAGTGTGGTAACTGAGGTAGAGGGTCGGAAGGAAGACGTAGTTTTCGCCGTTCCAGTTGAACTCAGGTGATTGTTTGCTAAGTTAATGTTAAAAAGAGGCCTAAGCCTCTTTTTTTATTGCCAGAAAGTTCTAGGTATAATGTTGTAGCTTTTTAGATGCTATTGTTACTGGCAGCAAACAATCGACTCAACTATGATTAACCAGTATAGTAAACTTTTGGCTTAAGGCTAAGATTTTAAAGGGTTAATTTTAGGTTTGAAAGTCAATAAAATGTCGAATTCCGGAGATTTGACACCAATGAAAAAGTATGGGAAAGGATTTTCCTTAATCGAAGTGATGGTCGCACTGGTAATACTGGTGATCGGCCTTATTGGCATTTTTAATCTACATATTGTTTCCAAGCGCGGTAGCTTCGAATCTTTTCAGCAGACTCAGGCGTCATACTACGCCAACGATATTATCAATCGAATGAAGCTGAACCCGACACAAATAGCTAACTATGCCGGAACCTATAGCGGGACGCCAAGCTCGGTCAGTAAACAGTGTCAGGGTGCTGCTATCTGTTCATCTTCGGAGATGGTTGCTTGGGATTTATATGAATGGCAAACACAATTCAATGGCGCTGCTGAAACCGTTGGAACTCAGAATGTCGGTGGGCTGGATACGCCAACGGCATGTATTGTGATAAATGGGAATAATGTTTCCGTCACTATTGCGTGGAAAGGAATTCGAGAAACGTCAATTGATTCAGCAGTTTCTGATTGTGGTTCAACAACCGCTAATCGACGACTCTATTCACTCCAAACGGTGATTTAATCGGGATGAAGGTTCTAATTATGCGCACTCAGTCAGGGATGTCTCTCGTTGAGTTGATGATAGCACTGGTGATTAGCTTGTTTTTGTCTGCTGGCATTTTCACTATGTTCAGCATGTCAGCTTCGAATGTGACGACCACAAGTCAGTTTAATCAATTGCAAGAAAACGGTCGCATCGCCTTGGCAATTATGGAAAGGGATCTCAGTCAGTTGGCTTTTATGGGTGATATGACAGGAACAGATTTTATTGTAGGGAGTAATACAACCATATCATCTGCTGCTGTGCCAAATGACTGTATTGGTGGTGGAGTAAACAACGCAACGCTTCCCAATGGCACCACATCACATTTTAGGCGGATTTGGGGCTACGAAGCTGGCGTCAGCGGCGATGTTTTCGCGTGCCTTTCTGGGGTAAAAGAAAAAACGGATGTACTGCAGATTAAGCGTTTGGTTGGGCCAAACACACTAGCGCCCAATGTCGCATCTAATCACTACGTTGCAACCACATCAAGCGAAGCTATTTTTTTTACAGGCAACCAGCCCACCCCAACACTGACTAACAGTCGATTTTGGGAGTATCAGCACCATATCTACTATGTAAAAGATGATGGCACTGTTCCCGTTTTAAGAAGAAGAACGTTAACGGTTGCAAATGGAATGAACAACGAAGAGCAACTCGTAGAAGGTATTGAGAATCTGCGAGTTTTATATGGTGTCGATGATGATGGTGATGATATTCCCAATCGATATGTGCCCGTGGGTAGTGTAGATACTGTGATGTGGGATAACCAATCGTTTCAACGGATTGTGGCGCTAAAGCTGTTTTTGCTTGTCCGTGCGGTTGAGAAAGATCCTAGCTATAAAAATGAGACCCAGTATCAGTTGGGTGATAAGACTATTGAAGCGCCGCAAGACAATTATAGACGTAAGGTCATGTCAACCACTGTGATGCTTGAAAATCCTGTGTTGATTAGGAGTTAAACGAGTATGCAGATGAAAAAGCAGAAAGGAATCGTACTATTTTTTGCATTAATCGTTTTGATCATTATGACGGTTATTGGTGTCGCACTGGCTGTAAATTCTACTCAGTCTCTGAGAATGGCAGGGGCTGGTGCCGAGCGCATAGAGGCCAAAGCACTAGCGGATGGTGGAGTTGCGGCGGTACTTCTAAATAAGACACCGGCTTTTTTGGCCACCATGACTGCAATTGATAGTGCAAACTCGTATTCAGGTGGGGCGCAAGTGCTAACACCTCTGCCTTTGGTGGATGATGGCGCAGGCAACTTGGTGGTTCAACCTAAAAATGTGTCATGTCAAAGAAGTGCTGCTGCCAGTGGCACGGACTTGTTTAAATGCCGCCGCATTGAAATCTCGAGCCAAGTAGATTTTGGCCGGGATAATCTAGGTCAGGTTATCGTTGTAACAGGTATTGAGCAGGAAGTGCTCAGCGGGAGCGGATCATGAAGTTCAATCAAATTCTATTTGCTGGCCTGGTTACAGCGTCGGTTTTGCCAGCGCAATCTTTTGCGGATGACACGGATCTCTATCTCAATCCCGCAGCAAACAATGTGCGTCCCCAGGTGCTTATTATTTTTGATAACTCTGGGAGTATGGATACCATAGAAGACGGTGTTCCTGGTGGATACGACCCTGATTATAAACAAGTGGATGGAACTCCTGGATACCCTGCAGTAGGAAGCTCCAATTCCTATCAGGGAAGAATGATTTATTTTACCGTCGGAACCGGAATGGATGAGTCGTCGTTGCCGATTCCGGACAGCCCATCAGAATCAAGGCGCTTTAATGATTTTCTGAATGGCTGCAAAGCGGCTAGAGATGCGCTGAATCAGTATGGCCGTTTCACGGGGTACATCAGAGAGTTTATAACAAGTGGTAAGGGTAAGGGTACTTGGCAGCCTATTAAGGAAAACAGCGGCGCAGAAAGAAATAATCCCATAGATTGTTGGGAGGATATTGAGTTAGGTTACGACAGCAACAATAAAGATGGAAGTGCCTATGATACAGGTTATCCTCTGGGTTACCCGCAAGATAAGGATGTGAACTCTCCATGGAATAACGCTTCCGATGCTCAGAAAACAGCAAAAGAATTAGGGTGGAATAATGGCGAGTTGGTGACGCTCTATACAGATAATTACTTGCGCTGGTATACCCTCTATAAAAATGATTTGTTGCCAATACCGCCTGATGGAGAAGGATTTACGCGTTTAGAAATTGCGAAATCTGCGATATCTGGTGTGATTAGCTCTATTCCCTCCGTAGATTTCGGTTTAGCTGTTTATAACCTTAACTTCCCCGATGAGGGAGATAGTGATGGTGGTCGTATTGTCGCTGGTATTCGAGAGAGAACCGCTGCTGAGAAAGACGCAATGCTTAACACCATCAGTAATTTACCTGCACAAACCAATACGCCGCTTTGTGAAACCTTATTTGAAGCATATCAATACTTTTCTGGTGGTCCAATTACCTTTGGACATGCCGACGCTGACTACAATGGAAAAGATATAAAATATTCTTCAAATAGTCCGATGTACGACACGAGTATAGAAAATGGCGATAGCTATATTTCCCCCTTATCAGAGTGTAATAAAGTCGCTCACATTATTTACATTACAGATGGCGCGCCGGTTTTAGATGAAAGTGCAAATGATTTTATTGAGAAGTTGGGCGGAAAACCGTTTGAGTATAAATCTGCAAGTGGAGATCAGGCTGCCAAAGTAAGTTATTTACCTGCATTGGCTGAATATATGTTTTCCAATGATTTATTGCCAAACGTAGAAAACAAACAGCGTGTTGTGACTCACACCATTGGATTTAGTTTGGGTGAAGACTCTGAAGCTGAACCTTTATTGGTGGAAACGGCCTCTCGCTCTTATTTAATGACTTCTGAAGGTAAGAAAGTTTTTGGGACCTATAGAAGTGCCGATGATGTTGCAGGACTTCAAGAAGCGATTAGTAATATTATCGATTCCATTCCCCAGACTGGCCAGCGATTTTCTGCACCTGGTGTTGCCTTCAGTAATGCTGACCCCACCAGAACTCTGGATTCAGCTTACTATGCGCTCTTCCGCCCTCAGCAAAGTCCGAAGTGGGCCGGTAATTTGAAAAAACTGAAAGTTAATTCATCTGGAACCTTGGTTGATTCTACAGGTAAACCGGCAATTGACAGCTCTGGTGGTATTGCAGAAAGCTCTTGCAGTTTGTGGAGTAACTGTACGGGTGGTAATGATGGGAATGACGTCGTCTTGGGTGGTGCTGCTAGGACGATAGATCCGGATAGCAGAACAATTTTAAGTGATATCGGTTCCGGCGGAGTATTCAGTGAGCTAACACGCTCAAATGCTTCTATTTATGCGGGTGGGGATGAGGCTCTAGCGACCTTTCTCGGATTACCTAAACTAGACGTTGATTCCGAGTTGGTTGCAACATTCGAGTGGATCAAGGGTAAAAATGTTGATAGAGATTCTGAAGGAGCATTGACCTCTGAAGATTTCGCCGGTGTAAGAGGCGATATCATGGGTGATCCGCTTCACTCCCAACCTTTGGCTATCGATTACGGTGGAGATGGTTCGAATGTTCGCATTTTTGTCGGTACAAACCACGGAGCATTGCACGCTTTTAGAGACTCTGGCTCTTCAGTCAGCGAGAGCTGGGCTTTTATGCCTTATCAGCTTCTTCCTAACCTGGCAACCATACGTCGTGACAGCTATTTGGCTGGCCATAGTGTTTATGGCATTGATGGTTCACCTGTAGCTCATATTGAGCGTAATGCTTCTGGCCTGATAACGAAAGCCTGGTTGTTTGTCGGAATGCGTCGGGGAGGGCAAACGTATTATGCGATTAATATTACCAACCCTGACAATCCAGTGTTGATGTGGCAGGTATCCAACAGCTCAACAGGCTTTAATGAGTTGGGGCAGACTTGGTCGACCCCTGTGATTACCAAAATACCTGGCTCAGAAAAACCCGTGGTGATTTTTGGTGGTGGGTATAATCAGGGTTATGATTCCGGTAACGGATCTAATTCTGTTGGTCGTTTAGTTTACCTTGTCGATGCAGAAACAGGTAACTTGATCCATAGCTTTGGTGCCAATGGTAATACCTCACTTACAGGCATTGAAGACTCTATCGTAGGCTCTATAGCTACCTTGGATAGTAATAGTGATGGTTACACAGATCGGCTCTATGCAGCTGATTTGGGCGGCAACGTGTGGCGAATGGATTTGCCTTCTGCGGATAAGAGCTCCTGGAGTGGATTTAAGTTTGCAGAGTTAGGAGGAAGCCTGCCCTCGACCGATCGCAGGTTCTTCTACGAGCCAAGCGTAGCGCAAACGTATTTCACCAATACCACCGAAGTAACTGTGACTGACGAGTCAGGCACTACAACTACGGTAGCGTATCAAAATGTTCCTTATGATGCGGTTACATTGGGATCAGGAAATCGTGCGGATCCTTTGAGTTTAAACGCTGAGGATATGTTTTTTGTATTGCAGGATAGATACGTAGTGTCTCAACAGTTTGGTGATGGTGCTACTGCGATCCCATCTCCAATAACCTTTGGCAATCTTTATGACGTTAGTTCAGCTGCACCCTCAACGGAGGCTGAAAACATTACATTTGGGACAAAGCTAGGCTGGTATTATAATTTCGCGGTTACTGGTGAAAAAAGCTTATCTCCGTCTGTGATTATAAAAGGAAAAGTATACTTTACTTCCTTTATCCCGACCCAACCAGCGGCAGGTCAGAATGTGTGCAGTGTGTCTTCAGTTGGACGTCTTTATACGCTGGATTTACATAAAGGAGCACGTTATACAGAGGGCTATATTATAGACGTATGCGATAACTGTATTCCGCAGCCTCCCAAAATCATTACTCCACCTGCATGTGACTCCAGTGACGAATGTACTCCTGAAGATCTACTAAATCCACCACCACCTGTGCTGATTATAGGCAAAGGTAAATGTGATGAAAATGGTGAGAATTGTACAGGAACAGTGGATCTAGAGTCAGGGCTGACAACTAATAAGATTTATTACCACATTGATGAGTAGCATTGGTATGAATAGTAAGAAAAAATTTGGTTTTACGTTAATAGAGTTGATGATAGTGGTTGCTATTGTCTCTATATTGGCGGCAATAGCTTATCCGTCGTATGTTAACTATGTGACTAAAAGCGCGCGCTCAGAAGGTGTCGCAGCAGTTATGCGTGTAGCGAATTTGCAGGAGCAGTATTATTTGGATAATAGAGCTTACACCACTGATATGACAAAGCTTGGATTAGATGCGAATCCGTTTATTACTAAAAATGGCTATTATGAAATTTCTTCTGACGGAGCGAGCTCATTTACGATTACTGCCAAAGCGATTGGTTCTCAGGCTAATAGAGATTCTGAATGTGCCAACATTACGTTGACATCGTCCGGCGACACGGGATCTTCTGCGGAGTGTTGGAAATGAACAAGACTATTGCTTATCTTTTATTTGCCTTTTCGTTATCATCGGTCGCTCAAGTTGCACACGCTGCAAAACAGGATTACAAATGTTTTGTTGATAGTCTGCCGAAAGGTGAGCGGGTCGTATTCTACCGCTGGGATGAGAATGAGGTGCAGCTGAAAATAGCTCGCTTACCCGGCACCCAATTACAAGACAGTAATGGTAAAAGAGTATACATTAAGAGTGTTGAAGAGTGTGTGCCATTAAATACAACTTTTTCAAGTCCAAAGGCGCAGAGCGTGGATAAGCAAACGTTAAGATAAATTTTCAGTTTAAATAGGTATAAAAAAGCCCCAAAATATGGGGCTTTTTACGTGGCTGCATAAATATGCTAACAAGCGTTGCCGTTGGCACCATAAGACACCAGTCCACTAGTGCTTATTAGAACTGTCTGTGATTCGCTAGCTTTGCCATTCGGGCAATATGTTACTGTGCCTCCAGACGCCAGCCCGTCAGCGGAAAAAGTCATTGAAACTGCAGATGCCTTAACTTTGTCCAGGCCATTAAAACTGTCTATAGCTCTTAGTTCGTGATCAGTGTTAGCTGCATCGGTAACATAGACTCTTATACCGCCACTCCAGTCTGCTGTTGTCCCACAGGAAGTTGCTGAAGCAAAAGAGCATATCTTGACTGTTGCTCCATAACTCACAGCTTGATTGCGTGCGAAAGCAAACAGGTCATGAATCTTCTTAACATTGTTGTCTACCCTCACTTGCTCATATACAGAAGTTAAAGAGGGTACGCCAATAGCTAAGAGTATTGCAGCTACTGCAATGGTGACCATGAGTTCAACTAAGGTAAATCCTTGCTTTGTTCTATGCATCTAAAACTCCTCACTGATACTGTTTGAAAGTATAAGCGAGAAGTTGCCCAATTTCAGTAGAAAAGAGCTCTACCAGCTCAGTGTTGATTTAACAGTTATGCTGGCTTAGGTATAGCATTATTGAGTGCAATCGATATTTTTCTCTGTCGAGATGCGTACTCTGCCTGCCTGATTAATTATCACTGCTTTGGAATAAGGGCTGTCTGCCGAACCTGGGCAGTACTTGAATGTTCCGTTGCTGCCCGATGCGAGTCCATCAGGTTGAAAGCGAGCCGCTGCGCGGTTGTAGAACATAAAGTCACTGCTATCAAAAGAGCCTGTTTGCATCAGTAATTTGTCACTTCCATCTATCTGATTACTAATGCCTGAGTCGGTGAAGACCGCTAGACCCAGGTGCCAGTCATTCGTGCATTGATTGTCTTTTAGTGGGCAAACTGTCACACGAAGTCCATAGCTGATGGCTGTGTTTCTGGCGTATTGCAAGGTTTGTTGAATGACTTTTATCGCGGAATCTGCCCTGTAAGCTTGATGTAATTCAGTAAGTTGAGGGACTCCGATAGTAAGCAATATGGTTACTATCGCGATTGTTATCATTAGCTCAATAAGCGTAAAGCCGTTTTGATGTTTCATAGCAAATCCTTGCTGTTTGTCGTCAATGCGTCCTGCAATGACCTAAACTCGGTTACGACCGAATTAATTGAGTATAGAAGAATTGGTTCAGATTGAGTGGATTCGTATATGTTGTTCTGCTCTAAGAATATTGAATCATTTTACCTCTTCTTCTAATCATTGTAGTGGTAAGCTATTAGCTAACAGACTTTGGGTTAGTGTAAATTTAGGGAGCAGTTGATGAAAAAAGTCGAAGCCATAATCAAGCCTTTTAAGCTGGATGATGTGCGAGAAGCACTGGCTGAAATTGGCATAACCGGTATGACAGTCTCTGAAGTGAAAGGCTTTGGTCGTCAGAAAGGGCACACCGAGTTATACCGTGGTGCGGAGTACATGGTCGACTTTCTGCCCAAGGTAAAGATTGAGCTGGTTATTCAGGATGAGCTTTTGGATCAGGCGTTGGATGTGATAGTGGATACAGCTCGCACTGGCAAGATTGGCGACGGTAAGATTTTTGTTACTGACGTTGAACGGGTCATCCGGATCCGTACTGGCGAAGAAAACGAAGAAGCAGTGTAAAAAAGGGCCGCAAGGCCCTTTTTAGTGTGTTCGGCTGGCACGATTGGTGTTGTAATCGTTCTGTGGTTGATATTTCTTTTTGTTTTGGTGTTTTTGGTTTTATATCCTGGTGTTTTAGTCTTTCTTGAAGTAGCCCTTGTTATTTGAACCTGGCGCCAGCTTGTTTCGCTGTATCGCTGTGATATAAAAGCAAAAAGGAATGTACTGCGGAGAAAAGCTGTGGGCACAAAGCGAATAGTCATTGTAGGCGGTGGGGCAGGGGGGCTCGCATTGGCCTCAAAGTTAGGGCGAAAGCTGGGGCTGAAAAGCAAAGCCGACATCTTGCTCATCGACAGAAGCCCAATTCATATATGGAAGCCGAAGCTGCACGAAGTGGCCGTCGGGGCTATTGATCAATCGATAGAGGGGCTGCTTTATCGCGACCACGGCCTGAAAAATGGTTATCGCTATCAGCGAGGCTCTCTTGAGGCTCTGGACCCGGATGCAAAAACGATACAACTTTCAGCTCTTTACAATGAGCAGCAAGAACTGTTGATGGGCCCCCGCACCATTGAGTATGACTATCTGGTACTGGCGCTTGGCGGTGTTTCCAACAGTTTCAATACGCCCGGCGCCGAGTCTCACTGCATATTTCTCGATAGCCTGCAAAATGCAGAACAATTTCACCGACAATTGCTCGATGGTCTTATGCTCCTTGATGAAACCCAGTCACGCTTGAGCATAGGTATCGTAGGTGCCGGAGCGACTGGTGTTGAGCTCGCCGCTGAACTTCATCATGTTGTCGAATCCGTCAGAGAATTTGGCTATCAGAATATTTCCAAGCAGCACCTGGACATCCATCTTATCGAAGCCGCTCCCAAAATTTTGCCGCAGCTACCCGACAGGGTCAGTGGGCGTGCTCAGGCTGTCCTCGATAAAATAGGTATTCACTTACATCTTGGCGTTCAGGTAAAGGAAGTCACCAAAGAAGGTTTCACCACCCGGGATGGCAACCTTATCAAGGCGGATATCAAGGTGTGGGCCGCAGGGGTTAAAGGCCCGAATGTGTTTTCAGACCTCAGTAAGTTACCTATCACCCCAAGAAATCAGGTTGAAGTGGATGCCTGTATGCGTGTGAAAGGGCACACCGATATTTACGCTTTGGGGGATTGCGCTCAGCTTATCCTGGCGAATGGGAAGGCTGTACCGCCCAGGGCCCAGGCGGCTGCACAAATGGCTGACACCTTATACCACAATATCCTCAGCCGCCTTGCAGGGCAGGCTGAAGTCCCCTTTGAATACCGCGATTACGGCTCTCTGGTGTCGCTCAGTCGATTCTCGGCGGTAGGGAATTTGATGGGGAATTTAAGGCGAGGTGACTTTTTTATCGAGGGGCACGTAGCCCGCTTTATGTACCTCTCCCTATATCACCGTCACCTGTCCAGCTTATTTGGTTGGTTTTCGGCGTTGGTCTATCGATTGGCGCAAAAGCTACTCAGATGGCAGCGGCCCAAGCTGAAGTTGCATTGAGCCGGATATCTTAAAGCGGATGGCTGCTGGAGTCCCGGACTACAGGCTCCGGCGTAAAGACCCTGGCACTGTCGAGGCGCTGCTCTTTACGGTTCGCTATCAGAAGCTCGGTGGCGACCTGCGCAATCTTTTGGTTGGGTTGGTGAACCGTTGTCAGCTTTGGCCAGGTTTGACGTGAAAACGGGCTGTCTTCGAAGCCAACAATTGAGATATCGCGAGGAATATCAACTCCCTGCAAACGCGCGACAAACAAGGCACCAGCCGCTATTTCATCGTTACAGGCCACGATTGCCGTTGGCCTTGGTGTCATTGCCAGCAGTCGTTTAGCGCCTTCAACACCCGACTCAAACGAGTACTGCCCTTCTACAACAAACCCGGGATTCAGAGTTATCTTGTTAAGCGAGAGTGCATCGCAAAAGCCGGCAAACCGCTCTTTGGTCGATTCGTGCTGCTCGTCACCGCTGATAAAAGCGATATCTTTATGACCTAAATCAATCAGATGCTGGGTAATAGACACAGCGCCGTGTCTGTCGTTGACCAATACCGTTAAGCCGCAACTTTCTTTGTTTCTGTCTCCGGCAATGATGCGCACGTAGTGGGCATCAATATCGTCGAGTGCCGCCAGAATCTTGGGATCTTCCGAAAGGGGAGGCGTGAGAACCAATCCAGCCAGTCTGGCGTGCTTTACCAAAGCCGTTAACTCTTCGCAGATGGTGTCGGCAGTGGCATCGCAGGGATGGATAAGAAGTTCGTAACCCTTATCGCGACATGCTGACAAAATACCGTTTTGCATATCGATGATGTAGTAGGCGTTGGGGTTGTCGTAGATAAAGCCAATCACATAGGACTTGGTACCGGCGAGGTTTCGCGCAGCCAGGTTGGGCTGGTAATTGAGGGCCTTGATGGCTTCATTTACCTTATCTATGGTTGCCTGCTTTACCGAGGGTTCATTGTTGGTGACCCGGGAAACAGTCTTGATAGACACACCGGCATATTTGGCAACGTCGTTTATGGTGACTTTCATCTAAACACTCAGTAATTCAATCTATTGTTGGCACTATTTGGCTGGAAACTGGCAGAAGACTGGCGTTGGGATTACCAAATATTGCACTTGCATTGGTTGAGAATATTTCACGTATAGTGCGGATTTTTCCCCGGATTGGCAATCGCCTTTTCCCTGAAGGAGTTAACTGAAGCGCTGGCTGACACGGGCAGGCCACACGCCCACCTGAAATAACATGCTGTTAACAAAAGATCTTTTGTTTTACGAACGCTCTGCAGGCTCGATTGAGACGCACTTTTTTTCAACGCACAGTTATTTTGTTGTGGTAACGCTGTTAATTATTGTGTAATGTTTGCGCTAGACATGACAGCGTTGTCATTCCTTCGGGAATGGTTATGGATGCAAAAACATAAAAAATAATATGGAAGGGAAACGAGATGCGACCATCTACCTTTAAAAAGAGTGTCCTCGCTACCAATATCGCAATCCTCCTCGGTGGTGCGGTATCAGTAGGTGCAGTGGCTGCCGAAGCTCCGGTTGACACTGCAAATATTGAAAAGATTGAAGTGCGCGGTATCCGCGCGTCCAACAAAGCTAACATCAACGAAAAGCGTTTTTCCAACGCTGTCGTTGATGCTGTGACTGCCGAAGATATTGGTAAACTCCCTGATTCCGATGTAGGTCAAGCACTTGGCCGTGTACCCGGTGTGACCGTAGGTCGTACTTTCGGTCAGGGCAGTTCAGTGTCTATCCGCGGTACAGATCCTCTGATGACGCTCACCACCCTGAATGGTCAAAACGTGGCCTCGACCGGTTGGTACGATCAGATGAACATCGACCGTTCATTCAACTACTCTATGCTGCCCGCTGAACTGATTGGTGGTATGGAAGTGTACAAGACTACCCAGGCCAACCTCGTTGAAGGTGGTATCGGTGGTACTGTAATCGTTAAAACCCGCAAGCCGCTGGATATGGACGCCAACTCCATTTTTGGCTCTGTAAAAGGTGAATACGGTTCAATCAATGAAGAGTGGGCCCCCGAAGTTTCAGGCCTCTATAGCTGGAAGAACGAAGCTGAAACCTTCGGTATTCTGGTTTCCGGTGCGTACGTAGACAGAGAGTATCTGCGTGTTGGTACCGAGGCTGACCTTGACTGGGGTGGTCGTTCGTCAATTCAGCCATCAAGCTTCCTGCAAAGCCAGGAGCGCACCGCGCTGGATGCCACTTTGCAATATCGTCCTACCGATAACCTGGAATTCGGTGCTCACATCCTGTCGCTGAAACTGGGCGCGGACAGCATCGGCGCCAACATGTACATCAACACCGATACCAACTGGGGCGCAGGTGAATCACACTGCAAGCAGTTTAACGATGCCGGTGTGTGTACATACAGCGATACACCAGAGAGCGACCCATCAGACGTGTTCTTCCAGAACTGGGCGCGTAAGGGTGAGATGACTTCTGACACCTTCGAACTGAACATGGAGTACGATGGCGATGGTTATGCGGTCGCTGCCGTAGCCGGTAAGACCAAGGCCGAAGGTGGTACTCAGATGAGTGCAAACTTTGGTTATGGCTGGTGGGGCGACAAATTCAAAGATATCAAGTGGGCAGGTGTGGTTGATGCCACCGGTAAGCAAATTGATATCAATGGCCGCGACATGAGCTTCGGTATCGACAATCTGGACACCACAGTGGGCACTTCCCAGTGGACCGGTATCCAGGGCCCGAACACAGATGAAGAGTCTTACGTACAGGTAGATCTGGACTTTGACCTGGATCTGGGTGCTATCAACAAGTTTGAAACCGGTATTCGCTATACCGAGCACACCTTCGAGAAGAAAGAGTACCGTGCTGTGTATGGCAGTTTGCCAAACGTATTCAACAGCACCGATCTGTACAGCGGCACCATGAAGCTGGGCTATGACGAATGGACCATTCCAAAGGCCAATCTGGACGCCATGATAGACGCAACCGTTTCTCTGGTTGATGAGTTTGTCTACAGCCGTCCTGCCTATGGCAAAATCGATGAAGAAAACCTGTCTTTGTACGGTATGTTCTCCTTCGAGGGTGAGGGTTTCCGCGGTAACTTCGGTCTGCGTTATATCCAAACCGATGTGACTTCAAGCGGCCACGTTATCGATAACTCTCCCGCAGACAACCTGGGCATCAACGCCGGTTGGAGCGAAGAAGTTCACAGCGTAAGCGACAGCTATCACGATGTGCTGCCAAGTGTAAACGTGGCTTTCGATCTGGCTGATGACCTTATCCTGCGTTTGGCGGCCGGTCAGGCCATCACCCGCCCCAACTACGACAACCTGTTCCTGTCTACTTCGTCAGGTTATCCGGATGACCGTCGTGGCAACGAGCAGATCACCTACGGTAACCCAGGTCTGGAGCCCATGAAGTCGTCTCAGGCTGATGTCAGCATCGAGTACTACTATGGTGATGGCAACCTGTTTGCTGCAACCTACTTCATAAAGGATATCAGCAACTTTATCGTGGCAACTGCTCCGGAAACCAAGGCGATTGGTGTAATCAACCAAGACCTTGACCCGCCTGCAGACAGCTGGATTGTAGACAGCTACATGAACGCCGGTGGCGGCTCCATCGACGGTATTGAACTGCAGTTGAACCACGCCTGGGAAAATGGCTTTGGTATTAATGCCAACTACACCTTTACCGAGGGTACTGCGCCTGCAGAAGTGTACACCGATAACATCGGCGTATTCACCGAAGCATCCAAGCACACCACCAACCTCGTAGGCTACTGGGAAAATGATACCTTCTCAGCCCGTGCTGCCTACAACTGGCGTAGCGAGTACATGGTGCGTGAATACGGTAAATACTACGGTAACCGCATGCACGATGACTTCGGTACTCTGGACGTGACTCTGGGTTGGAATGTAACTGAGAACATCGCGCTGCGTCTCGAACTCATCAACCTGACTGCAGAAGATGACGTTCAGTACGGTGCTGCCGGTGTGGGTACCGCCGTTAAGCCTGCCCTGCAGGATGGCTACCCAACCTGGTCATTCAAAGGCGAAACCACTTACAAGCTGGGCGCAAGCTTCAACTTCTAAGATAAATGTGTAATAAAAAACCCAGTCTCGACTGGGTTTTTTTATTGAAGGACAGGTCTGCAAATGAAAATAACCAAAATTGCTATCCTGGGTGGCGGCACTGCCGGCTGGTTGGCCGCCAATCATTTGGGGGCTGAGCTGTGCGCCGATAAAGAGGTTGAAATCACCCTTATCGAATCGCCGGACATCCCGACCATTGGTGTGGGTGAGGGCACTGTGCCCTACATCATGAAAGGGCTGAAACGCTTTGGCATTTCTGAAGCCGAGCTGCTGGCTACCTGTGATACCACCTTCAAACAGGGGATTAAGTTTGTTAATTGGCTAGACCCCGTGCGCCATGGGGAAAACCACTATTACCATCCCTTCGACTCTCCCTATCCGGGGGGGATGGACATCAGTAACTATTGGCTGACCCAAAGGGATGAGCGTCCCTTTGATGATGTTGGCATACAGGCCCGGGTTTGTGAAAAACATCTGGCCCCCAAGCGCATCAGTGCTCCCGAGTATCAGGGTGAGCTGTCTTACGCCTATCATTTCAATGCCCAGAAGTTTGCCTCGCTGATGGCGAATAATGCCAAGGGCCGCTTTGGTGTAAAGTATCTAAGTGCCACAGTGACAGGGGCGACACTGGATGACGAGGGCGCCATTGCCAGTCTCACCACCAAAGAGGCCGGCAATCTGGCGTTCGATTTCTATGTCGATTGCAGTGGCTTTCATTCGGTGCTCCTGGACAAAGTATTAAAGATACCCTTTGTCGATAAAGGCAAAGAGCTACTGACCGACTCGGTGATAGTACAGCAGGTGCCACTCAGGCCGGGTGAGCCGCTGTCACCATACACCAAGGCGACCGCGCACAGGGCGGGCTGGATTTGGGACATTCCCCTTACCACCCGCCGGGGTACCGGCTTTGTGTATTGCAGTCAGTACATGAGTGATGAAGAAGCCGTTGCAACCTTTGCCCAATACCTTGGTATGGACGAGAGCGAGATATCGCCAAGAAAGATCCCGATGAAAATTGGTTATCGGGAAAAGTTTTGGGCCAAAAATTGCGCCACCCTGGGGCTTGCACAGGGGTTTGTCGAACCACTGGAAGCTACCTCGATATTGGTGACGGATTTTTCTGCAGAACTGCTGGCCAAAAACTTCCCCAGAGAGGTCTCGGATATTGAGGCCCTGAGCCCTTACTACAATGACGTGATCACCTACGTTTGGGAAAGGGTCATCGATTTTATCAAGCTGCATTACTGTCTGTCAGACAGGGACGATACCGGCTTTTGGGCAGCCAACCGCGATCCGGCCACCTGGTCTGAAACCCTCAAATCACGATTGGCGAAATTTGCCCTGAGACCACCCCAGCAATCGGACTTTTTCACCCGCTTTGATTTGTTCGATGATAAAAACTTCCTCTATGTACTCTATGGCATGGGCTTTTCAAGCCGTATCAAGGCGCTTGACCCGCGGGAGATAGAGCAAAGCAGGCAGCTGTTAGAGAGCAACGACGCGCTGGCAGCAAAGGCAGAGGAGTTTTTGTTGGATCACGGCAAATGGCTCGCTGGGCTGAAGGCGGCCATGGCAAGGGCATCCTGACTGCGGCTAAGTCCACTGCAGGCAAAGGGCACAAATAAAAAAAGCCGGGATAACCCGGCTCTTTTATGCTTTCACGCTTACTCGCCCATGACCAAATCGATTTGATTCAGTGATGCGAGGTGCGCGTAAATGGCAGACAGTGCGCCCTTGTTGAACAGCTCAAGCTTGGCTTCATCGCTCAGCTCGTGCAGTTTCTTCTCATCAACCATGTAAATGCCGTCATAATTGGCTTTCTCGCCATCTTTACCGTTTACAGTCAGTGTTTTTGGCTGCAGCAAGTCATGGTCAGTCAGGGTCTTTACAAACTGCTTGGTCAGTTCACGGAAGTCGAAAAGCTGGCCAATAAATTTCACGCGGTCCTGCAGGAACTCAGTCTGTTCACCGTTTTCATTAAACAGTGCCACGCCTTCTTCTTCGCTCAGCAGGGTGCTGTTTTGATTGATACCAATCAGCAGTTTCTCCTGAGTTTCATCAGGGCCGGCAATGAAAGGTGCCACACGCAGCTGCATAGGTACGTAGCGCTGGGTCCATTTTCCGTCTTTGATAAATTTGTTGCTCTCTGGCTTCAGAGAGGTAACAGCCACTGGCTGATATTCGCCGCTGTCGGTGTTTTTGGCGAAAATGATGGGGAAACTGGTGGCTGCGGGCATAAATTCCTGAACAACCAAGGGCAGCATGTGATGCTTTTCAAATTCAGCAAGTTCAAGGGCTTGCTTAACTTTCAGGTTTTTGTGAGCGGTATTATTGAGAGGAACGTACTGCGCAGTCATTTGTTATTATCCTTTATGTATAAATCTAGGGTCCTGGCCATGTCTGTACATCACAGAGGGGCCGTCCAAGCTGACGGAACCGGACACCGAAGGCCCGATGTTATCAATGGTTTTGCTATATGTCACCACATGGTTAATGTCGGCAAGCGGTTGCATTATCCCGGTTGTGGCGCATTCACATGTGTACTGTAATAAGCGACCGGCTAACCTCTTATTACCAATAGCGTTCTTGGCAAAGAGCATCAGGTACCGGCAGGTGTCATGGCATCTTTCACACTTTGCCCGGGTTAAACGCAGATGAGAGATCCGTGTCAGGTACAGGGGCCAAACGCCTTGCCTTGGCAACTCACCACAAGGGTCATACAGACATCAGCACCAATCACCGCTTTTAAAGACATGGGGGCTGTTAATCGACAGTTCAATGGTTCAGTTGCCAAAAATTGGCCAACTCACGCAAAAGGGCGTTTCAGTGAGTGGAGCAACAGGGCCGCCTGCAACGGCATTAACAGGACCCTGGAAGGCTCTGACGCACCACGCATGAGTCATCGCGTGTACTCATCAGCCAATTACCGGCGCATGCTCTTAAGGCCTTTGCCCGCCATGGCGTATTGCCGACATCGACCAGATGTCAATTGCGCTCTCTTTTTCTCAGTAACTCTTAACTCACCCAAAAGCATCCCTGGTAATAACCAAGAGTATCGACGCCGAAAAAATGTCAAAAAATTGTAGAAATCCTGAGCCGCATTGTGTAATGTAATTAATGACAGCGTTGTCATTTGCTTGTGTGGCTTTGTTGTCTTGTAAGGTCTGCATGAAAGGGATGAGGTCTCCTGTTTCATGTTTATTGGCAAGCGTGTAACTGTCGGGCGGTTATACGCTTGTATTTAATCTTAAATAGTCTCTCCCCAGAAACTATGGTTGGCTGGGTGCTGTACGCAGTGCCCAGCTTTTTTTTGGGTGATTGAGTGCAAAGCCCGGGTATTGGCGGTACTAAAACAACGACAACCCCCATGGCGTTCGCCATAAAAGAGGGCTGCACAATGCAAACAAGGTCTTGGTTTTACGCACTGTTTTTTTCGGCTTCCCTTGCCGGCGCTATGCCGTGCCAAGCCGCCGGTGCATCCCTTGTCACTACCATTCCCAATAGTTGGCAGTTCACCCTGCTTACCGAGGCGCTGAAGCGCTCGGGCACCCACTACCATATTTCCCAATTAAGCTCAGAGATGAACCAAAAGCGCAAAGTTGAAGAAGTGCTTGAGGGGAATATCGATGTTTTTTGGAGCATGACCTCGGCCGAACTCGAACGCACTGTATTACCCATCAGGGTGCCATTATTCAAAGGGCTTTTGGGTAACCGGCTGCTTATCATCCGTGATGCGGATCAGGGCCGATTTGCCAACGTCAAAAACAAGCGGGATTTCAGCGCTTTTCGGGCAGGTCAAAACCGTTACTGGCCAGACGCCACCATCATCGAATCCAATGGCTTGCCGCTGGTCACCAGCTATAAGTACAAGAACCTTTACCCCATGCTTGAAGGTGGCCGCTTCGATTATCTGGCACTCGGCGCTCAGGAAATCTGGGATGAGCTTGCCAAGCATCCCGACCCGGCCCTGAAAGTCGATAGCCGCATCTTGCTGCAATACCGCAGTCCTGCGTACTTCTTTGTTTCCCCCAAACGTCAGGCGCTCGCCGAGGATTTAAACCGTGGCCTTGAGGCCATGATTGCCGATGGCAGTTTCGACCGCATGTTCAATAAAGCGCTCAATATCGACGAGCTCTATCGCATCGCCAAATTCAATGAACGGGTCATCATTCGGTTGAATACACCGGATTTGAGCCCACAGACGCCGGTTAACCGGCCTGAGTTATGGCTCGATCTGTTCAGTATGGAGGGGGTGAAATGAATAATAATCTGGCTTTCAAGGTGCAGATTGGCCTGGCGGTGGCGCTGTCGGGCTTGATGGTGCTGCTATTTGGCGCAACCTTTTTGTTTGAAAAGCAAAAGCTTGAACAGGCCTTTACCGAATACGAAAAAGACACTCTGGCCAGTCTTGCGGTGACCATGGCCCAGCCGGTGTTTACCTACGATTTCGAGCAGATCGAAGCCATTTTGTCAGTCACGCTGGAGCAGGAGCAAATCGCGGCGCTCAGGGTGGTCGACCATCGCGGTAAGCCCATGGCCAGTGTCGGCAGTCATGCCGACGGAGATGCGGCTCTCGAGCAAAAGAGCATCAGTTTCAGTGACAACGGCAAACCCACCGGCAAGATGGACGTGACCTTTACCCGGGCGCCCATGGAGGCGCGGCTTCGCGCCTTACTGTTGGGGCTATTGGCCCAGGGCGCCCTGATTTTGCTGCTGTCCATGGTGGTCATCGTCATCATTCTCAAAAAGCTGGTGATTACGCCGCTGGCCCATGTGGTGTCGGCCATGGAGGATGTTGCCAGCGGTGATGGTGACCTTACCCGGCGGCTGCCGGTGGAAAGTCAGGATGAGATTGGCCGTCTGGCATCCGCTTTTAATGCCTTTATAGAACAAATTCATGCCACAGTAACCAAGGTGCAGGAAACCGCCACCCAGCTGATTGAAGGGGCGGGCACCCTGGGAAGCCTGAGCGGCGCCAATAATTTGAGGGTGCAGGAGCAGCGTCAGGAGACCGAAGCCGCAGTAACCGCAGTCTGTCAGCTGTCTGCCAGCGCCGCCGAGGTGGCCGGCAATGCCCTGCGCACCTCAGAAGCTGCGGCCGAGGCCGATGCGCAGGTGGATGAGAGTCAGCGCCGCTTCGACCAGAGTCTCGCACTGACCCGTCAGCTGGTAGATGAGCTTGGCCGCTGCGCAGTATCGGTGCAGCAGCTGCAGCAGGAAACGCAAAAGATTGATGAAGTGGTGGTGGTGATTAACAGCATTGCCGAGCAGACCAATCTGCTGGCGCTGAATGCCGCCATTGAAGCCGCCCGTGCGGGAGAGCAGGGCAGGGGCTTTGCAGTGGTGGCCGACGAAGTGCGCACCCTTGCAAGCCGTACCCAGCAAGCCACCGGCGAAATTCAAAAGATGATCCAGCAGGTGCAAACCCGGGTGAATGATACGGTTACCGTGATGGACGCCAGTCAGCAGCTGTCGGATAAGTCGTTGTTTCAGGCAGAGGAAATCAAATCCATGCTTGCCAGCGTTACCCGTCTGGTTTCCAATATCAATGCCATGAATACCCAGGTGGCCCATGCTGCATCCGAGCAAACCAGCGTCACCGAAAATATCTCCAGAAGTTTGAACGATCTCGCCGGCATCTCAGGTTCGGCCTCAGCAGACAGTGCCTTTTTGGCGCAGTCCGGTGAGCGCCTGTTCCAACAGGGGGAAAGATTGCGGGCACTTGTAAACTCATTCAGGTTGTAGCCCTGAGAAACAGGAAAAATGAGGACAACAATGAAATTTTCCTTAGCCGCATCTGCGATTCTTCTCGCCCTCGGCGTCAGTGGGTGCTCACAAGCACCGGTCGAGCCTGCTGCCGTTGCCGCCGGGGCTTCGGTATTAAGCCAGGCCAGTTTGCAGGCCTTTGCCGACGGGCTTGACGTCAAATACCGGGTGATCACCAACAGACCCGATGACAACTGCATCAAGGACGTGGCCGAAGGGCGCTGCTTCCAGGCTGAAATTGTGCTGACATCAGCCATTGATTTCGACGGTCGCGATTTTGAAATCTATTACAGCCAGATGCGCCCTGTGCAGTCGGTGCAAAGCACAGACTTTGTGATTGAACACGTAAAAGGCGATTTGCATCGTATCAAGCCGACCGAGCGTTTCGGTGGATTCAAGGCCAATAAGAGCCAGACACTGGCGTTTCGCGGTGAGCTGTGGCAGCTGTCTGAAACCGATGCCATGCCCAATTACTACATCACATCGCCGGGGCTTAAGCCGGTGGTAATTGCCAGCACCAGGCTGGCGGTTGAGGCCGAAACCGGCCTTGAGCAGCGTCCTTACGTTGAAGCCTTTAGCGATGCCGATAAGCAGTATCGTCGCACCGACAACGACAAGCTGCCATGGGCGACAGCGGCTGTGCTGTTTGAAGGTAATGAATCGCTGGTGGCCGACCCCGCCGCTGCGGCCCAGCGCATCATCCCTGCGCCTTTGTCTCAAACCTTGGAAGCCGAGCTTGGCACGCTGGACTTGTCCGGCGGTATTGCGATTGAACTGCCCCAGGGACTGGATAAAGTTGCCATAGATGCTGCGCTGGCGCGTCTTGCCCGCCTCGGGATTGAGGAAGCCGCCACCGGTGCCAAGCTTAAGCTGGTAAGTGATGACTCACTCGATGAGGAAGCCTATCATCTCCTTATCCGCCCCGAGGGCGCCGAGATCAAAGCTGCCACCGAAGCAGGCTTTGCCTATGGTCTGTCATCGCTGGCCGCGCTTATTCAGCCCGGCAAACCGGTTATCACGGCCCAAAAAATCTCAGATGCGCCAAGATATGGCTTTCGCGGCATGCATGTTGATGTATCCCGTAACTTCCATTCCAAGGAGTTTATGCTGAGTCTCCTCGACCAGATGGCGGCCTATAAGCTCAACAAATTGCACCTGCATATGGGCGATGACGAGGGTTGGCGTCTCGAGATTGACGGCCTGCCGGAGCTCACCGAAATTGGCAGCAAACGTTGTCATGACCTTACCGAAGACACCTGCCTCCTGCCGCAGCTCGGCAGTGGTCCCGATGCCGATGTAAAGGTGAATGGCTTCTACACCAAGGCTGACTATATTGAGATCCTCAAATACGCCTCAGCCAGACAAATCCAGGTTATCCCGTCCATGGATATGCCCGGCCACAGCCGCGCTGCGGTAAAAGCCATGGAAGCCAGGTATCGTCGTCTCGCCGAAGCGGGCGATATCAAGGGCGCTGAAGAGTATCGCCTTATCGATCCGCAAGATAAGACGGTCTATAGCTCGGTCCAGTATTACGACGACAACACCCTGAACGTGTGCATCGAGTCCACCTATCACTTTGTCGATAAGGTAATTGATGAAATCGCCAAGCTCCATAGAGAGGCCGGACAGCCGCTGACCCGTTATCACATTGGCGCCGATGAAACCGCCGGTGCCTGGCTTGAGTCGCCCAAGTGCGAAGCCTTTATCGCCAACAACGACAAGGGGGTGGCCGATAAGAGTGAGCTGGGCGCTTACTTTATCGAGCGGGTGGCCAATATGCTGCACGACAAGGGCATCGAGCCTGCCGGTTGGAGTGATGGCATGAGCCATACCCGTCCGGAAAAAATGCCCGCCATGAACCAGAGCAATATCTGGGATGTGGTGGCCTACAAAGGCCATCAGCGTGCCCACAAGCAGGCCAATATGGGCTGGGAAGTGGTGTTGTCCAATCCCGAAGTCTTGTACTTCGATTTTCCCTACGAGGCAGACCCCAAGGAACATGGCTACTACTGGGCGAGCCGCGCCACCAATAGCCAGAAGGTTTTCGGCTTTATGCCCGGCAATCTGCCGGCCAATGCCGAGCAGTGGCTGGATATCGAGAACAACCCATTCGAGGCCGACGACAGAAAGGTTCTCGATGAGAAGGGACAGGTCATCAGTGAGCCCATGGGGGCTGGTCAGGCCTTTTACGGTATCCAGGGGCAGCTGTGGAGCGAAACCATTCGCAGTGATGAGCAGGCCGAGTACATGATTTTCCCCCGTCTGTTGATGCTGGCAGAGCGTGCCTGGCATAAACCCGGTTGGGAAGTGCCTTACAACCATGAGGGCATGCTCTATAACCAGAGCAGTGGCACCTTTACCACGGAGGCCCGAGCCCAGCAGGCCGCCGATTGGCAGCAGATGGCCAACACCCTTGGCCATAAAGAGCTCGCCAAGCTGGATCTGGCCGGTATTCATTATCGTGTGCCCACCGTTGGCGCCCGTATTGAGGATGGCAAGCTGTCGGCCAATATCGCCTTTCCGGGGCTTGGCATTGAATACCGTGAGGCCGGTGGCAATTGGCAGCCTTATCAGGGACCGGTTGCGGTAACCAAGTTGCCGGTTGAAGTGCGTGGTGTGGCGGCAGACGGTACTCGCAAGGGCCGTGCCCTCGAAGTGAAGTAACCAGGGTGTAACAACGGAGGTCTGATTTTTATTATGAAAATCAGACCTCTTTTTATGCGAATACATCAGTGTTTTTGGGTGTGAACGCTGATTTTTGTTCCCGTTGAAAATTTAAATGACAACGCTGTCATTTTTGCTGTAACATGGGATTAACTTGAAAATGCATAGGTCGTGGGCAAGGGTTCCAGGCCAAATCCATATGTGCAAAGAGGAAAGTCATGGCATTTGACCAGACCTTGGAAGGGCAGTTGTACCTGGGTATTGATGGTGGTGGCAGTAAGTGCCGGGCAACCCTGTACAACCACAAACTCGATGTGCTGGGCACCGGTGTAGCCGGGCGCGCCAACCCTTTGTTTGGGCTGGAGCAAACCTTCGAGTCCATTCTGACATCAACAGAGCTGGCGCTCAGGGATGCGGGTTTGAGCCTCAGTGATGCAGGTTCGCTGGTGGCTGGCCTCGGGCTTGCGGGGGTGAATGTGCCAAGGCTGCTTGCGGATGTACAGGGTTGGCAGCATCCCTTTAAGGCCATGTATGTGACCTCCGATTTACATACCGCCTGCATAGGTGCCCATCAGGGCGGAGACGGCGCCGTGATCATCACAGGAACGGGCTCCTGCGGTTATGTGCACGTTGGTGAGCAGAGTCTGTGCCTGGGCGGCCATGGTTTTGCCTTGGGTGATAAAGGCAGTGGAGCCTGGCTTGGGCTCAGGGCGGCTCAACATGTGCTGCTTCACCTCGATGGTTTTGCCGGGCCAACAGCTCTGACCGAGCGCCTCTTTGCCAATCTCGGTGTAGTTGATGCTTTGGGCATTGTTGAGAATCTGGCTGGCCGCTCTTCAAGCTGCTATGCCACCCTTGCCCGCGAGGTGCTGGCTGCTGCCGATGAAGGCGATAGGGTGGCAGAGGCCATACTGCGTGAGGGCGCGGCCTACATCAGTGAGATGGCCCGTAAGCTCTTTACCCTTGGCCCCGAGCGCTTCTCCATGATTGGTGGGCTGGCCGAGCCACTTGAAAAATGGCTCGATGCCGACGTAGTTGCGCGGTTGGAGCCTTCCCTGGCGGCGCCAGAAACCGGCGCAGTGCTATTCGCCATTCAGCAACATAACAAACAGTCAGCGGCCTGAGGCGGCTGGCTTTACCCACGATTTCCAGACTTAAGGTGACACAGATGACCAACACCATCATGGAGCAGGAAGCCCGCACGGCCCCTGCCAAAATCGCGGCCCAACTGGCTGCCAACGCTCAGATCACCGCCGAGCTCGGCGCCAAGCTGAGGGAACTCAATCCCCGCTTCGTGATGATTGTGGGTCGTGGCAGCTCAGATCACGCCGGTGTATTTGGCAAGTATCTTTTTGAAATCGAAACAGGTGTACCGACCTTTGCCGCCGCTCCTTCGGTGGCCAGCGTGTATGGCAAGTCGCTGAAACTCGAAGGCGCCCTGGTCATTGTGATCTCCCAGTCCGGTCGCAGCCCTGATATCCTTGCCCAGGCCCGTATGGCAAAAAACGCCGGTGCCTTCTGTGTGGCCTTGGTGAACGATGAATCTGCGCCCATCAAAGACATTGTGGATGTTGTACTGCCGCTGCGTGCCGGTGAAGAAAAGGCCGTTGCCGCCACCAAGAGCTACCTGTGTACCCTGTCTGCGCTTATCCAACTGGCTGCAGCATGGACCCAGAGCGAGTCGCTGGCCAAGGCCGTTGACACCATGCCTGCCGCGCTGGAAGCCGCTGTGAGCGCTGAGCCTCAGCTCACTGCCGAAGGCATCGGCGCCGTGCGTAACCTGGTGGTACTGGGCCGTGGCCTTGGTTATGCCGTCTCCAAAGAGATTGCCCTTAAGCTTAAAGAAGTGTGCTCTATTCACGCTGAAGCCTTCTCCAGTGCTGAATTCCTCCACGGTCCTGTGACCTTGGTTGAGAAGAAGCTGACCATTGTGGATGTGTGTGTGGGCGATGAGTCCTATGCCAGCCACATCGAGCAGATTGAGAACGTCAGCAGTCGCGGTGCCGATTTGGTTCACCTGAACCAAACCTCCACCGACATCCACCCACGGGTGGCGCCACTTGCTTTGCTGCAGCGCTTCTACATTGATGTGGCAGCCGTTGCCGTTGCCCGAGGCATTGACCCGGATTCACCGGCGGGCCTGAAAAAGGTTACCCAGACCCTGTAATTGATTGCCCGGAGCGCGCATGAAAACGACCCTTATCGCCGAGCGCCTGTTTGATGGCGAGCAGTTTCACCACAATGTGCCTGTGACGGTGGAAGATGGCCATGTACTGGCCCTCGACACTGCAGCGGGTGCTGCCGAGGTGAGATTGCAGGGCACCCTGGTGCCTGGTTTTATCGATGTGCAGGTCAATGGTGGTGGTGGTGTGCTCTTTAACGACACCCCAACCGTGGCCGCCATCGAGGCCATTGGCGCTGCCCATGCCCGCTTTGGTACCACAGGTTATTTGCCGACGCTTATTACCGATGGGGTTGAGACCATGGCACGTGCAGCCGATGCTGCTGCGGCGGCTATCGCCAAAGGCTCCCCCGGTGTGCTTGGGCTGCACTTTGAGGGGCCACATCTGTCGGTGCCCAAAAAAGGTGTGCATCCTGAGTCGCATATTCGCCGCATTGGCGATCGGGAGCTGGAGATTTTTGCCCGCCAGGACCTGGGGCTGAAGGTTGTGACTCTGGCACCTGAGAATGTGTCTCCCGAGGTGATCCGCGCCCTGGTGGATGCCGGAGTGAAGGTGTGCCTTGGGCACTCCAATGCCGATTACGCGACCACGATGGCAGCGCTCGACGCGGGTGCCACCGGTTTTACCCACCTCTATAATGCCATGTCGGCATTGACCTCCCGTGAGCCCGGTGTAGTGGGCGCAGCCATCGACAGCGATAAAGCCTGGTGCGGTTTGATTGTTGATGGCCACCATGTGCACTCGGCGGCGGCCCGTATCGCCATTAAGGCCAAGCCCCGCGGCAAGGTGATGTTGGTGACCGACGCCATGCCCCCAGTAGGCATGGATGATAATGCCAGTTTTGAGCTGTTTGGCATTGAAGTGGTGCGTCAGGGCGACAAGCTCAATGCCCTGACCGGAGAGCTCGCTGGTTGTGTGCTGGATATGGCCGGTGCGGTGCAAAATACTGTCGACATGCTGGGACTGCCGCAGGCCGAAGCCATTCGCATGGCGTCACTTTATCCTGCCGCTTTCCTTGGCATAGACAATCGGGTGGGGACGCTTGCGTTCGGTAAGCAAGCGGATTTGGTGCTGCTGGATGGCAACGGCCGTTGCCGAGGTACCTGGATTGGTGGCAAGCAGGTGTTTGGCCTGTGAGCCAAGAGTATTACACACCGGCCCTGGTGGAGTTAGCTCCTCCGGGGCCTGTTTTTATCGGTAAAAAACTGAAAGACTGAAAGCATAACAACAATAAAGGATAGAACGATGGGAGCAACGCAGACCAAGGCCGACAAGCCGAGGCTGATGTCACTGGACGCCCTGAGGGGCTTTGACATGTTCTGGATCTTGGGCGGTGAGAAGTTGTTTATTGCGCTCTTTGCCCTGACGGGATGGTCCTTCTGGCAAGCCGCCGATGCCCAGATGCATCACAGCCAGTGGCATGGTTTTGCTTTTTACGATTTGATCTTCCCACTCTTTATCTTCCTCTCCGGTGTAGCCCTGGGGCTGTCACCCAAGCGGCTCGATAAACTGCCGTCTGCCGAGCGCAATCCCATTTATCGCCACGCGGTAAAGCGCTTGTTTTTGCTGTTAGCCCTGGGCGTGCTCTATAACCACGGCTGGGGCGCTGGCATTCCGGCTCATCCAGAAGAGGTGCGTTACGCCAGTGTGCTGGGCCGCATTGCCTTTGCCTGGTTCTTTGCCGCCCTGCTGGTTTGGCATACCAGCCTGCGCACTCAGATAGTGGCCGCCGTGGTGATTTTACTCGGGTACGCAGCGATTCAGCTGTGGCTGCCGGTGCCCGGAGGGCAGGCCGGTGTGCTGACGCCCGCCGGATCCATCAATGCCTGGGTAGATACCCATTTCTTGCCGGGGAGCACCTATCAACATCGCCCTTACGATCCTGAAGGCATTCTCTCGACCCTGCCTGCAATAGTGAATGCGCTGATGGGCGTATTCGTTGGCCGCTTTATTGTGACCCCCCATGCCAAGGGAGATTGGGCAAAGGCGGGCTTATTGGCTGGGGCAGGGATGTTGGCACTGGTGCTTGGCTGGGGCCTTGATGGCGTGCTGCCGGTCAACAAAGATTTGTGGACCTCAAGCTTTGTACTGGTGACCACAGGTTGGAATCTGCTGTTCCTCGCGCTCTTTTATGTGGTGGTGGATTTGCTGGGTGCCAAGCGCCTGGCATTTCCCTTTGTGGTGATTGGAGTGAACTCCATTATTATTTATCTCGCCTCGAGCCTGATGAATTGGGACTACTTCAGCAAGAGTCTTTTTGGTGGATTCATCAATGCCTTACCCATGCCAGCTCAGGCGCTGGCGGCAGCCATTGGATTTTTGCTGGTGCAGTGGGCGCTGCTTTACTGGATGTACCGCAAAGGCATATTCATCCGGATTTAAGTCAATGCTGTTAAGGTGCCTGTGCTGGCAGTTGCCACCATGGCTGAGTCATGCGTGTTTTAATGAAATGACAGCGTTGTCTTTTTGGGCTTTGTGTTTTAACATCGGTGAAACATGGATGGGATGAGTCCGGTTTTTCATAGCTTCTCACCCTATGGAGCGAGTTAAACTTATGAGTTAGCCGATGTCAGCCAGCCTGATATCAGAACATTAATTACTATAAGAAAACAGGCTTATGGAAATGACACTTAAAAGTGAAAGTAAACGTAGCAGCGTTATCCCGATGGCGATTGTCGCGGGACTCTTTTTCATTCTTGGGTTTGCCACCTGGTTAAATGGCTCATTGATGCCTTACCTTAAGCAGATCCTTCAGCTCACCCCGCTTCAAGCTTCACTCATCCTCTTCTCTTTTTACATTGCCGTGACCTTTACCGCACTGCCCTCTGCCTGGGTTATTCGTAAGGTAGGTTATAAATCCGGTATGGCGATGGGGATGGGGATCATGATGATCGCCGGGCTGTTGTTTATCCCTGCGGCGAAGACCCAAATTTTTGCGCTGTTTTTGTTTGCTCAGCTGGTGATGGGCGCGGGGCAAACCTTACTGCAAACTGCCGTGAACCCCTATGTGGTGCGGATTGGCCCTGAAGAGTCAGCTGCAGCACGTGTCAGTGTCATGGGCATCTTGAATAAGGGCGCCGGTGTCATTGCACCTTTGGTATTCACGGCTCTGATCCTGGATTCGTTTAAAGACCGCGTGGGTACAGAGCTTACAGCTGCTCAAATCGATGAAATGGCAAATGGTTTGGTGATCCCCTATCTGGGTATGGCCTTGTTTATCGGTTTCCTCGCCATCTTAGTGAAGAAATCACCACTCCCTGAGTTAGAGAGTGAAGAGCAGGACGAGCAGCACAATACTAAAGGTCAGATTGGTGAAGCACTTTCACATCCGAATCTTGCCCTGGGTGTGGTTGCGCTGTTTTTCTATGTTGCGGTAGAGGTGATTGCCGGTGATACCATAGGTACCTTTGCCCTTTCTTTAGGGGTCGAAAATTACGGTGTGATGACCTCGTATACCATGATCTGTATGGTGGCGGGTTACACCTTAGGTATCTTAACCATCCCTCGATTTATCTCTCAGCCAACGGCACTCATGATCTCTGCCATTCTGGGTGTGCTGCTGACGTTGGGGATCCTGTTTGGCGATAATGAGTCCTATGCTATCGCCAACGCGGTATTGGTTCCCTTTGGCGGTGCAATGCTACCAGATACGCTTTTGATGATCGCATTTCTGGGTTTGGCAAATGCCATCGTATGGCCAGCAGTATGGCCTCTGGCACTGTCAGGTATGGGCAAGCTGACCAGTACCGGTTCAGCGCTGTTGGTGATGGGCATTGCTGGTGGTGCGTTTGGCCCACTGTTTTGGGGTCTTACCAGTCAAGCGTCGTCGCTGGGCCAGCAAGGTGGCTATATGGTGATGTTGCCCTGTTATCTGTTTATCCTGTTCTATGCCGTAAAAGGGCACAAGATGCGTAGCTGGAAGTAACAAGCTACCTGACTGAAGACAGGTAAATGCATTCAAAGGAGGCTCAGGCCTCCTTTTTCATTCCAGAAAATCACGAGGGACCAAAAAGGTGGTACAGGAGGAGTAGATATAAAAGTGGATAAATGAAAAAAGCCACTCAAAGAGTGGCTTTAAACTTTATATGGTGCCGGCACCAAGAGTCGAACTCGGGACCTACTGATTACAAGTCAGTTGCTCTACCAACTGAGCTATGCCGGCCTGAAAGGTGGTGCCCGAACCCGGAATCGAACCAGGGACACGCGGATTTTCAATCCGCTGCTCTACCAACTGAGCTATTCGGGCAACTAAACTGAGCGTTAGTCGTCTACTTCAGACCGGGTTGTTGTGCCCGTCTCGTCTGGAGTGCGCGTATAATATAGCGGTGATTTTTTTCCTGCAAGCGCTTTTTCCTGTGTTTTTGCGCGTCTGGACAGATAATCGCCAAGGCTCACTCAGATGCTGCACCATTGCCGAATTAACCAACAAAATGACGGTGTTGTCACTCTAAAGTTGGCTGGCTTCCCCATTTCGGACACTCAGATACCCAATCCCCTCATATTTCTAAAAAATCGAACCTAATGGGCGATTTTTAGCGATTTTATTATTTGGGGTACCGCTTAAGATGATAACCATTCTCGTTAAATAGTGTGTTGAAGATTATGTGGCGAAATCGTACGTCGGGCTATGGCTGGTTCGCTATTGGAATTCACTGGACGATGGCGGTGCTTATCCTTGGGCTATTTGGGTTGGGGCTTTGGATGGTGGAGCTTAACTATTACAGCCAGTGGTATCGCATCGCGCCGTTTTGGCACAAAGGCTTCGGCGGCGTAGTGTTTGTTTTATTACTTTTGAGGCTGATGATTCGTTTAAGGGATCCGCAGCCACGCGCCTTGGGGGCGGGAGCCGAAGTCAAGTTGGCCAAAGCGGTGCATCTGATGCTTTACCTGCTGCCGTTGGCATTGGTGATAAGTGGTTACCTCATTTCAACAGCCGATGGACGGGCACTGGCGCTTTTTGACCTGATAGTGATTCCTGCCCTTGTGTCTTTCCCGGGACAGGAAGATCTGGCAGGGCAAATCCACAGTGTACTTGCCTGGCTGCTGATAGCCTTGGTGACGGCCCATGCCCTGGCTGCAATTAAACACCATGTTATTGATAAAAATGCCACCTTAATACGTATCCTAAAACCTCAAAAGGAACTCTGAATATGAAAAAGACCCTGCTTTCTGCGCTGTTTGTTTCATCATTGGCTGCTGTTCCAGCATTTGCTGCGGACTATGTGATTGATACTCAGGGCGCGCACGCGTCTATCAATTTTAAAGTGAACCACCTGGGCTATAGTTTTGTGGTGGGGCGTTTTAACGACTTCGGCGGCGAGTTCAGTTTCGATGCCAAGTCACCGGAAACGGCCAACGTAAAGGTAACGGTCAACACCCAAAGCCTCGACTCCAATCACGCCGAGCGTGATAAACATTTAAAGAGTGCCGACTTTATTAATGCAGGTAAGTATCCCGAGGCCGTATTTGAGTCTACCTCTGTAAAGGCGGGTAGCGATGGCACTCTGGTTATCGAGGGCAACTTTACCCTTAACGGTGTGACCAAGCCTCTGACTATAGATGCCGTTGCCATCGGCGAAGGCAGCGATCCCTGGGGCGGCTACCGTGCCGGCTTTACCGGCAGTACCAGCTTTGCCCTCAAGGATTACAACATCAACTACGACCTGGGCCCAGCCTCTACCCATGTGACCCTGGACTTAGTGGTTGAAGGCATTCGTAAATAAATCGCTGAATGCCTTTTAAGACGCCCCGCAAGGGGCGTTTTTCATGGGGAATTGTCGTGCATCGGCCACGGATTTCAGGGTACACTAGCGCCAATTTCACGCATCGTTTTCCTGTGCTGGTAGTTTACCGGCATCAGGTTGCTTTTGTTTTAAGGAGACGAAAGACACTATGAATAAGGTGCCTATGACGGTGGTTGGAGCCGAGCAGCTCCGCAAAGAACTGGATATTTTGAAGTTTGACCGCCGCCCTAAAATCACTGAAGCCATCGCTGCGGCAAGAGAACTTGGCGACCTGAAAGAAAATGCCGAGTATCACGCTGCCCGTGAAGAGCAGGGGATCTGCGAAGCCCGTATCCGTGATATTGAAGGCAAGCTGTCCAATGCCCAAATCATTGATGTCACCAAGATGACCAACAATGGCCGTATCATTTTTGGTGCCACAGTCACTATTCTGAATCTGGACACTGATGCCGAAGTGACCTATCGCATCGTGGGTGACGATGAAGCCAACATCAAAGAAAACCTGATTTCGGTGAACTCACCCATTGCCCGTGGTCTGGTGGGTAAAAACCTCGGGGACGAAGTGAATATCACCACCCCTGCAGGTGTAACCGCTTATGAAGTGGTGGAAGTGCAATATATCTAATAGCTTCCGTTGCCGAACAAACAAAAAAGCCGCTGTTAAGCGGCTTTTTTGTTGATGCTCTTTGTAAGAACGAGCGAAAGATTATCGCGCCTTTGGCAGGGCAATCTTTTGTTCTTCGGACTGGCGATACAGCACCAGCACGTGACCGATAAGCTGGACCTTGGCGGCTTGGGTTTCACGTACAATGGCGTCAACGATGGCGTTTTTCATTTCACGATCGCTGCTGGCCACTTTCACCTTGATAAGTTCATGGTGACTCAGGGCTCCGTCGATTTCAGCCAGCACTCCCTCGGTAAGGCCGTTGGCCCCGAGCAGCACCACCGGCTTTAAATCGTGCGCCAGTCCTTTGAGATGCTGTTTTTGTTTGGTGGTCAGATTCATTTGTACCAACTTTTGCTGAGTTACTGTTGAAAGTTGGGTATTCTACCCTTATATAGCCCTTGTGTAACTCTCATTGTCGCGGATTTTTAATGACAGCTAAAAAACGTTCTGCCAGCTCCACCCGCTGGATGCAGGAGCATTTTGATGATCACTATGTGAAATTGGCACAAAAACGGGGCTTACGCTCCCGTGCCGCCTTCAAGCTCGAAGAATTGCAGGAAAAGGATCATCTGATAAAGCCCGGCATGACGGTGGTGGATTTGGGAGCAGCCCCGGGTGGCTGGTCTCAGGTCGCGGTCAAACTCGTGGGTGATAGGGGTAAGGTGATTGCCTGTGATATCCTGCCCATGGATCCCATAGTTGGCGTGGATTTTCTACAGGGCGACTTCCGGGAAGAAGCTGTGCTCAATGCATTGCTCGACCGGGTGGGCGACGAGAAGGTAGATGTGGTGCTGTCTGATATGGCACCCAATATGAGTGGTTCTGATGGGGTAGATCAGCCCCGAGCCATGTATCTGGTGGAATTAGCACTGGATATGTGTCATCAGGTATTGGCGCCCAATGGCAGCTTTGCCGTAAAAGTCTTTCAGGGGGAGGGCTTTGACGAGTACATGAAAGCGGTCAGAGAGGCGTTTAAGGTCGTTAAGACCCGTAAACCGGACTCATCACGGGCGCGTTCCCGTGAGGTCTATCTGGTGGCGACCGGGTATAAGTTGTAGTACCCTAACGCTTAGCTTCGACAGACTTTAAAGAGGTCTATTAATTTGAGTGATATGGCAAAAAATCTCATTCTCTGGGTCGTCATCGCCGTTGTGCTGATGTCGGTATTCCAGGGTTACTCCCCCTCTTCTTCCTCATCGCAGAAGATGGAATACTCCACGTTCCTCGAAGAAAACAAAGCCGATCAGATCCTGTCGGTTGAATTCAAGAGCGACCAACGCACCATCGAAGGGCAAAAGCGCAGTGGTGAAAAATTTACCACCATCATGCCCATGTACGACCAGGACCTGATCAATGACCTGGTGCGTAAAGGTGTTGTCATCAAAGGGGAAGAAGCGCAGGAATCCAGTTTCCTGACGCAAATCTTCATCTCCTGGTTCCCCATGCTGCTGCTTATCGGCGTGTGGATTTTCTTTATGCGTCAGATGCAGGGCGGCGGCGGAAAAGGCGCTATGTCCTTTGGCAAGAGCAAAGCCAAGCTGATGAGTGAAGATCAGATTAAAACCACCTTCGCCGATGTGGCTGGCTGTGATGAAGCCAAAGAAGAAGTGAAGGAAATGGTGGACTATCTGCGTGACCCTACCAAGTTCCAGAAACTCGGCGGCCGTATTCCAACGGGCGTTCTCATGGTGGGCCCTCCAGGTACGGGTAAGACACTGCTGGCCAAAGCCATTGCCGGTGAAGCCAAGGTGCCTTTCTTTACCATTTCCGGCTCTGACTTCGTGGAAATGTTCGTGGGTGTGGGTGCATCCCGCGTACGCGACATGTTTGACCAGGCAAAGAAATCAGCACCTTGTATCATCTTTATCGACGAAATCGATGCCGTGGGCCGTCAGCGTGGTGCTGGCCTCGGTGGTGGTCACGATGAACGTGAGCAAACCCTGAACCAGATGCTGGTGGAGATGGATGGTTTTGAAGGTAACGAAGGTATTATCGTTATTGCTGCCACCAACCGTCCTGACGTGCTCGATGCTGCGCTCTTGCGTCCCGGTCGTTTTGACCGTCAGGTCGTAGTGGGTCTGCCCGATGTTCGCGGTCGTGAGCAAATCCTCAAAGTGCATATGCGCAAAGTGCCATTGGCCGAAGATGTAAAAGCCAGTGTGATTGCCCGTGGTACGCCGGGTTTCTCCGGTGCTGACCTTGCCAACCTGGTAAACGAAGCCGCCCTCTTTGCCGCCCGTGGTAACCGCCGCGTGGTCAGTATGGAAGAGTTTGAGCGCGCCAAAGACAAGATCATGATGGGCGCCGAGCGCCGCTCCATGGTGATGTCGGAAGCCGAAAAGGAAATGACCGCCTATCACGAAGCCGGCCATGCCATTGTGGGTTATCTGGTTCCCGAGCACGACCCTGTGCACAAGGTCACCATTATTCCCCGTGGCCGAGCCTTGGGTGTGACTTTCTTCCTGCCTGAGGCCGATGCCATTAGTCAGAGTCGTCGTAAGCTTGAGAGTAAAATCTCGGTTGCCTATGGCGGTCGTCTTGCTGAAGAGCTGATTTATGGTAGCGAGCAGGTATCGACCGGTGCTTCCCAGGACATCAAGTATGCGACCTCCATTGCCCGTAACATGGTGACCCAATGGGGCTTCTCTGAGAAGCTTGGTCCGCTGCTTTATGCCGATGAAGAAGGCGAAGTGTTCCTGGGTCGCTCCATGGCCAAGGCCAAGCATATGTCAGAAGAAACCGCAGCACTGATTGATGCCGAAGTGAAGGTTATCATTGACCGTAACTACGAGCGCGCCAATCAATTGCTGGTGGATAACATGGACATATTGCATGCCATGAAAGACGCGCTGATGAAGTACGAAACCATCGACTCACGTCAGATTGAAGATTTGATGGAGCGCCGTGAAGTTCGTCTGCCTGCCGATTGGCAAAAGGATGAACAAAATGGTGATAAAGGTGACAAGGGTAATAAGGGTGTAGAAGCTGCAGCAGATGAAGCTGACCCTGCAGAGCCAACCGACCTGAACCCCGACGAACCTGTCACCAAGCATTGATAGCGCATCGCGAGTGATGTTACAGAGAAGACCCCGAATCCGGGGTTTTCTTGTTTAAGGAGTGCCTGTGTTTACACTGACTGCCAGAGATAAAACCCTCGACCTTAGTCGCCCTGTGGTGATGGGGATTTTGAATGTGACCCCGGATTCGTTTTCCGACGGAGGCAGATTTGCCGCGTTGGAGAGCGCCTGTGAACACGCCGACCAACTGGTCACAGAAGGTGCTGCCATCATTGATATAGGTGGTGAGTCTACCCGTCCGGGCGCGGCCGAGGTGTCGCTGGATGAAGAGTTAAACCGCGTCATCCCACTGGTGGAGTATGTGAGCAAGACCCATGACGTGTGGGTCTCTGTGGATACCAGTAAAGCCGGTGTTATGCGCGAAGCAGCAAAGGCTGGTGCCCATATCATTAATGACGTGCGTGCTCTGCAGGAGCCGGGAGCGCTCGACGTTGCTGCTGAAACCGGGTTACCTGTGTGTTTGATGCATATGCAGGGACAGCCCCGCACCATGCAGCAAAGTCCACTGTATGACAATTTGATGGATGATGTGTGTACGTTTTTTGAACATCGAATTGCGGCTTGTGTTGACGCGGGGATCCCACAGGCGCAGATTATCCTTGATCCCGGTTTTGGATTCGGTAAAACGCTGTCGCACAATTATGAGCTGCTCGCCCGATTTGCAGAGTTTGAGCGATTTGGTTTACCGCTGCTGGCAGGCTTGTCCCGAAAGAGCATGTTTGGCAATTTACTCGGTCGCGATGCGACCTCTCGCCTCGCTGGCAGCCTTGCGGGCGCCTTATTGTCGGCGCAGCAGGGCGCAAACATTATCAGGATGCATGATGTCGCACAGACGATAGATGTCCTCAAGGTACTTGAGGCCACCCGGGAATACAAACACCTGTAATGGTATTGATACAGGGACCTATAGACGCCCCTTTGGGGAGCGTGGAAGTGAATGGGGTAGAGAGTGTCACAACGTAAATTTTTTGGAACTGATGGGATCCGCGGTAAAGTGGGTGCGGATCAAATGACGCCCGAACTGGCATTGAAGCTGGGTTGGGCCGCAGGCCGCGTACTGGCAAGAACCGGTACCAAAAAAGTCATCATCGGCAAAGATACCCGTATCTCGGGGTATATGTTTGAGTCTGCTTTGGAGGCGGGCTTTTCTTCCGCGGGGCTTAATGTGCTGTTAATGGGGCCCATGCCAACGCCCGCGGTGGCTTATCTTACCCGTACTTTCCGCGCTGAGGCTGGTGTCGTTATCAGCGCCTCCCATAATCCGTATTACGACAACGGCATCAAATTCTTTTCCAGTGATGGCAGTAAGCTGGATGATGACATCGAGCTTGCCATTGAAGCGGAACTGGAAAAGCCACTCATCTGCGCCGAGTCCCAGTTCCTCGGCAAAGTATCCCGCATCGACGATGCCCGGGGTCGTTATATCGAATACTGCAAAGGAAACTTCCCGGCAGACCAAACCTTGAGTGGTCTCAAAATCGTGGTTGATTGTGCCCATGGTGCAACTTACCACATTGCCCCTGCCGTATTCCGAGAGCTGGGGGCAGAGGTTGTTGCAATAGGCATTGAGCCCAACGGCATGAACATCAACGATAAGTGTGGCGCCACCTCCATGGCGGCCATTCGTGATAAGGTGCTGGAAGTTAAGGCTGACTTGGGTATTGCCCTGGATGGCGACGGCGACCGCATCATGATGGTAACCCGCGATGGTGACATTGTTGATGGCGACCAGATCCTTTATGTACTGGCGTTGGATGCCAAAGAGCGAGGCGTGCTAAAGGGCGGTGTTGTTGGCACACAAATGGCTAATCTCGGCCTTGAATTGGCTTTAAAGGAAGAAGGTATTCCCTTTGCCCGTTCCAAGGTGGGCGACCGTTATGTGATGGAGCTTCTTAAGGAGCTGGGATGGCGCATAGGTGGGGAAAATTCCGGCCATATTCTCAATCTTGATCACGGTACTACAGGTGATGGCATCGTCGCCGGTATTCTTGTGCTTGCGGCGATGCGCCGAAGCGGTAAAGACCTCAAAGAGATGATTGCCAATCTCAAGATGTTCCCGCAGATCCTTGTGAATGTCCGCTTTGAAGGCGATAGAAATCCGCTGGAGGCGGAAAGCGTCACCGCCAAGGTGGAAGAAGTTGAGGGTGAGCTCGGTGAGCGTGGCCGGGTTTTGCTGCGTAAATCCGGCACAGAGCCGCTGCTGCGGGTGATGGTTGAGGGCGAAGATAAAGAGACGGTGACCCGTCTCGCCACTGCGATTGCCGATGCGGTAAAAGCGGCGTCTTGAAAGCGTTAATGTATAAATTTTAGTAAGTTAGCGCGCATTTTAAGCGAAAACAGGCTCGCTGGAATAAAAAAGCAACAGTCGGGCCTGTTTTTGCCAAAAAGTCGAAAATAGGTGTTGTAACTTAAAACGCGGTTCGCTATTATTCGCTCCGCTTTCAGAGGAGATGGAGATGGCACTCAGACGTCCAATGGTAGCAGGCAACTGGAAGATGAATGGCAGCTCAGCGCTGGCACAGGAACTCTTCAAAAAGTTTGCCGTTAAGCTCCAAAACGATTCAGCGGAAGTGGTCTTGTGTCCGCCGGCAATTTACCTCGAGAGCGTCAGGCAGTTGCTCGAAGCGAATAAAGAAGCCCTAAACGGTTGCTTGGTTCGTATGGGGGCTCAAAATTTGAGTCAACATGACTTCGGTGCTTACACCGGTGAAATTTCCGGGCAGATGCTAAAAGATTCCGGATGCCGATATGTGATTGTCGGACATTCAGAGCGGCGAAGAATGTATGGTGAAACCAGCGACATAGTCGCAGAAAAGTTTGCCGCCGCCCAAAAGCACGGTTTGACCCCAATACTCTGTGTTGGTGAGTCAGGTCCCGCTCGTGAAGCTAGAAGAACCTTTGAGGTGATAGCTGAAGAGTTGGATGTGGTTATCGAAAAGAACGGTACCATGGCTTTTGATAACGCCATTATCGCCTACGAGCCGCTTTGGGCAGTAGGGACAGGTAAAAGCGCTACACCAGAGCAAGCCCAGGAAGTTCATGCGTTTATTCGCAGAAGGCTCTCTGAAGTTTCCCCCTTTATCGGGGAGAATGTCAGGATTCTGTATGGCGGAAGTGTAACGCCAAGCAATGCGGCAGATTTATTTGCCCAACCTGATGTTGACGGTGGACTGATTGGCGGAGCCAGTTTAAACTCGACCGAGTTTTTAACTCTGTGTTCCATAGCAATGAGCGCATAATATGTACGAAGTACTGATAGTTATCTACTTGTTGGTTGCTCTGGGTCTGATTGGCCTGGTTCTCATCCAGCAAGGTAAAGGGGCCGACATGGGAGCGTCATTTGGCGCAGGCGCATCAGGCACCCTGTTTGGTTCAAGTGGTTCAGGCAACTTCCTGACCCGCTCCACTGCAATCCTGGCTGTGGCGTTTTTCACTCTGAGCCTGATCATTGGCAACCTGAGTGCAAACCACATCAAACAGGAAGATAAGTGGAACAATATCGGTTCTGAGCCTACTGCAGAGGAAGTTCAGCAAACCGAAAAGTCAGAGACCAAAATTCCTGACTAAGAAGCAAGATTAGCCGAGGTGGTGAAATTGGTAGACGCGCAGCCTTGAGGTGGCTGTGTCCTAACGGACGTGCGGGTTCAAGTCCCGCTCTCGGCACCAATTAAAATGATTGAAACCAGGTTAAACCGGTAGCAGTCATTGCAAGTAAGTTGCTAAGTCAATATACTTGCAGCAGTTGACGCGGGGTGGAGCAGCATGGTAGCTCGTCGGGCTCATAACCCGAAGGTCGTCGGTTCAAATCCGGCCCCCGCAACCAGCTCCCAGTTTCGAATTTAAGGAAGAATTCGCTACTGTAAACAGGTTCTTATAAGCAATGGCCTCGTTATTACGGGGTTTTTTGTTATATGGACTTTCAGATCCACCGCAGCTCTTTGCGGTACAGTTACTGGGGCTTTATAGCCCTTTTTTGTTTTTTCGGGGGTCACTTTGGCGACATTGGAAACCAGACTGGCAGAAATGCTGACACCGGCTGTCGAAGCCGCTGGCTATGTGGTGTGGGGCATTGAGTACGTGCAGGCAGGAAAACATTCCATCCTGCGTGTTTATATCGACAGCGAGCAGGGTATTTCCGTTGACGACTGTGCAGAAGCCAGTCGCCAGATCAGTGCAATCCTCGATGTGGAAGACCCAATTTCCAACGAATACACTCTCGAAGTGTCTTCACCCGGGCTGGACAGACCGCTGTTCAATGCAGCCCAATACGCCCGATACGTGGGCGAAGATGTAAAAGTACAACTGACCATGCCTGTTGAAGGCAGTCGGAACTTGAAAGGTGTTATCGACAAGGTTGAAGGCCAGATGCTGACCATCAAAGTCGATGGCAAGACATTGGTCGTTGCCCTGGACAATATCCGCAAAGGCAACATTATTGCGAAGTTTTGATGGTTTCAAGGTGAACGAGGCAAGACGATGAATAAAGAGATTCTGCTGGTCGCTGAAGCGGTTTCAAACGAGAAAGCCGTTCCGCGTGAAAAGATTTTCGAGGCGCTGGAGACAGCTCTGGCCACGGCAACCAAGAAAAAGTACGAAGGTGATATCGACGTTCGTGTGGCCATCGATCGCAAGACCGGTGACTACGAAACGTTCCGCCGCTGGATGGTGGTAGAGGATAACGGCGAAGCGCTGGAAAACCCCTACCGCGAGATCACGCTCGAAGCTGCCCAATATGAAAATCCTGAAATTCAGGTGGGTGAGTTTATCGAGGATGAGATCGAGTCAGTGGTATTTGACCGTATCACTACCCAAACAGCCAAGCAGGTTATCGTGCAAAAAGTGCGCGAGGCCGAACGAGCTCAGGTAGTTGAACAGTTTTACGATAAAGAAGGCGAAATCATCACTGGTGTGGTGAAGAAGAGCAATCGTGACAGTGTGATTGTTGACCTTGGCAATAACGCCGATGGCGTGTTGTACAAAGAAGACCTGATTGCCCGCGAATCTTTCCGTCCAGGCGACCGAGTTCGTGCACTGCTGTACGCAGTACGTCCAGAGGCCCGTGGTGCTCAGCTGTATCTGACCCGCACCAAGCCTGAAATGTTGATTGAGCTCTTCCGCGTTGAAGTGCCTGAAATCGCAGACGAGATGATCCAGGTAATGGGCGCTGCACGCGATCCCGGCAGCCGTGCCAAGATTGCAGTGAAGTCCAACGACCGCCGCATCGATCCTATCGGTGCCTGTGTGGGTATGCGTGGTGCACGTGTTCAGGCCGTATCTAACGAGCTCGGTGGCGAGCGTGTGGATATCGTGCTGTGGGACGATAATCCGGCGCAGTTTGTAATCAACGCAATGGCACCTGCTGATGTGGCTTCTATCATCGTGGATGAAGATAACCACTCAATGGATATCGCCGTTGAAGCCGATTCTCTGGCCCAGGCCATTGGCCGTAATGGCCAGAACGTTCGTTTGGCTACTCAGCTGACTGGTTGGGAGCTGAACGTAATGACAGTGGCAGACATGAATGCCAAGCACCAGGCCGAAAGTGCCAAAGTGGTTGCGCTGTTTATGGCGTCACTGGATGTAGATGAAGATTTTGCTCAGGTGCTGGCCGATGAAGGCTTCACCTCACTGGAAGAAGTGGCTTATGTGCCGGTTGCTGAATTGTTGGCAATCGATGGCTTTGACGAGGACATCGTTGAAGCCTTGCGTGAGCGCGCCAAAGCGGCCATTTCTACCCGTGCGTTGGCGTCTGAAGAGGCGCTTGACGGTGCAGAGCCGAGTGAAGAATTGCTGAATCTTGACGGAATGGAGCGCCACCTCGCGTTTGTGCTTGCAAGCCGTGGTGTAGTGACGCTGGAAGATTTGGCCGAACAAGGCATTGATGATTTGATCGAAATAGAAGAATTGACAGAAGAGAAAGCCGGTGCGCTGATCATGGCTGCCCGTAACATCTGTTGGTTTGGCGAAGAGTCTTAAGTCGATCAACAGGGGAGGTAACCTATGACGGAAATTACGGTAGAGAAACTAGCCACAGAAGTCGGTAAAACTGTTGATAGACTGATAGAACAGTTTGGCCAGGCCGGTATCAAAAAGGCTAAAGCTGACACTGTGTCTGAATCTGAAAAGCAGCAACTGCTGGACTTTTTGAAGAAACAGCACGGCGGTGATGCTCAGCCAACCAAGATGACACTGCAGCGTAAGACAGTGTCTACACTGAGCGTGTCCAGCGGTGGCGGCCAGTCTAAAGATGTAAAAGTTGAAGTGCGTAAAAAGCGTACTTTTGTGAAGCGTGACGGCAACGAAGCTGCCCTGAAGGCTGAAGAAGAAGCCCGTGCTCAGGCAGAAGCCGAAGCTAAGGCCAAAGCCGAAGCAGAAGCCAAGGCTAGAGCGGAAGCCGAAGCCAAGGCCAAAGCTGAAGCTGAAGCCAAAGCCAAAGCAAAAGCCAAGGCGGAAGCCGAAGCCAAAGCAAAAGCCAGCGCAAGTGCCGCCAAAGAGCAGCCAAAGCCAGTTGAGTCTGAAGAGGCCAAGGCTGAAGCTGCCCGCCTGAAGGCTCAGCAGGAAGAAGCTGCCAAGAGCAAGGCTGCTCAGGAAGAAGCCGCTGCCAAAGAAAAAGCGCGTTTGCTGGCTGAAGAGAATGCGGCTCGTTGGGCTGAAGAAGAGCGTCGTCGTCTTGAGGCCGAGCGTTACGGCGATCACCATGTGACTACGTCCAAGGTAGCCCGTGCTGCCGAAGACAGCGCCGACCTGGACGATGAAAAACGCGGCCGTCGCAACCGCAACAAGACTCAGACCAAGAGCAAGCGTGGTGGTAAAGACGCACGCGAAGGTCGTGAGAAGCACATGAAGTACAAGAGCACTCCCGAGTCCATGGCTCACGGCTTTAACAAGCCTGTGGCAGCTGTGACCCGTGACGTGCGTATCGGTGAGACTGTGACTGTGGCCGAACTGGCACAGAAGATGGCAGTCAAAGCCACCGAGATCATCAAAGCGATGATGAAGATGGGCTCCATGGTGACCATCAACCAGGTACTGGATCAGGAAACTGCCCAGCTGGTTGCCGAGGAAATGGGCCACAAGGTTGTACTGCTGCGTGAAAACGAGCTGGAGCATCAGGTTCTGGCAGATCGTGATGACGAAAGCACCACCAAGCTTGAGCCTCGTGCACCTGTTGTTACCATCATGGGTCACGTTGACCACGGTAAGACCTCGCTGCTGGACTACATCCGTCGCACCAAGGTAGCGGCCGGTGAAGCCGGTGGTATTACCCAGCACATCGGTGCCTACCACGTAGAAACCGATAACGGCATGATCACCTTCCTGGATACCCCAGGTCACGCGGCCTTTACCGCCATGCGTGCCCGTGGTGCCAAGGCAACTGACATCGTTATTCTGGTAGTGGCCGCCGACGACGGCGTAATGCCACAGACCATCGAAGCTATCCAGCACGCCAAGGCCGGTAACGTGCCTTTGATTGTGGCTGTGAACAAGATGGACAAGCCAGAAGCCGATATCGACCGCGTGAAGAACGAACTGTCTCAGCATGGCGTTATGTCAGAAGACTGGGGCGGCGAGAACATGTTCTGTTACGTGTCTGCCAAGACTGGTCAGGGCGTTGATGAACTGCTGGAAGCTATCCTGCTTCAGGCTGAAGTTCTGGAACTCAAAGCCGTGCGTGATGGTATGGCTGCCGGTGTGGTTATCGAATCCCAGCTCGACAAGGGCCGTGGACCGGTAGCGACTGTACTGGTTCAGGAAGGTACTCTGCGTCAGGGCGACATCGTTCTGTGTGGTCTTGAGTACGGTAAAATCCGTGCCATGAAAGACGAAAATGGTCGACCTATTCTGGAAGCCGGCCCGTCTATTCCTGTGGAGATCCTCGGTCTGTCAGGCGTGCCTTCAGCCGGTGACGAAGCGACAGTGGTTCGCGACGAGCGTAAAGCCCGTGAAGTGGCCCTGTACCGTCAAGGCAAGTTCCGTGATGTGAAACTGGCGCGTCAGCAGAAGTCCAAGCTCGAGAACATGTTCGCCAACATGACTGAAGGCGAAGTACAAGAGCTGAACATTGTCCTCAAGGCCGACGTTCAGGGTTCTCTGGAAGCGATTTCCGACTCGCTGCGTAAGCTGTCTACTGATGAAGTGAAGGTGAACATCATCGCTTCTGGTGTAGGTGCGCTGACCGAAACCGACGCCACTCTGGCAGCGGCTTCCAACGCCATCATGGTTGGCTTTAACGTGCGTGCCGATGCTCAGGCCCGTAAGACTATCGAATCTGAAGCCGTTGATCTGCGCTACTACAGCGTGATCTACGACCTGATTGACGAAGTGAAGTCTGCCATGAGCGGTATGCTGTCACCTGAGTTCAAGCAGCAGATCATCGGTCTGGCTGAAGTACGTGACGTGTTCAAGTCGCCTAAGCTTGGCGCTATCGCCGGCTGTATGGTGATTGAAGGTATCGTGAAGCGCAGCGCGCCAATCCGTGTACTGCGTGACAACGTGGTAATCTACGAAGGTGAGCTGGAGTCTCTGCGCCGCTTCAAGGACGACGTGAACGAAGTCCGCAACGGCATGGAGTGTGGTATCGGCGTTAAGAACTACAATGATGTTCGCGTAGGCGATCAAATTGAAGTGTTCGAAACTATCGAAGTCGCACGGACACTCTAACAACCAAAAAGGGCGGCTCAGGCCGCCCTTGTTGATTTTATGGTAAGTAATCATGGCAAGAGAATTTAGTCGTACCCGCCGTATCGGTCAGCAGCTGCAACAGGAGCTGGCTTTCGTACTGCAGCGGGACATGAAAGATCCTCGCATCGGCATGGTAACCGTCAATGATGTGGATGTATCCCGCGATCTGAGCCACGCCAAAGTGTATGTGACCTTTTTCGAGGAAGACCCTCAGGTTATTGAAGCCAAGCTGGCAGCCCTCAACACCGCAGCACCTTATGCCCGCACCCTGGTGGCTGGCCGTATGAAGCTTCGGGTGATGCCTGAGCTGCGCTTTATCTACGATGCCTCTCTGGTTGAAGGGATGCGGATGTCGAACCTGGTAAGCAAGGTCATTCGTGACGATGAGGCCAAGAAAGGCCACAGCGACGATGAACCCCAGGAAGGACAGCGCGAGGAAGACTGATGGCAAGACGCACCAAAGGGCGCAATATCGACGGTATCGTCCTGCTGGATAAACCCACGGGCATGAGTTCCAACCATGCCCTGCAGCGGGTTAAGCGCATTTACAATGCGTCTAAAGCCGGACATACGGGGGCGCTCGATCCCTTGGCAACCGGCATGCTGCCGGTGTGTTTGGGTGAAGCAACCAAGTTTTCCCAGCACCTGCTGGATGCGGACAAGCGCTATCTGGTTACCGCCAAACTTGGCCAGCGTACCGACACCAGTGATTCTGACGGTGACGTGGTCAGCGAAAGACCCATGAATTTCACCCCGGAGCAACTGGATGTCGCCCTGGACAGTTTCCGGGGAGATACCCTGCAGGTACCTTCTATGTTTTCGGCGCTCAAGTATCAGGGCCAACCCCTGTACAAGTACGCCCGTGAAGGCAAAGAAGTACCCCGCGAAGCCCGGCCCATCACAGTGTTTGAGCTGAACTTTATCAAGCTTGAAGGCGATGAGCTGACACTGGATATCCACTGCTCCAAGGGCACTTACATCCGTACCATCATTGATGATTTGGGTGAAAAGCTGGGTTGTGGTGCCCACGTGATTATGCTCAGACGCACAGCCGTCGCAGGTTATCCCTACGAGCGTATGGTGACCATAGAAGCACTGGAAGCCTTGTTGGCTCAGGCAGAGCAAGAGGGCGTCGAGCCAAAAACCTTGCTCGACCCGCTGCTGCTGCCCATGGATACCGCTGTGGCCGATTTTCCGGAAGTGAATATTCCGGATGCGGTTGCTCCGTATCTGATGAACGGTAACCCTGTGCGCGTCGCAGGTGTGTCCAGCGACAGCCTGATGCGCATTACCCTTGGGGAAGCGCGACGGTTCGTTGGTGTGGGTGCCATCAATGACGATGGCCTGCTGGCGCCCAAACGCCTGGTTGTCTTTTATGATGATGAAGCCTAAAGCGGTTGCTACGGCAGTCGAATGTGGCTAAAATATCGCGTCTTCTTGGCTGAGTTAGTGATCGGCTGAGACAATTTACTGATATTTTGGAGATATTCATGTCACTAAGTACTGAAGCTAAAGCAAAAATCCTGGCTGAGTTTGGCCGTGGTGAAAACGACACTGGTTCAACTGAAGTTCAGGTAGCTCTGCTGACTGCTCAGATCAACCACCTGCAGGATCACTTCAAGACTCATATTCACGATCACCACTCACGTCGTGGTCTGCTGCGTATGGTTAGCTCTCGTCGTAAGCTGCTGTCTTACCTGCAGCGCACCGAGAATGAGCGTTACAACGCTCTGATCCAGAAGCTGGGTCTGCGTCGCTAATCCAGCGAAGCAAGAAAAAAGGAGGCATTTGCCTCCTTTTTTCGTTTCTGAAATCCACTCTTTTAACCGTGCAGGTTTTGTATCTCAGCCGTTTGTGAACGTATGTACTTGTCTTCAAACTCTTCCAGCGGCAAAGGTGGGCTGAAGTAAAAGCCCTGACCAATACCGCAACCTGCGGTTTTAAGCCACTGCAGCTGCTGCTCGTTCTCAATACCCTCAGCAACAATACGTAAATCCAGCTGTTTACCCAGCATCAGGATGGTCGACGCTATGGCACTGTCGTTGGGCAAATCGGTAACGAAACAGCGGTCAATTTTCATGGTGGTAATGGGCAGATGTCGAAGGTAAGACAGCGACGAATAGCCGGTACCAAAGTCATCCACAGCTATACCAAAACCGGCATTTTTAAGCTGTTCCAGCTTGCTGATGGCCGTTTCTACGTCGCTCATCAAAGAAGTTTCGGTGATTTCGACTTCCAATAAATCCGGCGATATCTGATAGCGCAGCGCCATTTGTTTAATATCCGGCACCAGGCTGGCATCGGCAAATTGCTGGGATGCCACATTAACCGCGATGGGAATGGCAAAGTTGTACTGTTTTTGCCAATGGCGCAGCGTCTTGCAGCTTTGCTCCAGCACCCAACGGCCAATGGGCACTATGATGCCGGTTTCTTCGGCGACAGGGATAAAGGACATGGGGCTTATCAGGCGGCCATCTTTTTGCCAACGGATCAGCGCCTCACAGCCCATGATTTTGCCGGTGGTCAAATCCAGCTTGGGCTGAAAGTGCAGCACAAACTCTTCGTTCTTCAGCGCATCGTGTAAAGAGGCTTCGGTTCTTAAGCGCACGGCGGCGCGCTCTGTCATTTGCTGTTTAAAGAAGGCCCACTGGTTTGAACCCGATGCCTTGGCGCTGTACATGGCGATATCGGCATGGCGGATAAGGTCTTCGGCGCTGTTACCATCTTCAGGATAAAGGGATATCCCGACAGATGCTGCGGGGTGAATGGAATGATCCCCGAGCTGAATAGGGTTGTTGAGCTGTACCAGCAATTTATCGACAAAGTCTGCGGCCATGTCAGCGCAGTGAATTTCATCCGCCAATATTACAAATTCATCGCCACCGAGTCGTGCTACTGTCCCTTTATCGCCCACCACACGTTCAAGCAGGCGCGCTATACGCGCCAAAAACTGATCGCCCAGCGCATGACCCAGTGAGTCGTTAACATTTTTAAAACGGTCCAGGTCGATAAAAAGCAGGGTAAATGCCCGTTTGTGTACCCGGGCACGCTGAATGGTCACTGCAATGGTTTCGAGCAATAAGGTACGGTTTGGCAGACCGGTGAGCGGGTCTCTGGTGGCCATCTTACGCAGCTTGCTCTGGGTCTGGCCAAATTGCAGCAGGATTTGATTGAGCTTGGTGGTTACCAGACCCAGCTCGTCATCTTTGTGGGCATCGGCGATGGGCAGCAGGTTTTCATCCGGTGACTCGGGCTCAATTTTGTCGATGGCTTCGCTTATTCGGGCAATTGGCTGGGTAAGAAAGCGGTGAAATACGATGGAAAGTACCAGGGTCAAGAATAAAGCCCGGGCCAGGGTAGCTAAAAAACCAACCTTCAGCTGACCAAAGAGGGTATTGGCCAGTTCCTGGGTATCGTAAAAGATGGTCAGGGTACCGATAAGCTGTTGTTGCCTTGAGCCTTCAAAATAGAAAGGGCGATAAAGCGGGCGGGAAATTTCCCGTAAATCCCCGAAGAGTTCTTCACTTAAACTATTGAAAAAATTTGAGTAGATGCTTTTGTCGTTGGTAACGGAGACAAACAGCGAACCATCATCCAATTCGATAACAGAGGCACCCACATGCTCCACTTTAAGCACCCCATCGAGGGTTTGGCGGGCGAGGTTATCGTCTAAGGCCCAAACGGCATTGGCCGCTGGCTGTTCCACGGAATCAAGCAGTTCCTGCTGACTGGAGGTTAAGGCTTCCCGGGTGGACATCACCATCAGGGCGAGTTCGATGATGAAAATTGCAACAGCAAAGAACAGCGCTGTGAAGACAACGAGATTGGTTTGTTTCCAGGTGAGAGATTTGAACCGAATCGCCATCAATCAGTTTCCGGGCTATTAAAAGCGTTAGGGCAGGTCCGTTCTGGGACGGATTTCGCCAGTCCGATAAAAGCCACTGTAGTGAAAAGTTAAAGATTTGTCACCAGATTCCACTCTTTAACTATCTAGTTGACTTGCAGTATACTTACGCGCGTAATTCAAGGTCATTAATTAAGGAATGGGTCACGTGAATCCTATCGTAAAAAGTTTTGAGTATGGTCAGCATACAGTCACCCTGGAAACAGGCGTAATCGCTCGTCAAGCCGATGGTGCCGTAATGGCAAGCATGGGCGACACAACTGTACTGGTTACGGTTGTGGGCAAAAAGGAAGCAGACCCAGGACGTGACTTCTTTCCACTTACCGTAAACTATCAGGAAAAGACTTACGCAGCTGGTAAGATCCCCGGTGGCTTCTTTAAGCGTGAAGGCCGTCCATCTGAAGACGAAACTCTGATTGCCCGATTGATCGATCGTCCAATCCGCCCCCTGTTCCCAGATGACTTTACCAACGAAGTGCAGGTCATCATCACAGTGGTATCGGTAGACCCTCAGATTGAGCCGGACATTGTTTCTATGATCGGTACTTCTGCTGCCCTGGCGATTTCAGGTATTCCATTCAACGGTCCATTGGGCGCTGCCCGCGTGGGTTATGTGAATGGCGAATACGTGCTGAACCCAGGTGCCGCTGAACTGGCTGGCAGCGAGCTGGATCTGGTGGTTGCCGGTACCCAGGGCGCCGTATTGATGGTGGAGTCTGAAGCTAAATCTCTGCCGGAAGAAGTGATGCTGGGCGCCGTGGTTTACGGCCACGACCAGCAGCAGGTTGTTATCAATGCCATCAAGGAGTTTGCCGCCGAAGCCGGTAAGCCACGTTGGGATTGGACTGCACCTGTTAAGAACGAAACTCTGGTTGCTCAAATCAAAGAGCTGGCCGAAGAAGGTTTGACGGCTGCTTACCAGATCATGGCCAAGCAAGAGCGTTACGAAGCCGTTGGTGAAGTGAAGAAAGCCACCATCGCCAAGCTGCAGGAAGCCAATCCTGACGTAAACGTACGCGAAGCCGCCGAACTGCTGGGCAGTCTCGAGAAGAACGTTGTTCGCAGCCGCATCATCGCCGGCATGCCACGTATCGATGGCCGTGAGCCAGACATGATCCGTGCCCTGTCTGTTATGGCCGGTGTACTGCCACGTACCCACGGTTCTGCGCTGTTCACCCGCGGTGAAACTCAGGCGCTGGTAACCTGTACACTGGGTACCGAGCGTGATGCACAGAAGATTGATTCCATCATGGGCGAGCGCACCAACCGCTTCATGCTGCACTACAACTTCCCTCCATACTCTGTGGGTGAAACCGGTATGGTTGGCTCGCCAAAACGCCGCGAAATCGGTCACGGCAAGCTGGCATGGCGTGGTATCAACGCGGTAATGCCGTCTGCCGAAGAGTTCCCATACTCTGTACGTGTGGTATCTGAGATCACCGAGTCCAACGGTTCTTCTTCCATGGCCTCTGTGTGCGGTACCTCTCTGGCGCTGATGGATGCCGGTGTACCTATCAAGACTTCTGTGGCCGGTATTGCCATGGGTCTGGTGAAAGAAGGCGACAACTTCGTGGTTCTGTCTGACATCCTGGGTGACGAAGACCACCTGGGCGACATGGACTTCAAAGTAGCCGGTACCCGTGATGGTGTAACTGCACTGCAGATGGACATCAAAATCGAAGGTATCACCAAAGAAATCATGGAAATCGCTCTGCAGCAGGCTTACGGCGCCCGCGTTCACATCCTGAACGTGATGGACCAGGCCATCGGCAGCGCCCGTCCAGATATCTCTGACTTTGCGCCACGTATCACCACCATCAAGATCAACCCAGAGAAGATCCGTGATGTTATCGGTAAAGGCGGCGCCGTGATTCGTGCGCTGACTGAAGAAACCGGTACCACCATCGAGCTGGAAGATGACGGTACTGTGAAGATTGCCTCCAACAATGGTGACGCGACTCGCGAAGCTATCCGCCGCATCGAGGAAATCACCTCTGAAGTGGAAGTGGGCCGTCTGTACACCGGTAAGGTTATCCGTATCGTTGACTTCGGTGCCTTCGTTAACATCCTGCCTGGCAAGGATGGTCTGGTTCACATCTCGCAAATCAGCGACGAGCGTGTGGCCAACGTATCTGACCATCTGCAACTGAACCAGGAAGTTAACGTGAAGGTGATGGAAGTGGATCGTCAGGGCCGTGTGCGTCTGTCTATCAAAGAAGCTCAGGTTAAAGAGCCTGCTGCCGAATAATAGCTACATCACGTGATAAAAGGAGACCTCAGGGTCTCCTTTTTTATTGAACAGTGAAAACTCGAAAGACAATTTATAATAAATATCAATGGCTGATGGCGGCTGACAGTATGGATTGCTATGATGGAGCGACACAGGGCCCATTAGGGTTTCGTAGGTCGAAAGGTGAGAGTTGGATGGAGCTAAAACTCAGAACATTGTTGGTGTCGGCCCTGATTGGGGTGGGTATGATGTCAGGCGGCTGCACGTCGACCAATGGCACAGCCTCACTCAATGATGCAGATGGTCGCTTGGTTGTGGCACCGCTGTTGCCGGATTACAAGCACGAGGTCAGCCTTGCGCGGCTGAACGAAGTGCTCTCCACCATGGATCTCAACGAAGAGCAATTGGCGCGTGTTTATTATGAACGCGGCGTGCTTTATGACACCCTGGGACTTCGGTTGATGGCGCGACTCGATTTCCATCAAGCGCTGAAAATTCTGCCTAATATCGCCGATGCTTATAATTTTCTGGGCATTTATTACACCCAGGAAGGCGACTTCGATAATGCTTACGAGGCCTTTGATGCCGTCCTTGAGCTTGAACCCAATTATGACTATGCCTATCTGAACCGTGGTATCGCCCTCTACTATGGCGAGCGCAGCGATTTGGCAGTCAGTGATATGGACATGTTCTTGAGACGCGATCCCTCAGATGGTTATCGGGCGCTTTGGTATTATTTAATCGATGCAGAGCTTGATCGGCAGAATGCATTGAAGAATCTGGCCGAACACCGGCAACTGCTGAAAAATGACTGGGCCGCTGCCATTGCCGATTTTTATCTGGGTAATGTCAGCAAAAAAGCCCTGTTTGAAAAGGCGAAACTGGGCCTCAACCATCCGCGTGAATACGCTGAGAGATTGTGTGAAGCCTACTTCTATGTTGCCAAGGCGGAAGAGTCGCTGGGTAACAAAGATGCTGCTGCCAATTACTTCCGTCTGGCGCTTGCCACTAACATCTATGACTTTGTCGAACACAGGTACGCCAGGGTCGAACTTGCCCGTATGGCAGAGCAAGCTCAGGCAGCAATTGACAAGCCTTAAGCGCTGTCGTTGTACTCAAGGCCAATTTAGGCGAAAATACCCCCCAATTTAGTGCCATTCGAGTCGCCGCCTTCGGGCGGCGACGCTACTTGAAAGAAAGCTATCCATGTCAAATACATTGCTTGCCGAAGTGGCTTCACGCCGCACCTTCGCCATTATTTCTCACCCGGACGCCGGTAAAACCACCATTACCGAAAAGGTGCTGTTGCACGGCCGCGCCATTCAAAGCGCCGGTACTGTAAAGGGGCGGGGCAGCGGTCAGCATGCCAAGTCTGACTGGATGGAGATGGAAAAAGAGCGTGGTATTTCGGTAACCACCTCTGTGATGCAGTTTCCCTACAACAACTGTCTGGTAAACCTGCTCGACACGCCAGGTCACGAAGACTTCTCGGAAGACACCTACCGCACGCTGACGGCGGTGGACTCCTGTTTGATGGTGATTGATGCCGCAAAGGGTGTGGAAGATCGTACCCGCAAGCTGATGGAAGTCACCCGTCTGCGTGACACGCCCATCGTCACTTTTATGAACAAGCTCGACCGTGACATTCGTGACCCGATGGAGCTGCTCGATGAGGTGGAGACAGAACTGAATATTCTCTGTGCCCCCATCACCTGGCCCATTGGCTGTGGCAAACTGTTCAAAGGGGTGTATCACCTGCATCGTGATGAAACCATCCTGTATCAAACAGGTCATGGCCACACCATTCAGGAGCTTCGGATTGTTAAAGGCCTGGATAACCCAGAGCTGGACGCGGCCGTGGGCAGTGACTTTGCCGAGCAGCTTCGTGAAGAGCTGGAGTTGGTGCGTGGTGCGTCCAATGAATTCGACAAAGACTTATTTTTGAGCGGTGAGCTCACACCGGTTTACTTCGGTACCGCACTGGGCAATTTTGGTGTTGACCATATGCTCGATGGCTTGACCGAGTGGGCGCCAGCGCCAATGCCGCGCGAAACCAGCGAGCGCAAAGTGGAAGCGGGCGAGGAGAAGTTCTCCGGTTTCGTGTTTAAAATTCAGGCCAACATGGATCCCAAGCACCGTGACCGCATTGCCTTTATGCGTATTGTGTCGGGCAAATACACCCAGGGCATGAAGATGAAGCACGTGCGCATTGGCAAAACCGTGAACATCTCCGACGCCGTGACCTTTATGGCCGGCGACCGTGAGCGTGCGGAAGAAGCCTTTGCCGGCGATATCATAGGTCTGCACAACCACGGCACAATCCAGATTGGTGATACCTTTACCCAGGGCGAAGATCTCAAGTTCACCGGGATCCCCAACTTCGCTCCCGAAATGTTCCGTCGTATTCGCCTGAAAGACCCACTTAAGCAAAAGCAACTGCTTAAGGGGCTGGTACAGCTTTCAGAAGAAGGCGCCGTGCAGGTATTCCGTCCACTGGACACGAACGACCTTATCGTAGGCGCGGTGGGTGTGCTGCAGTTTGAGGTGGTAGTTGCCCGTCTCAAGTCCGAATACAACGTTGAAGCCATCTATGAGGCAGTCAACGTGGCCACAGCACGTTGGGTCTATTGTGAAGATGGACGTAAACTGGAAGAATTCAAACGTAAGTGTTCCACCAACCTGGCGCTGGACGGTGGTGACAATCTCACTTACATCGCCCCCACCATGGTCAACCTGAACCTGTCGATGGAGCGCTATCCCGACATTCAGTTTGCCAAGACCCGCGAGCATTAATTGCTGCGGAGCCAAAGGCGGGGAAACCCGCCTTTTTTATTGCCTGCTATCTGGAGGTAACACATGTTTTCCTGGATAAAACGAGGCTGGAAAGCGTATACCGATTGGTGTGACCGCATGGGACTTACACCTGAAAATCGTCGCTGCTGTGCCCCTCGGCTCGAAGAGCCTGAACTGGATGCGAAGCGCGAAGTGCAATCCTGTGCCAAACCAACCGGGCAAGACCACATCAGCGTATCTTCTGACGACTGCTTTACAAAAAATGCCACGCCAGGCGATGGAAACAAAGGATGATGCCCCAGCGGACTGATTGCCTTTGTTTGCCCAGACCATAACCACAAGCTGAACCATGAGTAACGGAGGAAAAGCCTGTGACTGCATCCCTGAGGCTCATTGACAGCCATGCACATCTGGATTTCCCGGAATTTGACCACGACAGAGATGCGCTGTTTGCAGCCATGGCCAAGGCCAATATAACGACCTGCATTATTCCCGGTGTCTCGCCTGTCCACTGGGATAGACAGCTTCAGGTTGCCCACCAATATGCCTGTCCCTATGGGCTTGGTCTTCACCCCTGGTATGTTGACGCACACTGGCCGAAGGCCATAGATGCATTATCCGAACGACTGGACAACTGCAGTGGGGATAAGAAACTGGTTGCAGTCGGTGAATGTGGTCTCGACAAGATGCACGGTGAAAACTGGCACTGGCAGCTGCCGGCGCTGGAAGCCCAGTTGTTGCTTGCCAGCAAACATCAATTGCCCGTTATTCTCCACAGCGTTAAATCCCACGATCCGCTCATATCCATGCTTTCCAGTCATTCGTTACCCCGCCGGGGCGTTATACATGGTTTTTATGGCAGCGTTGAAATTGCCAAACGCTATATTGAGCTGGGGTATCTTCTGGGTGTTGGTGGGCTCCTGTTGAATGAAGATGCGAAAAAATTGCATAAAGTTGTTGAAACATTACCGATAGAAAGTTTCATTTGCGAGACAGATTCCCCCGCAATGACACCCAAAAGTGCTAAGGGAAGTCGTAATTCCCCTCTTTTGATTGGTCAAATTGTCACCAAAATGGCCCATTTGCAAAAAAAATCCAATGTTCTAATATCAGAACGACTGTTAAGCAATGTGTTGCAACTGTTTGAGCTATAGGTTTTTTCACTTAAACAGGTGTTTGTCGCAATGTTTTTTGTTGCTAAGCAGTTGAAATTTAAGTTCAAAAATTTGATCAAAACGACGATTTTCAGCAAGGGCTAAGGTATAATCTTGCTCGGAAATAGGTTGGTTAACAACATAACTAAAAAGTGTTAACAAAAGGGTGATGGTTAATGAGTATATTAATGAGCTTGGTAGGCGTTGCAGTCCTACTTGGAATAGGTTTCCTCCTTTCCAATAACAAAAAGGCGATCAGCGTACGTGCCGTTGGTGGTGCGCTGGCTATTCAGGCTGCCTTCGGTGGCTTCGTTCTGTATGTACCTTGGGGTAAAGATATCCTGAAGACTGTGTCCGACGGTGTATCTGCCGTTATCGGTTACGGCCAGAACGGTATTAACTTCCTGTTCGGTGATCTGGCTCAGTTCAAAGTTGGCTTCATTTTCGCCATCAACGTACTGCCAGTAATCATTTTCTTCTCTTCTCTGATTGCCGTGCTGTACTACCTGGGCATCATGCAGTGGGTCATCCGTATCATCGGTGGCGGTCTGCAAAAAGCCCTGGGCACCAGCCGTACCGAGTCTATGTCTGCCACTGCGAACATCTTCGTAGGTCAGACCGAGGCTCCGCTGGTTGTACGTCCATTCATCCCAACCATGACCCAGTCTGAACTGTTCGCCATCATGGTGGGTGGTCTGGCTTCTATCGCGGGTTCTGTACTGGCCGGTTACGCCTCTATGGGCGTTAAGATTGAGTATCTGGTAGCTGCGTCTTTCATGGCGGCACCAGGTGGTCTGCTCATGGCCAAACTGATGCACCCAGAAACTGAAAACACCAAGAACGAAATGGACGAGCTGCCAGAAGATCCTGACAAGCCAGCCAACGTTCTGGACGCTGCTGCTGCCGGCGCTTCATCTGGTATGCACCTGGCCCTGAACGTAGGCGCGATGCTGATTGCCTTCGTGGGTCTGATTGCCATGATCAACGGCATCATCGGTGGCGTAGGTGGCTGGTTCGGTATTGAAGGCCTGACCCTCGAGCTGATCCTCGGTTATATCTTCATGCCTCTGGCGTTCCTCATCGGTGTGCCTTGGAACGAAGCTCTGGTTGCCGGTTCTTTCATCGGTCAGAAGATCGTTGTGAACGAATTCGTAGCCTACCTGAACTTTGCTCCTTACCTGAAAGACATCGCTGACGGCGGTATCGTAGTGGCTGAGACTGGTGCTGTTATGTCTGACCGCACCAAGGCTATCGTGTCCTTCGCATTGTGTGGATTCGCTAACCTGTCTTCTATCGCCATTCTGCTGGGTGGTCTGGGTGCCATGGCACCTAACCGTCGCCACGATCTGGCTAAGCTGGGTATCCGTGCCGTTATCGCCGGTTCTCTGGCTAACCTGATGAGTGCGACTCTGGCAGGTCTGTTCCTGGCGATTTAATCGCGCAGAGGGGCCCTGACGGGCCCCTGTTAATGCAACCATTTTCCAACGAACCGTCTGAAACTTATCCATCCTGTTAAACACAGTGATGGGACTCGATGTAAGCCAATTGTAAAAATGGTTAATTGAGTTAAGGGGTCGTTTCACGACTTTGTTCACAAATAAGAATTTTGTGTTCGGGTTTTTATGCCAAAGCCATTGTGCTTTAGCACCGGCAAGGTAGAATACGCGGGCAAAAACAAAAACGCTGCCAAAGGCAGTAAAACACCAAGATAAATGGGGTTGATGATGAAAAACGTTAAAATGATGGCCGTTGCTGCCGCTACTCTCGCTGCTGTTTCTGCTGGTACCGCTCAGGCCGAACAGTTCTACGGTTTCTCTAACATTTCCGTGAACTACCTGGACTGGACTGCCAAGGCTGAAGACCGTTCTAACAACGGTTACGGTGGCGCCAAAGAAGACTTTATCTACCTGGAGCTGGAAGGTGGCGCTGGTTACTCTTGGGGTGACGTATACGGCTTCATCGATCTGGAAAACCCAGAAAACATTAACCACGATACCGGCGCTGATGGTCGTACTACCAATTCATTCCGTATCGCTGCCAAAGGCTCTATCGCTGCCAACATCGGTAGCAGCAACTGGAACGTATACTCTCACCTGTACAGCCTGACTGTTGCAGAAGACGGCTTCTTTGACCAGAACCTGGTTGTGGGTGTCAGCTACGACGTGTTCACCGATTCTGGTTTCTGGATCAAGCCTTTCCTGGGCGTACACTACGAAAACCAAACCTATGCCGGTTCAGGCTTCAACGGCTACATGGCTGGTTGGGTTCTGGGTTACAACTTCGAACTGGGTGGCCAGAAGTTCATGGTTACCAACTGGCACGAAACTGAATTCGCCCGTGAAGAGCAGTTCCGTAATAACGGTACCGACTACAAGCTGAAGTCTACCGGTCAGAACGGTGCAGTATCTCTGTGGTGGAATGCCACTCAAGAGCTGACCTTCGGTCTGCAGTATCGCTACGCTGATCACAAGCTGGGCACTGCTGCTTACCACGACGCAGCTATCTTCACTGCCAAGTACAACTTCTAATTGTACTGTGGAGCCGTGCTTTGCACGGCTCCATACTTAATGCTTAGGTCTTAATCTTTACTCAAGCATGGTTTTATCCCAAAGAGCATGCTTAATTAAGGTTTGTGACCTCTCGCGTTAAAAGGGATTTTTCGCGGAAAGCAGAAACGCTCTGTTTCCCCTTTCCGGTCTTCAAGGATTCAAGTCGTGGTAAACATTATCGACACTGAATACCTGTAGCTATGTCGTCATGACATCTGGCATCGCCTGAAGGCCCGGCCATAATTATTCCAACAACCTGCCACCTCACGGCGTTGCCCAGGACAAGATTTCTGTTTCATTTGAATTACGTCTCGGAGAACAACTATGAGCGATCTTAAAAAAGCAGCCCAGCGTGCCATTGAGTTGATGGACCTCACTACGCTGAACGACCATGATACCGCCGAAAAAGTAATTGAACTTTGCAAAAAAGCGGTTACTCCCGCCGGTCATACCGCCGCTATCTGCATTTATCCCCGTTTTATTCCCATCGCACGCAAAACTCTGATTGAACTCGATGCTGAAGACATCCAGATCGCCACTGTAACCAACTTCCCCCACGGTAACGACGATATCGCTATTGCCGTGCTCGAAACCCGCGCCGCAGTGGCTTATGGTGCCGACGAAGTGGACGTGGTATTCCCATATCGCGCGCTGATGGACGGTGATGAAACCGTGGGCTTTGAGCTGGTGAAAGCCTGTAAAGAAGCCTGTGGTGACGACGTGCTCCTTAAAGTCATCATCGAGTCCGGTGAACTGAAAGACCCAGCCCTTATCCGCAAAGCTTCTGAAATCTCTATCGATGCCGGCGCTGATTTCATCAAAACCTCCACCGGTAAAGTACCAGTTAACGCTACGCTCGAAGCTGCCGAAATCATGCTTTCCGTGATTGCCGAAAAGAACCGCGCTGTGGGCTTCAAGCCTGCCGGTGGTGTACGTGATGCCGCTGCTGCAGCCGAGTTCCTGGGAACTGCCGCTCGTATCCTCGGTGAAGACTGGGTGACGCCGCGCACTTTCCGTTTTGGTGCTTCCAGTCTGCTGTCCAGCTTGTTGCACACACTGGAACTGGCAGATGCACCTAAAGGTGCCCAGGGCTACTGAGCCCGGGTCTGATTTGTGATCCGCGTCGAAACGAAGCGATTTAACTTTGGCTAATATGAGCCTGTAATATTTTTACAGTTTCGGCGTTCCAGAGGACGAATTGTCGGTAGAAACTGAAATCTACCGACATTCTTGGAGACAGCAGTATGTTTCTGGCACAAGAGATTATTCGCAAAAAACGCAACGCAGAGGCCCTCAGCAAAGAAGAAATTCAATTCTTCGTGAAGGGGATTACCGACAACAGCGTATCCGAAGGACAGATTGCCGCGCTGGGTATGGCGGTATATTTCAACGACATGACCATGGACGAGCGTATCGCGCTGACCACGGCCATGCGTGATTCAGGCACAGTGCTCAACTGGGATAGCCTGGGTTTGAATGGCCCTGTTATCGACAAGCACAGCACTGGTGGTGTGGGCGATGTGATTTCGCTGATGCTCGGCCCCATGGCCGCCGCCTGTGGTGGCTATGTACCCATGATTTCAGGCCGTGGCCTTGGTCATACCGGTGGCACCCTGGATAAGTTTGATGCCATCCCCGGTTATCAAACCGAGCCGTCCAGCGAACTGTTCCGCAAAGTGGTAAAAGAAGCCGGTGTAGCCATCATAGGCCAAACCGGCGATCTGGTACCTGCCGATAAGCGTTTCTATTCCATTCGTGACAACACGGCCACTGTGGAGTCCATTTCCCTGATTACCGCATCGATTCTGTCGAAGAAGCTGGCAGCTGGCCTGGATGCGCTCGCGATGGACGTCAAGGTAGGCAGTGGCGCCTTTATGCCGACCTACGAAGCCTCACTGGAACTGGCTCGCTCCATTACCGCCGTGGCCAATGGTGCCGGCACCAAGACCACAGCACTGCTCACCGACATGAACCAGGTACTGGCGTCCTGTGCCGGTAACGCGCTGGAAGTGAAAGAAGCGGTGGATTTCCTGACCGGTAAGTACCGCAATCCTCGCCTCTATGAAGTCACCATGGGCCTGTGCGCTGAGATGTTGGTGCTTGGCGGCCTGGCGGCCAATGAAGTTGAGGCCCGTACCAAACTCAATGCTGTGCTCGATAACGGCCGTGCCGCGGAGATTTTCGGCAAGATGGTATCGGGTTTGGGTGGTCCTGCTGACTTTGTTGAAAGCTACGATAAATACCTGCCCAAGGCTTCCATTGTGCGCCCCGTGTACGCAGAACGTGACGGCTTTGCCTATAGTATGGTGACCCGAGAGCTGGGCCTTGCCGTAGTGACATTGGGCGGTGGTCGTCGTAAGCCCGGTGATGCGCTGGATTACAGCGTGGGCTTATCCAATGTGTGCGCACTGGGTCAGACCATCAACCAAGACACGCCGCTTGCCGTAATCCACGCACAGTCGGAGGCCGCGTTCGAAGAAGCTGCCAAGGCAGTACGTGGCGCGATCACGATAAGCGATAAGCAACCTGAGAAAACACCTGAGATCTACCAGTACGTACGTGCTGAAGATCTGTAAGGGGAAGAGTTATGAAACGTACCATTATTCTGATGCTGGATTCCTTCGGCATCGGTGCTGCTGATGATGCAGACAAATTCGGCGACGTGGGTTCAGATACCTTTGGTCACATTGCACAAATGTGTGCCGATGGTAAGGCCAACAATGGCCGTGAAGGCGAACTCAAGCTGCCAAACCTGAGCCGTTTGGGCCTGGCCCATGCAGCCAAAGAGGCTACCGGCGCGTTTGCTCCGGGGTTCGGCGATAACGTCGATATCATTGGTGCTTACGGTCACTGCCAGGAGCTGAGCTCAGGTAAAGACACGCCCAGTGGTCACTGGGAAATGGCCGGTGTGCCTGTGCTGTTCGACTGGGGCTACTTCAGCGAGCATCAAAACTCCTTCCCGAAAGAACTGACCGATAAAATTCTTGAGCGTGCAGGCTTAACCGAGTTCCTGGGCAACTGCCACGCCTCGGGTACCACCATTTTGGAAGAGCTCGGCGAAGAGCACATGAAAACCGGTAAGCCGATTTTCTACACCTCCGCTGACAGTGTGTTCCAGATTGCCTGTCACGAAGAAACCTTCGGACTGGAGAATCTCTACCGCCTGTGTGAAATCGCCCGTGAAGAGCTTGAGCCTTACAACATCGGCCGTGTGATTGCCCGTCCATTCGTAGGCACAGGCCCAAGTGACTTTGCCCGTACCGGTAACCGTCGTGACTATGCGGTTGAGCCACCATCAAAGACAGTGCTGGATAAGCTTAAAGAAGCCGGCGGTGACGTGGTGAGTGTGGGTAAGATTTCCGATATTTACGCCCACTGCGGTATCACCAAGAAGGTCAAGGCATCAGGCCTGGAAGACCTGTTCGATGCCACCCTTGAGCAAATCAAGCAGGCCGGTGACAACACTATCGTGTTCACCAACTTTGTGGATTTTGACTCCCACTACGGCCATCGCCGCGATGTATCCGGCTATGCCAAGGCACTGGAATACTTCGATGCCCGTTTACCTGAACTGATGGCACTGCTGGAAGAAGGCGATCTGCTGCTGCTGACCGCCGACCACGGCTGTGACCCAACCTGGCAGGGCACTGACCATACCCGTGAATTTGTGCCTGTGCTGGCCTATGGCGCCGGTTTGAAGGCCGGTTCCCTTGGTAAGCGCGGTAGCTTTGCCGACATAGGTCAGTCTATTGCCAGCTACTTCGGTTTGGCGGCAATGGAATACGGTGAGTCATTCATGCCAGCCCGTTAACGGGGGCTGAAAAAGTTTCGTTTTGGCGACTTCCTTTGAGTCGCCTATTATCAAAGACTTAAGTCTTAAACAAAAATACAGGGGTTATACAGATGGCTACACCACACATTAATGCTGTAGAAGGTGCATTTGCTGAAACCGTACTTTTCCCGGGCGATCCGCTGCGTGCCAAGTACATTGCCGAAACCTTCCTGGAAAACGTCGAACAGGTTACCGATGTACGTAACATGCTGGGCTTCACCGGTACTTACAAGGGCAAGCGCATCTCTGTGATGGGCTCTGGCATGGGTATCCCAAGCTGCTCTATCTACGCCACTGAGCTCATCAAAGACTACGGCGTGAAGAACCTCATCCGTGTGGGTACCTGCGGTGCCATCAGCACCGACGTTAAGGTTCGTGACGTGATTATCGGCATGGGCGCCTGTACCGATTCTCAGGTTAACCGTCTGCGCTTCAAGGGCCAGGACTTTGCTGCCATTGCCGACTACAGCCTGCTGAGCGCCGTGGTTGAGTCTGCCAAGACTCATGGCATCCAAACCCGCGTAGGTAACGTATTCTCTGCCGACCTTTTCTACACCCCAGATCCAGAAATGTTCGACGTGATGGAGAAAATGGGCGTGCTCGGCGTAGAGATGGAAGCTGCCGGTCTGTACGGTGTTGCCCATGAGTTTGGTGCCCGTGCTCTGTGTGTGGTAACCGTTTCTGACCACATCCGCACCGGTGAAAAGACGACTTCTGATGAGCGTCAGACCACCTTCAATGACATGATCATCATGACGCTGGATGCAGCCATCAACCTCTGATGCTGAATCTGTGACAGGCTAAGGCCTGTCGTACACGAAAAAGGCTCCCTCGGGAGCCTTTTTGTTTTATGGTTTTGCTTCAGTCCGGATTGCACCATCAATACGTTTCCGGCGTTGGCGGCTATTCTCAGCGCCCTTTACCCGTATCATCCGCTTTATCGGCATCGGTATTAATCACGTTGCTGATTTCTGAATCCGCCATCGCAGCCGAGTCCGTGGACTGACACGCTTTATCTGTCTCTGACTCACCTTGTTCCGGCTGCGTCTCCACCGGGCGAATCACTTCTTGCGGTTTTTCACCCGTCATGGTGGCCAGCAGCCGTTTGGCTTTGAACTTGCGCCTGTCAAAGTGGGCACGCTTAAACGACATGGAACGCGACAACAGCATGCCAATTAAGCCTGCCACCAACAGCATAATTTGCTGTTGTTCCATATTGAGTTTGTGGGCTTCTTCAATCTCGGCCAAAAACAATTTGGGTTCAAGGCGTACCTCAACGTAGCCAAGGTTTCTGTCCCCCTGCATCACGGGTTCAACATAGGGTGGGAAGGGGGCGAGCAAGGACTTGAGCTCCTCGGAGTCGGGTTCAAGCCATTCGGACGAGACACTCTGGGCGAAGGAAAGGCGGGTGCCCTGTTCACCATAGATGGCCGCCGCCATTACCTTGGGATCCTCTACCAGCGCGGTGGCAAGCCACTGCAATTGCTCATCGTTCTGTAACAGCAACGCCGGTGCAGCGCCATAGGCCGTCTGTTGTACCAACAATCTGGCCATCTTTTCGGTTTGGGACTTCAGAAGCTGCTGGCCTTGTAGTAGGCTTGACTGCCACAGCTGGACAAGCCCCGCCAGCAGTGCCAGTGCAATGGCAATCTGCAGCAGTCGGCTGATTTTCTGGCTTTTCTTTAGTCCTTTAAGATACAACACCTTGACCCTTAAAAATTGACGCTTTGAGCTAATCATAAAGGATAAGGCATCAAGCGGATAGCCGGAGAACTCTCGCCCATGGAAAACACCCCTGAGTATGTGCTGCAAACCCGTCTTCACGCTTTGGCGGCTTCCCGTCAGGGCAAGTTGAGGCTGTATGAAGAAGGGCAAGCGCCACAAGGAGAGCGGGTGAGGTTGGTGTGGGAAACCAAAGCAACTGAGGAGCTGATTTTTGCTCGCCTGACAGAGCTTAACTGCGCGATAGCCCCCCTGGTGCGAGCCAATGCGCTCAGAGGACTGGAACTGGTATCGGCTACACCGGATACGCTGCCGGCTGCTTTTCACGGCATAGCCGGCCTTGAAGTTTTCCCTGTGACAGGCTCCCTGCCGTCACTGAGCCGTCCCGGGCTGCTGGTAATGGACATGGACTCTACAGCCATCAAGATTGAATGTATTGATGAGCTTGCTGCCATGGCCGGTGTTGGCGAGGCCGTCGCCGAGGTGACTGAGCGGGCCATGCAGGGTGAGCTTGATTTCGAGCAGAGCCTGCGTCAACGGGTGGCTAAACTCGCCGGTGCCGATGCCGGGATTATCGACAGCCTTTGCGGTCGTTTGCCTTTGATGGATGGGCTGACAGACATGCTGGCCGAGCTGAAGGGCCATGACTGGAAGCTGGTGGTGGCCTCCGGTGGTTTTACGCCCTTTGTAGGGCACCTTAAAGCTTCTCTGGGGCTGGACGCCGCCTTTGCCAACGAACTGGTGATAGTGGATGGTAAGCTCGCCGGAGAGGTCACAGGTACTGTGGTGGATGCCAACTTCAAGGCCGATGTGGTCAGTCGACTCGGTGATGAATACGGTATTGAACGCGGCCAACGCCTCGCCATTGGCGATGGTGCCAACGATATTCCCATGGTGCAGCGAGCCGACTTCGGTATCGCCTTTCATGCCAAACCCAAACTGGCTGCGGCAGCCGATGCCCATATTCAAACCCTGGATTTGCGGGTGCTTCCCTTCTTGCTGCAAGCCTGAAACCCTGAGGGATTGAGTAATTGCTCTTGAGTTTTGTCTGTGCTCTGGTTTAGCCTGATTGAATATAGGCCCAGGCACAGACCTTGATAACAATGACAGCGCTTTTGACCCAACCCTCATCCAGCCCCTTGAAAAAAGACGCTATTTGTCAGCAATCGTTGTTTTTGCCCTACGACGGCGGACAGTTACACCTCAGGCATATCAGCCCGACTTTTCCTTCTGCAGCGCGCTCACCCATACTGATGCTTCACGGTGCCATGTCCAATGGCCGGGTGTTTTACAGTGACTCCGGGCGGGGGCTGGCGGGCTTTTTGGCCCGGCAGGGGTTTGAGGTGTATGTACTCGATACGGCAGGGCGGGGCCTCAGCACTCCCAAGCTGGCAAAGGGCGTTGACCCAGGGCAGGGCAAGGTGATCCGCGAGCAGTTACCCCTGGTGCAGGCATTCATTCTTGAGCGCCATCCAGGCTCGCTGGGAGTCCATTGGTGTGGGCACTCCTGGGGTGGGGTACTGATGGCAAGCAGCCTGGTAAGATTCCCAGAGATGGCTACCGGGGTGCGGTCTTTGCTGACCTTTGGCAGTAAAAGAACCATCCGGACTCGCTCACTTAAAAAATGGTGGATGGTGGATATGTTCTGGAATCGGCTCGCGCCCGCCATTGCCACCCAGCGAGGTTATTTACCGGCCGATAGCCTTAAGCTCGGCATGGATAACGAGAGTATCAGCTCCCTCAGCGAGAGCATCGACTGGGTCCGTGGTGACTGGATAGATCACGATGATGGCTTTGACTACGCCGCGGCTGCCAGGGCCAATGGCTTGCCCCCCGCCTGGTTTATTGCAGGTGCCCGGGATACAGTGCTGGGGAACCCCTGTGATGTGAAAGACATGATGGCAGAATGCTGCGCTGCCGATGCGCGCTTTACCTTGCTGTCACGGGAAAATGGGTTTCGCCACGACTATGACCATGCAGGTATGCTGACACATATGGATGCGCCATCTGATCATTTTGTGGCGGTCGCCGACTGGTTGCTTGGCTTCGATGTCACTGCGCTTAAAGACCGGGATTATTGAGCCGAACGGTTAACGGATACCGTTTTCTACTGAGCAAGTGCCTGGAAGCGCAGCACAACTTCATCTGTGACATCCAATAACTCACCCACACCTACGATGCGCCACAACTGCTCTTCAAGTTGCTTGGCTTTGTGCTGCGCATGTACATGGATATATTCGAGTTCCCGTCGAATGCAGCTGTTGTCTGGTTTACCCGTGGCGCCGCGGTAAAGGCGAATAGCCATAAATTTACCCACCTGATTACTCTGGTTGATAAAGCTCAGTTGTGCCTCTGCTGCCCCCAGCTCTACCGATGGCACAAACTTAAGCAGTATGCCGCCTCTGGACTGACGTATAACCTGCACAAACAGCTCCACATAGCTCATTTCATCGTTTGGCCGCAGAGTCCGAATGGGGTCGAGAACCGCCTGTTTAAGCATGCCATTCCCAAGCAGTGGTGCCAGATTGTAATGCTGCGGCTCGCTGCTCAATGCGGCAAACATGTCGGTGATGTCATGCCCTTGCACACTGGTGCCGAGGAAGCTGACCACCTGGGTTTTGGCGGTTTTTTCAATAAAGAAAGGCACGCCGTAAAGCTTTCGCATCACCAGATTTTTCAGGCCATCTGAGAGCTCTTTGATGTCACTGTTGTTTTCGCTGAGCTGGGTCAGCTTTTCCCGATTGTGAACAATCAGCTTGTTCAGGAATTCGACCCCGGCATGTACCTCATGGCCTATGATGGCGGTCAGGTGCAGCACCATGCCATCTTTACGGGATTTCACCAAACGATAGGGCAGGCCGGTTAAGCGGCTTTTACCGGCAATGGCCTGCAGCTTTGGCAGTGAGAGGGTCACGGGTTTGCCTTCTTCAAAGGCACTGGCGTTATCCAGCACCACCTGCAGACCACGACTGGAAATGTCGTTGCTCAGTCCCTGTACCTTCACTCCTCCCTGTTGAATTTCCACCAGGGTTTTAAAGGCAAACCTGGCCTCCCGGCGTCGCTCGCTGAATTCCAGTGAGACCTGTTTGATGCTGCTTTGGGGGGCTTTCTTCTGGCCATAGACCTTGAGCGCATTGGCGTTGCCGTTGTTGTACCAGCCCTGATACTGCAGCCTGGCCGGTTCGTGGGTCAGGTCCATCAGCTGCATCACGTGGCTGAAGCTTGCAAGCTGCTGCTCGGTCAGGGCGGAATAGTTTTCCGCATCCCCCGGGATCACAGAGCTCTTGTATCGCTTTCCGTGGTCAATGGTGTCCATGGTTAACTTAAACACCCGCCAGCTGGGTTTACCCGCACCGAAACCGAAAAACAGCTCCCGTTCTTTACGGTGCTTGAGTTCGGCCAGGGTTGCCGAGTAGAAAAACAGTTTGCCGTTGGCATTGTGGGTGAAGCAAAAAAAGGTGCGGTGATCGGCATCATCAACATAGCGCAGTGCCATGGCAAGCCGGCCCGGGGTTAACATGCCTTCCAATTGGCTGACGTCGTTTTCATCCTGGAAGTAATGCACAATCGCCTGATTATCAGGACTTAACAGTAAATGGCTTAACCTAGGTTTGTCACCACGGCAGTCAAGAAACAGTGGTAAATGGGGCAGGTGAGGCAGGTAGTGGCGCTCAAACCCAAGGCCTGTGGCCGTGACCAATACATCGTTGATGTCGACCTTGTAGCGAAACTTATAGCCACGGATCAGGTTGGCAAGCATCTCAGAAAGCCCTTCTGAGCCCCCAAGGCGCTTGAGCCGCATCCAGGTAAATTCGCCATTCCCCTCTGCACTGACTATCTGATAATCAACCCCTTGCTGAAGGTCTTCGTAATAAAATTCCTGGCTGAGCTCAACCAGTTTTACCTTCAACGGAATATCGAGGGAAAAAGGGTGTCTCGATGGCAGCCGAATGCGGGCGCCGCCCACCGAAAGGTCGGCAGTGATCCCGGGGAGCTCTCCACGACCCGGCTGCGACACCAGAATTTTCATGCTGTAATTCATCCGCTCTTCGGTGCGGCTGAAATAGTTGCCAAGCACTATGCCGGGTACCGTAAAGGGCTGAGACTCCGCCGGGGAAACGGCTGAAGGATTGTCCTGGGATTTTTGCCGACGTTTGCGATGGGCATTCATCACCGCTTCATACACGCCCAGGGTGTACTTCCCCTGATAGAGCGCAATAGTCTGCTGGAAAATCTGCTTGGCAGGCTCATCGAGGAAATGGGTTTGACGCCCCACACGCAGTTCTTCACAGGGCAGTTCAGATTTGTCACGCAAATCAATCAGGCGGGTGCACTCCGCGCCGAGGCGGTTCAATTCCATCTTCAGCAAAAAGCGGGTCGAGTTGGACTCTCCCGCGGTTAACTGCTCAAATACCTGCGGGAAGTTGGGTTCCAACATCAGGGGTTTGAGCTGTTCTATCAGTGCTGAATGTTCGGTCAGGCTCATGGGTATTTGTCTTTTTGCCGTGCCAATGGGGAGAGGAATTGCTAGTCTATTATCGGCAGCTTTTCAGAGTTCTATACTCAATTTTATACAGAATTTAGGCAGTTATGGCAAAAAATAAAACCGCGTACGTTTGCAATGAGTGTGGTCAGGATTTTCCCCGCTGGCAGGGACAGTGCAGCGCTTGCCTGGAATGGAATTCCATCACCGAAGTGAGGTTGGGTGCCGCCACGCCTGCGCGCACTGGCCGCTTCAGCGGATATGCCGGTGCAGGGGCGTCTGAGGTCAAGACCCTCGACCAAATCGATTTGAATGAGCTGCCGCGGATCCCGAGTTCCTTTACCGAATTTGACCGGGTCCTGGGTGGCGGCATTGTGCCCGGCAGTGCCATTCTCATTGGTGGCCATCCCGGCGCCGGCAAGAGTACGCTGTTGCTGCAAACCTTGTGTCAGCTGGCCGAGGTGATGCCCGCGCTTTACGTTACAGGTGAAGAGTCGCTGCAACAGGTGGCCATGCGCGCCCACCGCCTGGGGCTGCCGACTTCGAAGCTGAAAATGCTATCGGAAACCAGCGTCGAAACCCTTTGCGACATTGCCCTTAAAGAGCAGCCCAAACTGATAGTGGTGGACTCGATTCAGGTGATGCACATGAGTGATGTGCAGTCCTCGCCGGGCAGTGTGGCCCAGGTGCGCGAATCGGCTTCTTTTCTCACCCGCTTTGCCAAGCAAAACGGTATCGCCGTGATAATGGTCGGGCACGTCACCAAAGACGGCAGTCTCGCCGGCCCCAAGGTGCTTGAGCACTGTATTGACTGCTCAGTGATGTTTGAAGGCGACTCCGACAGCCGATACCGCACCCTGCGCTCCCATAAAAATCGCTTCGGTGCCATCAACGAGCTCGGGGTGTTTGCCATGACAGAGCGGGGCCTTAAAGAAGTCGCCAACCCATCGGCTATCTTCCTCTCCCGCGGTGAAGAGGCCTCCAGTGGCTCCCTGGTGATGGTGGTGTGGGAAGGCACACGGCCTTTGCTGGTGGAGCTGCAGGTGCTGGTGGACAACTCGGCGCTCTCCAATCCACGGCGGGTGGCGGTGGGGATGGATGCCAACCGGCTTGCCATGTTACTGGCAGTGATGCATCGCCATGGCGGTTTGCAGATGTCGGATCAGGATGTGTTTGTGAACGTGGTGGGCGGCGTGAAGGTGACTGAAACCAGTGCTGACCTGACCCTGCTGCTGGCCATGGTATCCAGTTTCCGCGGTGAGGTGTTGGCGCGGGATCTGGTGGCGTTCGGTGAAGTCGGGCTCTCAGGCGAGATACGCCCCGTGCCCAACGGTCAGGAGCGATTGGTGGAAGCGGCCAAACATGGCTTCAAACGTGCGATAGTGCCTAAGGCCAACATGCCGAAAAAGCCCCCGGAGGGCATGGAAGTGATAGGGGTGTCCAAGCTTGCTGAGGCGCTGGCGGCCCTCTGAGACAATCTGAAGCCTGAATGAAAAAGGGAACCTCAGTTCCCTTTTTCATGGCTTTCGATAAAGTGTTCCAGCTCCCGGTTAAGCAAGGAGGCATCCCCCAGATTCAGCTCCACCATACGCCTTAGGTGGCTGATACTCTCTACATCGATGTGTTCGCATGTAAGACCAATCATGCCGGGCTTTTGATGGGCAATGAGGGTCTGCATCTGCACTTCCACATCTGACTCAGGCAGGGAAAAGGCCAGTGAAAGACTGCCACCCGGAGGGGAAAAATTGTCGGGGGACACCACCAGAGCGCCGTTGAGGCTCAAATCCAGAATGCGGGTTTCCCAGACCTGGGAATCGGTAAACAGGCGGGCCTTGGTATCAAACAGAATTCGGGAGAACTTGCGCCTCTCGTCCATAGTGGGTCCTTTTTGCCGGACGCTGAAACTTGTTTAAGCATAAAACATGCGGTAGTTGCTGTAAAAGTGCAAGCTCACTTTTTCGCATGATATCCGTTATTTCAGTACAGGGCTTGCAAGCGGGATCTCAGTTCTGCGCACCAGATGTGAAATATGAAAAATTGTGAATATACTGGTGCCATCAAAGTTCCCGGAGATAACCCATGGCCTACACAGTTCTGGTCGTAGATGACGAAGCAGTTATACGCACCCGCCTGAAAGGCTATTTCAGCAAGGAAGCTTATCGTGTGCTGGAAGCGGCCAATGGCGATGACATGTGGCAGCAGCTGGCGCTGAATCACGTGGACCTTATCATGTTGGATATCAATCTGCCGGGAACCGATGGTCTGTCACTGACCCGGGAACTGAGAAGCCGCTCCGAAGTGGGCATCATATTGGTGAGCGGCCGTGATGAAACCGTCGATAGGATAGTTGGCCTCGAAATGGGCGCCGACGACTATGTCACCAAGCCCTTTGAACTGCGCGAACTTCTGGTGCGGGTGAAAAACCTGCTGTGGCGTATCTCCCTGGTGGCCAAAGCAAAACAGCAAGCAATGGATGCCATGGACGAGGGCGATGACAGAATCGAGTTCGGGGATTATGTGCTTGAGCTTGGCAGCCGCAAGTTGTCCCGGGGTGAGGAGGTTATCAAGCTCACCAAGGCGGAATTTGAGCTGTTGGTAGCCTTTGCGCTGCATCCAAGGCAGGTGCTGTCGCGGGAGCGTTTGATGCAACAAACCAGTCATCGCAGTGAAGATGCCAACGACCGCACCATCGACGTCATTATTCGCCGCTTACGCGGCAAGCTTAACCCTGAGCTGTTTGTAACCGTTCACGGCGAAGGATATCTCTTTGCCGCCAGCGTCAGGGATTAAAGTGATAAACGGGGTAAAACTCTGCCGGCGGCAATGAGTTTGTCAGCGCCGCAGCATCACTGTTACCGGGGGTTCTGACCACAATTGCTGGCCCGATATCGCCAAATGCCCCGGCGCCTTGCAATTGCCTTACGGCCAAATCCACCGCAACCATACCCTGCAACACCACCTTGTCGTCACAGGCCGCGGCGATTTTGCCACGTTGCAAGGCGCGGGCAATGGCCGGGGAGAAGTAACTGGCGCCCAGCACTATGGGATGGGAAGGTGGCGTCTGGCCAAACTGATTGACCGCCACTTCAATGGCCACTGCGCTGCCCACAATGGCGTCGGGACGGCTTGATTCAAGGAGTTGTTGCAGCTGTTCCCGCTGCAGATGACGGTTGTTATCGGCATGGCGAATGGCGCCAATTTTGAGCTTGCTGCCGCTAAGGCTTTGGCCGATGCCCTGCTCAACAAGGTCTGTGCCGCCCACCGACTCAGGCCCGGCCAGCAGCGCCAGGGTCGCTTCCGATTTGAATTGCCCTTTAATGGCATTGCCGATAAGGCGGCCCATTTGATGCCAGTTCACCCCGATGTGGGTGCCCACCCTGTCATCATCCAGCTTGTTCACCAGTGCCAGAACCGGCTTGCCCAGCTCGCCGGGCAAGTCTTTCAGTAAGTGGGGGGTGACGGCGCCCAGCAGCACGGCATCGAAATCACCCTGTAAACAATGCGCCAGTTGGGTCAATTGGCGTTTGTTATTGGGATAGCCGCCGGCTTCAAACATCTCGAAGCTGACGCCGAGAGTCTTCGCCTGAGTCATGAGGCCATAGTTAATGCCAATCCAGTAGGCATCCTTTAAGTGCGGCACCAGCACACACAGCTTCCAGGGCTTTTGGGCGCGGCCAAGGGGGATCAGGCCAAGAGCCTTGCTTTCCTGGTCAATGGCGTTGAAGGGCGTGCGCTGCTCAAGCTGCCAGGGGGCGGCCTGAACGCTGGAAATACCCAACGCCATCAACAGCAAAAGGATTATGGGGCTTATGTTCACGGCAAGAGTTCCGTAAGATGGTCACAGCCGAAGTGTATCAGCTATAGGTGAGCCTGTGACCCCTCCTTCATTGTCCTTCTCCAGTCTGTCCGGACGCCTCATTCTGGCCTTTGTGCTGCTCTGCGCCTTGTTGCTGTTGCTGGTGAGTTTGGGCTCTGTAAGCCTGCAATGGGTCAGGCAGGCCGATCACATGCTTTACGAGCGCTCTTTACCTGCCTCTGATGCGGCACGGGAGCTGGTGCAGTCTGCTGCGGCGCTCACTGAAAACACCCAGCTGCTTGCCAGGGTCAGTGAGGAAAATCAGCGGGAGCTGATTGGCCGCAAGCTTTCCATCGAAACCGCGAATCTGCTCAGCGCCGCCGAAAAGCTGCGAAGCCTCGGGGTGGATGCTGCTGGAGTGGAGGCTTCCAATTCTTTGGGACGTGACTCAGCTGAAATAGTTTCGGCCCTTGCTGAGCTTGGCAATCGGGTAGGGCGCAAGCTGTCGCTTTTGAATACGCTGAGCGAACAGGCCAGCAGCCTTGCCATTGCCAGCGCCAACGCCCGGGAACTGGTGCAGGCCGAGCTTGCGGTAGTGGACGCTGCCATTCTGGCAAAACTCAGTCAGGCCTATCCGCAGCAGGCAGGGCAAGCGCGCAGCGCCCGCTTACTGGATGACATCATAGAAACTGATCTCGACATTCAAAGTCAGCTGCAGCGTGCCTTATCCCTTATTAATCGCATAGCGCTGGTGGCGGAGCTTGCCGATGAAGGCTCTGAGTCGGGCCTGCCCCTTGGCGATATTCTGGGTGAGGGGGCAACTGATGGCGCGGTGGAAAACGGCCTCTGGCCACTTAAGCGGGTAAGCCAGCTGGTGCGCGACCCGGTGCGCCGCGCCTCTTTGGAGGAAGAATCCCGCCGCCTGCTGGGCGTGGGTGAGATGCTGAAACTCAGAGCTGATTTTTTAACGGCCAGCCGCGCGTCTAACTCATTGCAACAACTGCTGCAGGATAAGCTGTTTGGTCTAAGTCAGCGGCTTGACCGGGCGCTGCAAACCCAGGGTGCCAAGGCGCTCGAAGCCCGTAAAGACTATCTGCGTCAGCTCTCCTGGGCGGGGGTGGGACTTTGGGGCACTGGCTTTGCCATGTTACTGATTATCCTGCTTGTATCTTACCGGGTGATTTACAAGGGCATCGCGGTGCGCCTTGGTGAAGCCACCGCCGCCATGCATAGCCTGGCGAGGGGCAATACCGACATCAGCCTCGACTCCCATGGCGATGATGAACTCACCGCCATGGCAGAAGCCATCGAGGCCTTTAAAGCCAAAACTATCCGTAATCAGGAGCTTTCCGACGAGCTCAAACAGAGTGCCCGTGAACTTGCCAGTCACAAGGCGGCGCTGGAAGTCAAAGTGATAGAGCGTACCGCCGAGCTTGCCAGTGCGCGTGAAACAGCAGAAAACGCAAACCAGGCCAAGAGCCGATTCCTGGCCACCATGAGCCATGAAATTCGCACTCCGCTCAATGGCTTGATGGGTACATTGGAGCTGCTGGACAAGGATAAAAACCTCAGTGAAGCGCAGCATCAGTTGTTGGGGTTGTCGCGCTACAGTGCCGTGCTGTTGCAAACCCTGCTGTCGGATATTCTTGATTTCTCACGGCTCGAAAAAGGTCAGCTCAAGGCCCAGCCTGCGCCGGTGGATTTGCCACGGCTGCTGGATGAGGTGATGAGCCTGATGTTGGCCGGCGCCAGTCTTGCCGGGCTCAGGCTCGAGCTGCTGGCGCCTGACGTGCCGCAATATGTGAGTCTCGATGGCCCAAAACTCAGGCAAGTGCTGCTCAATCTGCTTGGCAATGCCATCAAATTCACCCAGCGCGGCTCTGTGGTGTTGGAGGTCGGCGCACAGGGGGCGAGACTTCATTTCAGTGTGACCGATACCGGCGTTGGCATGGATGAGGCGACCCGGCAGCGGCTCTTTATCCCTTATGAAACCGGTGATGTGCAGGGGAGGGCCCGAGGCACAGGGCTTGGGCTTGCCATCAGCCGCGAACTGGTGTGCCTGATGGATGCTGCTGACGAAGCGTGTGGCACTTGGGACGAGGGCGGTATTCGGGTGGAAAGCCAGCAAGGCGTTGGCAGTTGCTTCAGTTTCAGTCTGCCAGTGGTTCACTGCAATGCCCCGGCCGAGGCGGCGGTGCAGTCCTTTGTCGCCGCGCCGCCCAGGCGGGTGCTGCTGGTGGAAGACAATCAGGTCAATGCGCTGGTGGCCCGTGGGTATCTCGCCACCCTTGGCCACGATGCCTCCTGGGCGAGGGACTTGGCCGAGGCGCAGCATCTGCTTGCATCAGAGCAATTCGATGCCCTGATGCTGGATATGCAGCTCCCCGACGGTGATGGTCAGAGCCTGTTGCCCTTGCTGCCCGCCGGTATACTGCTCGCGGCCTTTACCGCTCAGGTGGATTCCGATGCGGTGGCAGGCTATCAGGAGGCAGGCATAGAGACTGTGCTTGCCAAGCCCCTGAGCCTGGCGGCCCTCGGCCATTGGCTGGGAGATGCCTCGCTGCCCCAAGCGCCACTGATGCAAGCGCCACTGACACAAGCGCCACCCATCAGCACGGCACATACCTCGGGGCGTGCTTTTGAGGCATTCAGCTGCGACTTATTGAATACCGAGCAGCTTAAGCTCGATTTGGATATTCTCGGGCGCGAAACCCTGGATGAGATGGCGCAGCAGTTTCGCTCTTCAAGTGAAGAGCAATTTGCGGCCTTTGAACGGGACGTGACCTTGGATGTGTGCCAAACACGCCTGCACAGCTTAAAGGGTGCCAGTGCCAGCATGGGATTGGCTGCGCTGGCCACCGCGGCGGCCGAATTGGAAAGGGCGCTGCAGCGCGGTGAGATAACGGAAAGTGAGTGGCAACAAAAACGCCTGCCAGAGCTCAGGGAGCTGTGGCAGGCGTCGTTGTCGGCGCTGGCGGATTGGTTCAACGCCAATGATTGATTAAGCCCAATGATTGAATAAGCCCAATGATTGATTAAGCCCAATTGATGAGCTGGCTCAATGCTAATGGGCTGACTTGGTAAGAGGCTGACTTGGTAAGCGGGTCAGCCCTCTTGTCACCTCTCTGCCGCTCCTTTCTGTTAGGCCAGTAAAAGCTCAGCATCCAGCCTTGCCCAGGCGAGGGTAAAGTCGCCAAGGGCACTGTAGAGTGGGCTTACAAGCTTAAGCTTGCCAAGCCTTGCGTTAAACTCAGGCAGCCAGCTTAAAATGGCGCTTTCAAGAAACGCCCGCTGGCTATCAAGGCTTGCTGAGGCGCACAGGTGCGCCATCAGCGCAAGGATCACCGCCAGGTGATCGCTTGGCTCGCGAAAATCATCCGCAAGCCCAAGGCCCGCCGAGCGCAGATAATCACTCATCAGCTGATGCTTTTCGCCGTAGAGGCTGCGCTCGGTTTTATCTTTGGCGGCTTTATCCTGGGTGGCTATCTCATTCCCCGCTGCTTCGCCAGCATCACCAAGATACAGGCTCGCGTAAGGCGCGGCGCAGTGCTCGGCATTTTGCAAAAAGGCGCTGCAAAAATCGGCGGCAAGCTCGAAACGGGCGGCCGCCCTGACTTGTGGGCCGCCTGCTCTTGCATCATGTTGAGCGGCGGCAATCAAGGCAGCCCGGATTTGTGCGGCCGCCGCCTGAAGCTCGGCTTCCCCGGCAAATGCCTGCCACAGTTCGGCGGCGGCAAGCTCCTTGATGCGCTCAGCGCTTAACTCTTTGGCAAAGAGTGAGCTTAGAAGCTGCCACACCGAGGCGCGGACGGCATTCATGTCGCGAGCGGCCATAACGTCGCCTGTTTCTGCAAAAGAAGTTTCTGCAATCGACGTTTCTGCAATCGGAGAGTGAGACGTTGTCATGACAGAGTTACCTCCACAGGGCCTGTGAATGAGCTGACCTCGGGCACCTTGCCCTCAAACTTCTCAAAGTCCACCAGACAGGTGTAGGCCGCACAGGCCTGTGCCAGTTTGGAAGTGCCAATGTCCATGGTCAGGGTGTTTGGGTCACCGTAGGAGCACAATGCGCCGATTTCGCTGCCGCCTTCTTTGCTGCCATCCTTGCCCACGGGGCCATACCAGGCGCCTTCGTGGATACGGATAACGCCTTTGGGGAAGCGTTTGGAAATCACCGCACCGGCGAGCAGCTGCCCGCGGTCGTTGAATACCCGCACTATATCGCCGTCTTTTACGCCGCGGGCTTTGGCATCCTCGGGGCTGATGTACACGGGCTCACGGCCCTTGACTGTGTAAGTGGCGCGGTACTCTTCGCTTTCGCACATCTGTGAGTGCAGGCGCTGATCCGGGTGGCAGGATTGCAGCCACAGCGGGTGCTTGTCGCTGCCGGGGCCACCGTGGCTGCGCTCCTTTTTCTCCATCCACATGGGGTGGCCGGGGCAGTCATCGTAGTTAAAGGCGGCAATCTTGCGGCTGAAAATTTCAATCAGGCCCGATGGGGTGCCCAGCGGATTGATTTCCGGGTCGGCACGGAAATCCGCATGGCGGGTCCACTCTTCACCTTCACCGAAGTGCACATAACCTTCTTTCCAGAAGGTAGCGAAATCCGGCATCGGGTACTTGGCCTTGTTGGCCTCACGGCACTCGTTGTACAGGTGCTCAATCCACTGCATTTCGTTCATGCCGCGGGTGTATTCCTGCTCGCGGCCAAGGATGGCGGCAAAACGGGTGAAGATTTCAAAATCAGACAAACTGTCGAACAGTGGCTCCACCATCTTATGCATCGCCAGAATGCCGCGGTTGGCGTAGCTGCCGTATACGTCGATATCGTTTCGCTCAAGGGTGGTGCAGGCGGGCAGCACTATATCGCTGAAGCGGGCGGTGGCGGTCCAGTTCACATCGATGGTGACCACGGCTTCCAGTTTCTGGAAGGCCTGCTTCATGCGGTTTCTGTCCTGGTGGTGGTTCCAGGGGTTGTTGCCGGAGAACACCATCATCTTGATGTCGGGGTAAGTCACCCGGCTGCCGTTGGCGTCGATGGTTTTGCCGGGCTCGAGAATAGCATCCACCCAGCGTGCCACCGGAATGGTGCTGCTGGCGCCCTTGAAGTCGTTGCTGTCAAAGAGCGGCTTTTTGCCTTCATCGAGGTTACGGGGGAAGGCGCCGGGAGCCGCCGCCGAGGTGGCGGGCACGCCGATGCTGGAGTAGTGGTGACCATAGCTGATGCCGCCGCCGGGCAGGCCAATCTGCCCAATCATGGTGGCCAGCACCGCCGCCATCCAGTAAGGCTGCTCGCCGTGCTGCTGACGCTGGATACACCAGCCCATCATGATTTGGGTGCGGTCTTTCACCATCACCCTGGCGAGGTCTCGAATGGTCGTGGCGCTCACACCGCAGATGGCCTCGGCCCACTCCGGCGTTTTGGGGGTGTTGTCGGCTTTGCCAAGCAGATAAGGCAAAAAGTCTTCAAAGCCCAGGCTGTAGCTCTTCACAAACTCGGCATCGTACAGCTTTTGCTGATACAGCTCATAGGCGATGGCGAGCATCATGGCGACGTCGGTCTGGGGGTTGATGTACAGGCGCTCGCAGCCAAGGTAAGCCTGGGTCTTGGTTTCAACAGGGTCGATGCTGATGACCCTGATTTCCCCCTTGGCCACTTTCGCTTTGAGCTCGGCAAGATACGCATAAGACTCGTGGGTCTCGGCGTTCCAGCCCACCTGCAGGTTTTTCACCGGATCGTTTGACCACAAAATCAGGGTCTTGGTGTTTTTAAGGATAAGCGGCCAGGAGGTACCCTGGGCATACACCTCGGTGGAACCCAGCACATAGGGCAGAATGGTTTGGCCCGCGCCGGTGGAATAGTCGCCCACCTTTTTGACGAAGTTGCCGTGCATACTCACCGCGCGCTGCATATGGCTGGTGGAGGAGTGCAGCTGGCCTGTTGCACGCCAGCCGGTTTGGCCGGCATGCAGGCCGCTTGGACCATACTTGGTCTGGATTTCGTCCAGCGACGCTTTAAAGAGCTGAAGCGCTTCATCCCAGGTCACCCGCACAAAGCGGAAGTCGCCCCGCTCGGCGGTATTGCTCTTGTGGCCGTTCTTGTAAAAGTCGAGCCTGACCATGGGGTAGCGAATACGGGATGGGTTGTACACCAGCCCCTTGATGCCCTTAATCATATCCGTTGGATACTGGTCGAGCTCGAAGGGTTTGACCTCGGCAATCACGCCATTTTTGCGGCGAATTTTAAAGGCGCCAAAGTGACTGCCGGTGGTGAGCCACTCGTCACGGCCGCGGGGGGCGGCCAGTGCGCTTAATGGGCTAAGCAGGCTGGTGCCACCGATGGCCATGCAGGAGGCTGACATCAGGCCTTTCAAAAAATCACGTCTTTTCATCTGATTGTCTCCCCTTAGTGGGCATCTTTGTTAAAGGTGGCTGAGTGTTCCTGCAGGTACTTCTGTACCAGCGCCTGGGTGTCCTGATCCATGTTGACGAAGGCCAACATGCCCTGGAACATGCCCGGCCAGGTGTTGGCATCGAAGTGCGCTTCCTCAGGCTGGGTGTGGCATACGCTGCAGCTGCTGCTGTAGGTGGTTTTGGCGTAGCTCCACAGCGGGGCAATGTCGCCAAGCAGGTAATCGGCATCGGTCCAGATGTCGGCTTCAATCCGCTCCCACATGAGGCCCGTCATGGGGTCCTGTTTTTCTTCGAAGGTGCGGATAAGGTCCGGGGTTTTGGCGGCATCCAGCGACAGTTGGGCCGAGAGGATGTTGACCCCGAAGTTGAAGTAAATCACCCGGCCTGCACCCACGCGCTTACGCCAGCCTTCGATGGCCACCTTGACGCGCTTGCCGCTCGTTTCCAGTACCTTGACCTTGGTGGCTACGTTCAGGGTGCCGGCTTCTTCGGCGGTGGTGGCATCGAGATACAAGGGCTTGGTCAGGGCGCTGAAGTAACTTTCGCCCACGCTTGGGGTTACGCCGCTGCCGACTTCGGCAATCAGCTCAGGGGCGCGGGCGGTGCCCATGTCCGGCAACTTGTGGGCAATGCCCTTGTGGCAATCGATACAGGACTGGTCGATTTCGGCGGCGCGTTTCATCTGCTTTTGCGCCAGTGGTGACATGGTGTCCCACTTCATCGAGTTGTAATCGTGACAGTTTTTGCAGGCGAGGCTGTTATCGCGATCGAAGCGTTTCCACTCGCGGCTCGCCATCTCGAGACGCTTTGCCTCAAACTTTTCGTCGGTGTTGACGGTCTGGAACAGCCAGCCCCATACATCATGGGAGGCTTCCATCTTACGGGCGATTTTACGGCTCCAGTCGTGGGGCACGTGGCAGTCGGGACAGGTGGCACGCACGCCGGAGTGATTTGACCAATGCACAGTCTGTTGCAGCTCCTGATAGGGCTTGCTTTCCATACTGTGGCAGCTGATACAAAACTCTTCGGTGTTGGTGGCTTCCAGCGCCGTGTTAAAGCCGCCCCAGAAAATAATGCCCATCACAAAGGCGCTGATGGCAATAAAGCCCAGACTCAGGCTGAGTGCGGGCTTACCGAGGGTTTGCCAGAGAGAAGAGAACCATTTCATATGCAATATCCTCGAAAATCAGTGGGGTGCAACGCCGGTGACGGCCTGGTAAACCCAGAGCGCCAAACCGTAGAGGCTGATAAAGGTGACGGTAAGTGCTGGAAAAAGCAGAAAAACAATAAAGCCTAAGCCCTTAAGCTCCCGGCTTCTGTTCTCCTTGGGGGATTGAGTGGGGTGTGACATGGACGCATCTCCGTTTTTTTGATGCGTCCACTATAAAAAAAGGTTGTGAATGGCCTTGCGGGCGGGCGTGAATGGCTTTTGATAAATTATGTAAAAATATGAACAGAAGCGTCAGGGGCGGTGGCCAAGGTGGCTGTAGGCCCTGAGCAAGTCCTTCCAGGTGATGATGCCTACAAGCTTGCCGTCTTCCAGCACCGGCAGCGATCCTATGCCGTACTCGAGCATCAGATAACTGGCGTCATCCAATGATTTATGGGGCGCTATGGTCACAGGTTCGCGGGTCATCACCTGATGCACACGCTTGAGCAGCGTTTCCTGATCGCGATTGGTCTCACCGATGGCGCCAATGTGGGGGCTGATGGCGCGCAGCAGATCCCGCTCCGACAACATGCCGCTGAGGCTGCCATCTTCATCCACTACAGGCAGGTGATGAAAACTCGCCTGATCAAAGATTTCCTTCACCAGTTGCAGCCTGTCATCCATTTCTACCGTGACCACCCGGGTGATCATGATATCGGCAATCAAGAGTTCCATTTTCTGCCCCAGAGAAACTGTGTTTCTCTATGTATATCAGACTCCTTCGTCCTCTGCGAGCACCGGCTGGGCATTTTCTGGCCTATGCACGCCCAAATATCGCTCGCGTTTTTTGTCTTTGAGATGGGTCAGATCCACTGTCACCAGCCCATCGACGCAGTGGCCGAACTCCGGGTCAACGCTGAATGCAGCAAAGGAGACGCCGCCTTCATGGCACAGCTCCGTGTACTGCTTGTAGAGCGTTGGCACAGCTACGCCCATGCCAGACAGCGTGTGTTTAAGGCGTTTAAAGGCGTCCTCCATGGAAAGCCCCAGATACAGCGCGTCCAGCTCGCGCCGGCGCTCATCAGACAATCTGAATGCCTGTTTCGGGGCCGCCAGCGGTGCTTTGGTGCCGTAATAACGGCCGTAAAAATCCACCAACATCTCTCTGGCTGCCAGGGGGAGCTGGCCGCTGATGGAAACCGGGCCAAACAGATAGCGATACTGGGGATTGCGGGCGAGGAAGGCGCCAATACCAAACCAGAGATAATCCAGACTGCGTTTGCCCCAGTATCTTGGCTGCACGAAACTGCGGCCAAGCTCCAGTCCTTCGGCAAAGCAGGGGGCGAAGGCGTCGGCATAATCAAACAGGCTTTGGCTGTAAAGACTGTTGGCGCCAAGCTCCTGATGCAGCTTGCTGGCACTGGCAAAGCGGTAAGCCCCCACCACCTCCAGTGCTTCCCTGTCCCAAAGCACCAGATGCAGGTAGTGGCTGTCGAAGGCATCTATATCACGGCGCTTACCTGTACCTTCGCCCACGGCCCGGAAGGCCTGCTCCCGCAAACGGCCAATCTCGCGCATGATGGGGTTGGAGCCCTGATGCCGGTAAAGGTAAATGGCTTTGCCGTCCTGGGTATCCCCCAGATGTTCGCAGGCGCCCAGGGCCACTTTCAGCTCTGCGCGGCACTCTGGCCGGGCAATGGGGCTCTGGGTCTTGAACAGCGGCGGGCGGTTCTTGCCGATGCGATACAGGTGGTTTTTCAGCAGGGTGACCTTGGTTTTGAGGTCAAAGTCCTTTGCCTTGAGGGCGTCCAGGGCGATGAGTTCACCAATGCGTATGGGCATGGTTCGCTGTTTCTGACGGAACATTTCCTTCACCAGCAGCAGGGTTGAGAGGGGTTTGTAGATCATGGAGGTGCCGTAGAAGGTGGCCGAGTTGCGGGCGTCGGCAAACATGGGCAGCAGCGGTGCATCACAGGCCTGGGCGATTTTCAGAAAACCGGTTTGCCACTGGGTGTCCCTGACGCCATTGGGGCGAAGCCGGGACACTTCTCCTGCCGGGAAGATAAGCAGGGCGCCGTCGTTTTGCAGATGGCGATGAATGGCTTCCAGATGCTGTTTGGGTGTGCCACCGCCCATGTTGCGCACCGGCAACAGAATGGAATGGAGGGGCTCGATGGCCATCAGGATTTCGTTGGCCACCACCTTGATGTCGGGGCGAATTTCACCAACAAGCTTTATCATCGCCAGCGCATCCAACGAGCCGATGGGATGATTGGCAAAAATCACCACCCGGCCTTTGGCCGGAATATTATCCAGGTCGCTGTCGGGAACCGTAAAGCTGAAGTTGAGGGTTTCCAGCACAGCGCCGGCAAAATCGACGCCCTGCAGAAAGGCGAATTCGGCGGCAATGCGGTTACATTCTTCTTCGTGGAGTAAAAAACGCAGGGCAGCCGACACAGGGCGTTTCAGCCAGCGGCTTGCCGAGATCCCGGGCAGGCGGGTGTCTATCAGGTTATCTACGGTAAAAATCATCTTGTATCCTGTCTCAGGCAACCCTGATTTGGGCCTTGCGTGTGTTGTTGAGCAGCACTTCCTGCTCCAGCTCCAGCCGGTGCTCGGCGTGGTTCCACCTGAGCAGCTGGAAGTTTCCCTGGGGTGTCTCGGCAATCAGGGTGGTGTTTTCTACCCAGTCGCCCGTGTTGGCATAAATCAATGAATCCTGCTCTATGAGTGCAGGCTGGTGGATATGGCCACAGACAAGCATGTCTGCCCCCTGGCGGGCACAGTGTTTGAGGGCTACCTCACGGTACTTGCTGATGGCGGCCTGTGCCTTGCTGACCCTGGCCTTGATGTAACCGGCCAGCGACCAGTAGGGATAGCCCAGCACTTTCCGGCAGCGGTGCAGTGCCCGGTTGAGCCACAGCAGCAGGTCATAGAGGTTGTCGCCCAGGCGCACATGGAAACGACCGATGGCAATTTCGGGGTCAAAGTCGTCACCGTGAATGGTCAGTACGTCGAGTCCGGTGCGGCTGTGGTGCCTGTGGCTGCGCTCTATATGTATGCCGCGGAAACTGATGCCGTGAAAACGGCGAAACCACTCATCGTGATTCCCGGGCACATAGACTATGTCGGTACCTTGCTCTGCCAGCGACAGCAGCAGCTCCAGCAGTTGCCTGTGGCTTTGGGGCCAGTAACTGCGGCGCTTGAGGGCCCAGAGATCGACGATATCGCCGGCGAGTATCAGTTTGTCGTAATGGTAGGATGAAAGCAGGCTCTGAAGGGGACCTGCCTGGCAATCCGGCGTACCCAGATGTACATCCGAAATCCACAGGCAACGAAAGTGTCCCAGTGCGCCACGGCGCTGCGCGGAAGAAGCGGCTTTATTGGTGTCCATATCGGCTCCAAACCCTTGGGATGACTACAGCCTAAGGAAGGGGTTTGACCGATAAATGACAGCCCTGTGACTTTCTGATGACAGCTCAGTGGGGAAGTGGCAGTTCCATACTTTTGGGCAGGCGAATGATGAAATGGGCCCCCTGATTGGGAGCCGTAATCAGCTCAATATCGCCTTCCAGCACCTGATGCACCAGGTTATAAACGATATTCATACCAAGGCCGCTGCCGCCCTTGCCACGCTTGGTGGTGAAAAAAGGCGTGAAGATATTGTCCTGGATCTCCTGACTCATGCCACAGCCATCGTCACGGTAGTCCAGCACTATGCCCTCTGGGGTGCGCTTGATGGTGAGCTGTAGGGTGCCGCTGCGGCCATCCGGGTAGGCGTGAATAATGGAGTTATTAAACAAGTTGCTGATAATCTGGTAAAAAATGCCGGGGTTGCTGTTAATCAATAGCTTGGGGTCGCACTCGTAGCTGTATTTGTGGGGAGTGCGCGACAGCAAGGGATTAAGTGAGAGAAAAATCTCATCCACGTATTGGCTTAAGTCGAACTCCCGCAGCTCTTCGTGGGACTGGTCAACCGACACCTTTTTGAAGCTGCTGATGAGTTTGGCCGCCCGTTCAAGGTTGGTCAGCATCAACTTGCAGCAGTCGTTCACTTCGCTTTGGTACAGCACAAAGTCATCTTCGTCCACTTCGCCTTTTTCAAAGGCGGCGGTAAATCCTTTCACCCTGTCCTGAAGGTGAGAGGCTGCGGTCACCGAAATCCCGATGGGGGTGTTTACTTCGTGGGTGATACTGGCCACCAAGCCGCCGAGGGTGGCCATTTTTTCTTTATCCAGTAACTCGTCACGGGTCTGGCGAAGCTCCTCGAGCAGGGTATTGAGTTCTTCATTTTTGGCCTGCAGCTCCTGAGTCCTCACTGTGACCCTTTGCTCCAGCTCGGCATTGAGCTGTCGCAGGGCTTCTTCGGCTTCTTTGAGGCGCTGAATGTTTTTGATGGTACCCATGATGCGCTCTGGGCGGCCGGTTGCATCCCGGGAAATGACCTTGCCATGGTTCAGCACCCACAGCCACTGGTCTGCACCTGTGCGGCCGCGGTAGCTCACCTCAAACTCGTCCGCGCCTTGGTAGAGACAATCATCCATCACCTCTCTGGCTTTTGCGACATCATCGGGGTGAATGACTGCCAGCAGGGTATTGGCCAGATTTTGTTCCTGGGCTGGGTAGCTCAGATAGGTATTGGAGCGGGTAAGACGTTGGGCAGCAATTTCCCAGTCCCAGAACTCATCACCACTGCTGTAGAGCGCCTGCTGTAAACGCTGTTCACTGAGGGCAATCTTGTCCATAAGAGCCATTTTGGCGCGGTATTTGGACAACTTCATGTACAGCAACAGCCCCAAAATACCCGTGGCCATGAGTAAATACAGGCCATAGGCCCACCAGGTTTGCCATGGCGCGGCTTCGATATGGATACGCATGGCGGTGATGGGACTCTGGGCGCCGTCGATGTTCCTGGCCCTGACTTCAAACTGGTACAGTCCTGGACTGAGGCCGGTAAAGGTGGCCTGTTGCAGATTGCTGTCATTAAACCAGTTGTCATCCAACCCAAGCATGCGGTACTCGTAGCTCAGTTGGTGGGCATCTGTGAGGGCCGCCGATTGATAGCCAAGGGCAAACAGGCTATCTGTGTGACTGATGCTCAGCGAGGTCCGCTCGCCCGTGTTGACTGAGGAGGGGGGGAGTTTGGCCGGCTGGTTCATTAGCATCAGGCTCTGAATTGTCGGCGCCCGCGGTGGGGTTCGCCTTGGCAGGTCCTCCGGATGTATATGGTTGAAGCCGTTAATTCCGCCAAGAAACAGGCTGTTGTCCCGGTCAAGAAAGGCGGCGCCAAAGTTAAATTCGTTATCCTGCAGGCCATCCTCTTTGGTAAAGCTGCGAATGTTGCCGGTGCGGGTATCAATTACACTCAGTCCGCTTGCGGTACCGGCCCAAAGCCTGTGGTTATTATCCAGTATCATCAGATAGACCACATCGCCTATCAAACCTCTGGATTTGTCGATTCTGTCTACGGCCATGGTTTGGGTATTAAGGGAAAATACCCCGTTGTCCGATGCCAGCCATAGCTTGCCATCGTCCTCCATATAGATGGAAAACAAGTGGTTACTGGGTAAAGCAGGGGTTGAATCCGTATTAAAGTGCCGGTATTGGCCCTGGGTATCGAGCATGGCGAGGCCGCCGCCATACGTGGCAATCCACAGGGTACCGTCTTTGCTTTGGGCCATACCGGTCACCTGATCTTCCGGCAGGATATTGGTGTTGCTCCTGTCGATGGCGCTAAACCGACCAGTATCCATCTCCATGCGTGCCACGCCGCCGTCCAGGGTGGTTATCCAAAATTGCCGGTCAGCATCGCGAAACAGGCTGTACAGGGTATTGCTTGGCAGGCTGGCGCTGTTGCCGGGCTCATGACGAAATTGCCGGAAACTCTGCCTGTCCTCACTGACTATCACCAGGCCAAGGCCGCGGGTGCCAATCCACAGCCTGCCCCCGTCATCTTCGCTGATAAAGCTGATAAAGGCGTGCGTCAGCTCAGGCAGCGGCAAGGCATGGGGGAGAAAGCCCTGTATTTCACCCTCGGCAGACTCATTTGCCCGAAGCAGACCGCCGGTTGAACCCACCCAAAGTTGCCCCTGACTGTCGCGGAAAAAACTGCGGATGTCGGTGTTTTGCAGATTAGCTTTATCAAAGCTCTGGCCATGAATGTGCCTTAATTGCCTTGATGGCAACGACAAACGGGCAATACCGGCACTGCGGGTGCCAATCCACAATTGCTGCTCCTCATCCAACCAAAGCCGGGTGAGGGTTTGGTTACTCAGGCTGCGATAATCGCTGGGGGAATGCTCATAGCGCAGCAGTCGCCCTGTGCCTGTCTCCAGCTCAGCGAGGCCAGCGCCTGCGGTGGAAATCCACAGGTGCCCCAGATCCTCTGGCGCGGCAGAAGCCGTGGTGCTTGCCAGTGCGGCGCCGTGACGATGATCGCTGTGACTGCGGACATCGAACAGGAGGTCGGCAATGGCGACCCGGGTGATGTCCGCTGGAAAGAGACTGCTGTAATCCTCAAGCAAATCTTCTTGCGGCCGGTAACGCAAGAGCGCCATGTCGTCGGTGCCAAGCCAGAGGTTCCCCGCGGGGTCGGTTGCCATGGCGGAAACCGATAATCCCCTGAGCCTATCCGGACTTGTGGACACTCCATCCTTCGTCAGGTGAGAGACGCCGCCAAGCATGGCCAGCCAAAATCCACCCCGGCCATCGGCCGTAATACCCAGCACATTGCTGCGGCCCTGGATGCTGTGTGTCTTAACCACCCGGCCTGCGCTTGGCGAAAACTCCAGCACCCCCTGTTTGTCCGTTGCCAGCCAAAGATTGCCCGATGGGTCTTCGCTGATGCCGGTGAAACGGACATTGGGGATCCCGGCCTCGGTGCCAAACACGGTAAACGTGTCTGTGAGAGGGGCATAAAGATTCACCCCGGCATTTTCGGTTAAAAGCCAAAGTTCGCCTTTGGCAGAGAGATGTAAAAAGGAAATGTCGTTTGCAGAAGGCCCGTTCGGTGCATCGCTCTGGGTATAAATCTTAAAGTGTTTTCCGTCGTATCTGTTGAGCCCGGCTTGGGTGGCTATCCACAGATACCCCCGGGAGTCTGTGACCAAATCATTGACGGTATTCATGGATAAGCCGTGCTCGGCTTCGAGGGTTTGAAAGGCGGGTTTATAGCCGAATGCACCGGCGCAAAGCAGTGAACCACAGAGGAGAATCAGAGAGGAAAGAATCAGCTTCACTTACAAAACCCTTTGATTAAGTAGTTAAAGTGTAGAAGCTGAAGACAAAGTTGCGAGCCGGAAAATAAAAACCGGCGCCAGGCGCCGGTTTGTCATGTTCATGTTCAGGTTCAGGCTCAGAATATCAGGTGAGCCACACCGGCGATAACCGGCAGGGTGACCAGGGTACGCAGAACAAAAATCACGAAAAGCTCCGGCAGATTGACCGGAATACGTGAACCAATCAGCAGTGCTCCGACTTCGCTCATGTAAATCAGCTGGGTAACAGACAGGGCCGCAATGACAAAGCGGGTCATATCCGATTCGATGCTGGCTGCCAGAATCGATGGGATAAACATGTCGGCAAAACCCACGACGATGGTCTTGGAGGCGGCGGTGGCTTCCGGAATTTGCAGCAGCTCAAGCAGTGGAATAAAAGGCATGCCGAGGTAGTCGAAAATCGGTGTGTATTCGGCAATCATCAGTGCCACTGTGCCTATGGCCATCACGACAGGCAAAATCCCCAGTACCATGTCGGCGACGTTTTTCAGGCCTTCGGTGATGGTTTCTTTAACACCGCCGCTGGCGGCTGCCTTGGCGAGCGCCATGTCGTAGCCCCAGGAAAACACACTGTGACCGGCGGGCACCACTTCATCGTCCGGATGTCTTGGGGTGCCATCGATGTAGTTGTCTTTTTTCCAGCAAAGCGGTGGCAGTTTCGGCACCACAATGGCGGCCACAATACCGGCCAGACACACGGTCAGGTAGAAGGGCACAAACAGGGCCTCAAGCTTCACCTGGGAGATCACCACCAGAGAAAAGGTAATGGATACCGCCGAGAAGGTAGTGCCAATCACCGCCGCTTCGCGGGCAGTATAAAAACGGCCTTCGTACTGTTTGCTGGTGAGCAGAATACCCACACTGCCGTCACCCAGCCAGGAGGCCATACAATCGATGGCACAGCGACCGGGCAGATTGAACACAGGGCGCATAATTTTGGTCAGCAGGGCACCAAAGAGTTCCAGCAAACCAAAATTCAGCAGCAGTGGCAGCAGCATACCGGCAAAAATAAACACGCTGAGCAGTACCGGCAGCAGGTCATTCAGCACCAGGCCGCCTGTGTTACCTGACGTAATGGCTTCAGGACCCACACCGGCAAAGGTCATCAGAATAAAGGCCGCGCCAAGTATACGGATGAAAAACCACATGGGGCTGACATTAAACAGCACATTCAAAAAGCCGTTTTCGGTAATGAATTTGGGCTTTGCCACCTTGGTGATGAGAGACACCAGGGTGGTCAGAACCACCACTGCCGTCACTATGGCCGTCGCCATATCACTCAGTGCATGTTGCAGTGCTTTTGAAATGATAGCGATGGGGATGGTGATGGCATCCTGATAACTGACGGGCGTCATAAACAGCAGAAGCCCTATCAGGGAGGGGACGATAAAGGTCAGTATCGTCTTGATGTTGTGATTTTGTTTTTCTGAAGCCACTGTCTTGGCACCTTAAGCTGTTGCGAATAAAACTCTGTTCCCCACATTCCGTGGTCGAGTCGCAGTTTAACTGTTGTGTGGCCAGTGCATGTCCATGCAGGCCGGAATTCGGCGAGGGGCAAGATTACTCTCTAAGACCTGCGCTGTAAAACGATTCACCGCCGATATTGTTCAAGTTTGAGCTTGAGCATAGTTATTGAGGGCGAATGACTGGATATAGCTTACTCTGGAGTATTGGAAACATCACGCACTAAATCGATAATAATCAGCGTGTTGTAAATGTGTTGGCGAAGTGTTTATTGTGGGTTTCACAAAAAAGAGCAGACGGGTTGCGTCTGCTCTTGGGAGGCAGGATGAGCCACAAGTGCTGTGGCTCATGCCTTAGTGACCAAAGGTTTGGCGAAGGCTGCTGGCCTTATCGGCACTGGATTGCAGCTCCAGTGTTGCCTTGCCCACCAGGGCCATGGCGGCGAGGTTTTCATTGGCGCCGTGGGCGATTCGTTGCAGGTTTTTATTCATATCTGCCACCACAGAGCCCTGCTGGGCCGAGGCCACCGCATTTTGTTCCGCAAAGTCGTGGATTTGGCTTATCTGCACATGAATATCCTGAATATCATCAACGCTTTCGGCAATGGCTGCAGCACAGGCTTCGGCTTCTGCCTGGCTGCGTGCCATCTCCTCGGCCCAGTTCCCCAGCATGTTGAACATCTGCTCAACACTGCGTGAAATGCTCATGGTCGATTGCTGGGTGCGGGAAGACAAGGCCCGCACTTCATCGGCGACGACCGCAAAACCGCGGCCCTGTTCACCGGCTCTGGCCGCCTCAATGGCCGCATTCAGTGCGAGTAAATTGGTTTGCTCGGCGATGGCATCGATTTCAGACATGGCACTGGCGACCTTTTCGGCTTCACGATTCAAGCGCTCGGCATTGCTGGCCGCCTCTGCCACGGCATCGGCGAGGCTTGCGATCCGGACGCGCTTTTCCGACATGGCATCGGCATTGCGTTGGCAAAGCTGCTGTGCATCGCGAATTTTTTCTGAGGTCTGGCGACTGTTGAGGGCCACTTCACCTATGGTGGCGGTCATTTCTTCCATGGCACAGGCCAATTGTTCAAGTTGCTTTTGCTGCATATCGAGGCTGGCCTCGGTTTGACCGCTGGCGACCACCAGGTTTTCGGCGATGTGCTGCAGTTGCAGCGCCTGATCCTGACTGCGGCCAAGCACGCCCTGCATGCGGGCCTGTTGCAGCAATAATTGAAAGTCCAGAATCGATGAGGTGTCATAGCCGCAGTACACGTGGCGGCTGACTGAGTCGAACTCCTGTTGCAGTGCCATCAGGCGGGCAGGGATGCGAAAGGCCTCATCGTAGAAAATGGCAAGATTAATCCCCATCAGCAGTGCGCCGGCCACCATCACGCCGGGGCCCCACAGCAATCCACACATACCTAAGCCCGTGGTGGCAACCAGGGCGGAAATAATGCGTTTTTGCCCGAGGGAAAGCTGGCGGGGCAGGCCCTTTCCCTGTTGCAGCCTCTGGTAGAGACGGGTAGCGCGACTGACCCATGTGGCTTGTGGCATGCGGCGCACCGATTGATAGCCGACGATTTTGCCCGCTTCAAAGATGGGTGACACAAAGGCATCCACCCAATAAAAGCTGCCATCTTTGGCGCGGTTTTTCACCAGTCCCCGCCAGGACTGCCCGGCTTTGAGTTTGCTCCAGAGTTCGGCAAAGGCGTCTGCCGGCATATCCGGGTGGCGCACAATATTGTGGGAGTGGCCCACGAGTTCCTGATCGGTGTAACCGCTTATCTGAACAAAGCGGGGATTGACGTAGGTGATGACACCACGCAAATCCGTGGTGGAAATCAGCTCGTCATCCTGTCTGAGGCGAACTTCACGTTGGTTGATGGGGCGATGTTTTGACATATTCGACATAGGTACGGCCGTCGGCTTTGGAGGTTATTATGGTTTGGTAAAAGGCGACCAATGTAACATAAGTAACCCATAATTTGATCAGGGTTTTACTCCGATTTAGCTATAAGTATTAGTCACTTGTTGTTGCTTGATGTCGGCGCCTTGGCTGGCATGAAACTGGACGCAGGAGGATGTGTTTCACGTTCTCCTGACATGCAGACTGAAACACCGATGTGAGATAGCTAAAAAAATGTCATACGGTTAGCTGTAAAGGCCGGTTTTTATCTGTATGGTAAACAAAGTGATTTTTACATTATGACCAGGGATTGGAGACAAGGTGCCCGAGAGTTTTACCGATACCCCGAGGGGATCAGGCAGCAAGTGTCATAAGATTTTCCGGCTCGCCAGGCAGATGTTTGCCGTTGGGGGGCTGGTGCTGTGCGCTTGTTTGCTCGGGGGCGCGTTGGGGTTCAGTTCGGCAGATAATCCGCGGATGTTCAGCCCCTTCAATCATAACCTTTCAGAGCTTGGCACCTATGGGCTGTCACCCCTGGCGGTGCTTGCCAATGGCGGTGTCTTCTTTGGCGGCTTGCTGCTGAGTCTGGGCTGTTTGCAAGGCATGCGCACCCAGACCGGGGGGAGCGTACTGGTATGGCTGTTGTTGGCGCTCACCTGGTTGTCTCTGGCCATGACGGGACTCTTTCCATCGAACGTGTACCATCTGCATACCCTGGCCCTGAAGTGGTTTTTCATCCTGGGTCTGGCTGCTTGTCTGGGTTATTGCCTCTACCTTGCGCTGCGTCAGGCGCCGGTAAGAGGGCTTTGGTCTCTGGGGATTTGTTTGCTGGCGCTGCTGGCAAACAGCGCTTTCTTGCTGTTGCCTAGCCTGACGCTGGAGAGCCTGCCTATCAGCAGGCCCTTTTATGAAGAAGTCTATTCACCCTATCCACGGCCGACGCTGTGGTGGCCTGCCACACTGCAATGGTTAAGCTTGCTGACCATGCTGCTGTGGCAAGCCGAGCTCTTCAGACGGCCTGATTAAAACCCGCTTCCCCGAACCAGTAACCGTTGCACTCAGTACCAGAGAGTGACGCTGTGGTATCCAGTGTTGGCAATGACATGCTGCTTGGGGAAATCCTGAACCAATCCACGCCCATCGCGGCCATATTGTGCCATTCGCTGGCCAGATTCACGCAGGCTGCAGATTGGGTTTGGATGCCGTTGAGCCTCAGCAGTGGCTGAGACTCCTGGGTTTGCACCAGGAGCCCCTTGCTGTGGCTCTTGCAGATTATCTGACAGCCATCTTTGGCAAGCCCATGGTGACGTGCGGTAAAGCAGCGCGCCGAGTGGGCAAGCGGTATATGGCCATGGCCCAGCACTTCCACCTCGGGCCGCGATGGACCCAGCTGGCGCAATACCTCGGCCAGCCAATCCCGGGAAAGCTCCACCGGCATGACGAAACGCTGCATTCCCCACTCGGCCAGTTTGCGGATGCTGGCGGCGTTATAGAGGTTGATATGGGGGCCACAGACGAAAGGCACAGAGGCCTCGCGGGCATGGTGCACCGCGGCCATGTCGTTGGCTTCAATGATAAACTCACCGTTGCTGACCAGCTTTTTCAGCTCGGTCAATTCACCAGCGGCTTCAATCAATGCCAGGCTGGTGAGAACCACCTCTTTACCGGCATGGCGAAGTTCGCGCGCCAATTCCAGATAGTCGCCGGTTTTCAGCTCGCGCCTGCGACTGCAGACGGCCTCACCCAGATACACCAACTCGATATCGCTTTGGGCTACTGCCCGGTAAAACTCAAATACCCTGGCTTTTTCCCAGCAGTAGAGCAGGGGACCCAGACTGGTTTTCATGTGCTTGCTCCTTACTGCCAGCGGCGCTCGTAGGCGCCAAGGGTGGTGATTTGGCCTTCCGATAACTTACCCAATGCCCTGTCCCAATCGGCCTGAACCTGATACTGGCCGGGATTGCGCTTAAAGGTATCGATGGCGGCGCGCCACACCCGGGTGACCTGCTCCACATAGGCCGGACTGCGTTGGCGTCCTTCGATTTTGAGTGATACCACGCCGGCGCGTGCCAGTTCCGGTAACAGACTCAGGGTATTGAGGCTGGTGGGAGATTCCAGAAGATAGTCGGGAGTATCGCTGTCTTCGGCGATAAAGCGCCCCTTGCACACTACCGGATAGCCCATCTGCTCGTGTTGGGAGGCCTTATCAATCAGGACTTCATTGAGGCGTGTCAGGCTCTGATTGCCCTCTTGCTGCCAGCGAACGTGTTTGGCAGGCGAGCAGGAGCCGCCGGTATTGGGCGACTGACCCGTGACATAAGACGACAGATGGCAGCGTCCTTCGGCCATGATACACAGGCTGCCAAAGGCAAAGACTTCCAAATCCACCGGCGTGTCAGCGGCCAGATCCCGCACCTGTTTCATCGACAACACCCGAGGCAGTACCACACGTTCGATATTAAAGGCATCTTTATAGAGGGTAAGCGTCCCCAGATTAGTGGCGCTGGCCTGTACCGACAGATGCAGTGGCAGTTCGGGATAGCGGCTGTGGGCATAATCCAGCAGCGAAATATCGGCCACAATCAGCGCATCGGCCTTCAGGCGTGCCGCCAAATCCACCGCCTGATACCAACGCTGTTCTTCGCCCGGTTTGGGAAAGGTATTCAGGGTGAGGTAGAGCTTTTTCCCAGCCGCTGCGGTGAGCCGTCTGGCCTCGGTTAATTGTTCAGGGGTAAAGTTCAGCCCGGCGAAGGAGCGGGCATTGGTATCATCTTTCAGCCCCAGGTAAATCGCATCGGCCCCGGCATTGAGGGCGACCTTGAGCGCGGCCAGATTGCCGGCCGGACACAACAACTCCATAGTGTGACACTCTTCAAATATCCAAAAACGCCCGCAGTGTACCCATGTTTGTCCGCCCGGGACTTGATGTAAGACAAGAGGCTGAAACTAAAAGCCCCTTAAAATGCCCTGAACTCGTTTGGCCTGAAATAGAGGACCCTTCATGCCCTATCCGTTTGCTGCACGCCTTGCCAAAGACATGCTGGAAACCGCGCCTGCCCTGGTGCGTTTGCCCCTGTCCAAGGTGCCCTTTGCGGCCAAAGCCGCCCTGATTAAGCCCATGTTGTCATTGTTGCTGGCCGACGAAGCCAAGGCCGGAGAGCTGGATTTTCTGACCGGACAGTGGGTGGGAATTGAGGTCAAAGATTTGGGGTTGTGCTTTGAAGTGAGCTTCGATGGCGCCATTAAAATACAAGCGCCAGCCAGACCTCAGGTGCAGTTCAGTGCCAACTCCCGGGAGCTTTTACTGATAGCAGCCGGCAAAGAAGACCCGGACACCCTGTTTTTTCAGCGCAGGCTCACCATTGAAGGCGATACTGAATTGGGGCTGATGGTGAAAAATATGCTGCTTGCCATCGACCTCGGTCGTTTGCCCGCGCCGGTAAAGACCAGTTTGAATCAGCTTGCCAATGCCCTGGCGGCCTTGGAGCAAAGGGCCGAGCCAGCCTGGGCCTGATGGTATTAAACTTTTTACTTTGCGGTCTTCTGCTGCCTTTCTGATGCGCTGTGTTTTGCCTTGCAGGGGCTTGGCTCAATCCCTGGCCACAAACGCAGGGAGGTTGGGTTTGGGCAAATGCTTGTTGCTTCACAACGTGTTTAGATTATGGTGGCCAACCTCAATCCGCTCCGCTAGCATAGAGCCATTATGGATCAGGGAGATACCCCATGACTGAGTCTGCAAAGACCTCAAAAAAAATCAGTAGTTATTTGTTTCTCGCGGTTCTGTTGATTTGGCTATATAGCCTCTGGGCCGATCGGGTGACCCCCATGACCACTGAGGCCTATGTGCATGCCTATCTGGTGCGCATTACCCCCGAGGTGGCAGGCAGCATTACCCGGGTGGAGGTGAAAAACGATCAGGTGGTGGACGCCGGCGATCTTTTGTTTGAAATCGACAGCCGCCAATACGATATTGCCCTTGCCAAGGCGCGGGCCGATTTGGAGCGGGTAGGTCAAAGCCTTGGCGCCAATACTGCGGCGGTGGAAGTTGCTCAGGCCAAGGTGGGTGATGCCAGAGCAGCCTTTGCCAATGCCTCGGCTCAGGCCAAGCGGGTGGCGGCACTGGCCAGTCGCGGCGTCTTGAGTCAGGCCGAACTGGATAATTCCCGTGAAGCGGAAGACCGCGCCAAGGCTGCATTGGCTGCGGCCGAGGCGTCGCTCATTCAGGCGCAGCAGAACCTGGGACCTGTAGGCGAAAATAATCCAGAGCTGAAAGCTGCCATGGCGGCGCTCGACAAGGCCGAGCTCGATCTCAAGCGCACCCGGATCACAGCGCCTTCCCGCGGACTGGTAACCAATGTGCAGCTCACCACAGGGCAATATATGGCGCCGGGTCAGGCCGCGCTTACCTTTATCGACCCCCGTGAAGTGTGGATTTCGGCCATGGTAAGGGAAAACTCCCTTGAACACATTCAACATGGCGGCAAGGTGGCCATTGTGTTTGATGGGCTGCCGGGAAGGGTGTTTGAAGGTGAGGTGGAAAGCATCGGTTGGGGCAGTGGCGGCGCAAACAATATCGATCAGACCACCGGCTTTGAGGCCACCCAATCCGGCAGGCAGCAATCGCGCCGCTTCCCGGTGCATATTCGCTTTGATACCAGGGAGGCAGGCAGCGAGCTCAGGTTTGGCTCTCAGGCCACTGTGGCTTTTTATACCGGCGAGAGCAGCCTCGGAGAAATGCTGGCTACGGTGTGGATGTGGTGCTGGAGCAAGCTGACCTATGTATCCTGATTTGTTCAGCCATATACCGCAGATGGGAGCTTAGCCATGGGCGAGCAAGGGCACACAGTACCGGAAAAAGCCTGCATGCAGCAGCGTCCGTCTCTGGCCGCCGCCAATCCGCTTCTCAGGGTTGCGGTGGGCACGCTGGTGCCGCTCTTTGTGCTGCAATACTTCGAAGTGCCGCTACCCATGTTGGTGTCGGTGTTCACCGTGGTCATGCTCACGCTGATGCCCGGCAAGCCCTCGGTGTCACTGCTGCTTCAGCTTACCGCCGTGGTGGTGGTGGCTGCGCTGGTGCAAAGCAGTGCAGGCACTCTGCTTGGCGGCACGGGCACAGGCACCTGGCTGTTTCTGTTCGCCGTGCTTTTTTACAGCTTGTCCCGTATTCACTTAAACCCTAAAGACGTGGTCGGGACCATGATGATGATCCTGGGGATAATGGTTTCAGTGCTGCAGTTTCAATACGCCATGACGCTGACCAATCTGCCCTGGCTGCTGGCGCTGGCCTTTATCAGTGCCATTGTCATTATCTATCTGATGTTTTGGCTGTTTCCGGGTGGTGAACTGGAAGTGAGTACCGATATCAGCTGGGAGGTCACCCCCAGTCATTGGCTCAAGGTGTTGGCCAAGGCGCTGTTTATCATGCTGATTATCTTCCTCTTGATGAGCGTCGACAGCAGCCATGCGCTACTGATAGTTATCACCCTCGCCAGCTTAATAAAGGATCCCAATCCCCTTGCCGGCAGCCACAATGCACGCCAGCGGCTCTGGACCACCTGGCTTGCGGTGGTGTACAGCCTGCCGCTGTTGATAGCCTTTTGGTTGGACATGCACTGGTGGCTGCAAATGATACTGGCGATTGCTTTGGCGCTTTGGCTTGGTGCGGCGGCGACGGCGCAAAAGGTATCGATGGCAGAATTCCAGCTGCTGATGAGTGGCTTTGTGATGTTGGTGTATCAGGTGACAAGCCATCAGGGGGCCGCGTCACTCACCTCATCGCTGATGCGCCTTGGCTCAGTATTGGTGGCGGTACTGCTGGGGATGTTGCTGTTGTCTTTGTTATCTGATCTGGGTTCGCAAAAATCAATCGACAAGGTCAAAAGCACCTGAGCGAGTATGCGGTTTGGCAAATAAGAAAAGAACCCAACAGGCCATGAACCAAACAAAGCAAAGGTGACGACCTGCCATCTGAAAATTGGCCAGGAAAAAGGCGCTGAAGTCAGCGCCTTTTCTATATTTGGCAATGGCCTTGTGAGTTTACAGTTTGCCGGTAAGCCGGGCGTATTTAATAAGCAGCTCGTCCTGCGTCTCTGGGTGAGCGGGGTCCGGGTCGATGCAGTTAATGGGGCAAACGGACACACAGGTGGGCTTATCGTAATGGCCCACACACTCGGTACAGCGGTCAGGATCGATTTCATAGATCTCAGCGCCCATGGCAATCGCCTGATTTGGGCACTCGGGCTCGCACATGTCGCAGTTGATGCATGAGTCATCGATGATAAGTGCCATTGGGTATGTTTTCCAAAATAAATGATTATTTAACAGATGGTTGCGTTTTTATTGCTAAGCAAATTCACCAGCATCCGCTGGGTTTAAGCGGGATGAAAGACGTAGATTTTACCACACAAGTAACACACAGGGTAACACGTCGGTTTCTTACATAAGGTTTACGCAGATGCAGTTTTGGCAGGGCACAATGGTCTGTGATTTTCATGTTGCCGACATGGACGTGTCGACATCGGATTTTCACCAATACACATAAAGTTGAGTTGAATGAGCCTACAGCAGTGGGGGGCTGCTGGCAGTTTTTACACCAGTGGGCAAGTTGGCCAATCTGGCCTGGGACCACCCCCTTCAGCGAGAGTGCAATTGGTGCAAAGTACTTAGCATTCGTTTCATATCAGGCTAAGCTGAGCCTCAGTGGGTACTCATATCCCGTCCCACTCAATCGATTCCGCCGGCAATCAATCCTCAATTAGGTCGTTTCCCCAACAGATTGTCACGGCTCAAACGCCTTACCCGATATATTCTCAACAGGTTAAGGAAAGAACATGCAAGTAACTCATCATCCAAAGGACAATCTGCTGTTAGCGGCACTATCTGAAGATGCGCAGCAGGTACTTTTCCCAGGCCTGAAATTGGTGGAATTACCCTTGGGTAAGGTCGTATACGAATCGGGACAACAGTTGAAACAGGTGTATTTTCCTGTCGATTGTATTGTTTCATTACTTTATGTGATGGAAAACGGTGCTTCAGCCGAGATTTCAGTGGTAGGTCGTGAGGGCATTGTCGGGGTGGCGGTATTTATGGGGGGGGACAGCACACCCAGCCAGGCGATTGTACAAAGTGGTGGTTGGGCTTTTCAGATGTCCGCAGCGGAGCTTCGCCGGGATTTTAACGCCATTCCGGAGTTAAGAATGTTGATGCTGCGCTATACCCAGTCATTGATCACCCAAATGGCGCAAACCGCCGTTTGCAACAGGCATCACAGTATCGACCAACAGCTCTGCCGCTGGCTGCTGCTGTCGTTGGATCGCCTCCCCGGCAACAAGCTTGAGATGACTCAGGAGTTGATTGCCAACATGCTGGGAGTCAGACGGGAGGGGGTAACTGAGGCCGCTGGCAAGCTGCAAAAGGCAGGGGTAATCAAATATAGCCGCGGCCACATCACTGTGGTTGACCGACCCCGTTTGGAGGCGCTGAGTTGTGAGTGCTACCAAGTGGTCAAAACAGAAACCGACCGGCTTGAGTCTTATGCCAATCTCACTTCACATAGGTCTGCAAAGAGCCATTAGCCTGGCTGATGATTGCCCAACCCTGTTTTCGCCGCCATGTTTCAGGAGACGGGCTCATGAGCGTTAGCATGTATCTTCTTTGACGCTGACGAGTCGGGTTAGTTGTTTCGGATGACCTGCCCCAATCCAAAATACCTGTTCATTTCTCGCCTCCATTGCACATCGTTCATGTCTGGCCAGTTGTGGTAATCAAATGATGGCGCCAGCTTTAACCGTTCCAATGATAAAGGCAGAACGAAGCACTTTCTCTCCTTGTCCAGGGTTAATGTATGCCAGGGAATGGCAAGTAGCCGCTCACCAACCCCCAGAAATCCACCGTTTGACATGATGGCGAATAGCACTGTCCCTGAGGGCAGTGAAATCATCAAATCTTGTAATTTCCCCAGCTTTTCATCCTTATGGTTGTAGATTTGGTTGTGGCACAGCGTTCTGCCACTTAACTGAAAGAACTCAAACAGTGCACGATCGTTTCCGATTGCCGTTTGAGTTTGCCTGGTTTCGACTGTGATTTCGTTCATGTGATGTATCCCATACGTGATATATGCACTGCGACAGTTTGATATTAAGTCTTTGTTTTATTTTTGGTAATGGCGAGCCTGGAGGTGTTGTCGGCTCATCTTTGAGACTTTTCGGTGGGCAACCCGGAATGTTTAACGGGTATATTTTGCACCGGTATCTTGCACCATTCTCAGTCTGCAATCGCTCTCTGAGCAGCCTCTTACCGTGGGAAGCGGCTCATATCAGGGTATTACTGACCGTTAAGCGCAGAGTATCTCAGTGTGCTCTTATCATTCGGGGAGTTCAGTTCGGTAGGCCACATAGGTGCTGGACTTACAGGTTTGTGAAGCCTGAACTTCGGCAACGTCACGAGAGGAATACAGGGCTATGTGTGTCAGCGAACGGAAGTTGCATTGCTGCACTGTTAAGGTGGTTACCTCAGCCGCTGGCAATCAGGTTGGCGATGAGAAAGACAGAGGTACTTATGCGACAGTCTAACCCCAATAAAGATACCAAACCCAGCGATGTTAGAAGGAAGCCCTGGCAGGAGCAAAGGCGTGCGTCAGGTAAAGGTTCTTTGCGCCGGCCCTTACCAAAAGATTTTGAGGAGCCTCAGGAAGAGAATCGGTAGGGAGGAATCCTGATTTGGATCTCCCTGTGAATGGTAAGAAGTCACGTTTTCATGGGCCTTGAAGAATCATCTGAATTTACGCCGGGATCCCAAGGTTATCTGCGGGATCTTTACGAATGTATATCGATGCATTCTAAGGAATTAATATGAGCTTCACCCCAGACAATGAATCCACTGAGACCGCAAAAAAAGGTTCTGATACACCTAAGATGAGTACCTCAAATTGGTGGTGCTCCGTGTTTAAAAATCTGCTGACCGGAAAGGGATTCAGCGGGAAAATTTTTATCCTGCTGTTATTGCTGTTCCTCCTCACATTTGCAGGCTCGCTGCTCACTTCAAAACATGATTCCGTTGCTATTGCCCAAGGTTTTGGGCACTTCTCACAAGTGACCCTAATGCCAAGGCAGAGGTAGTGGTAGCGAAGCGTTACGGCGGATGAAAGGCTTGCCGGGCAACTAATGTATCTCTTTTGCCTCCAGTTGAACTATACAGGAATTGGACAATGTATTTAGGCGTTGTCGCTGGCTGGAAACCGTCACTGAATTTTCATTTGTCTCTTGTGCCAAGAGAGCCGGGTTTAGCGGCTGGACAGGGGATTGAGCTTTCGTTGCAACAGCCAAACTGTGGCATAGGTGTGTTTGTTAACCCAGGATCGCGCGGTAAACATCGGCCAACTCACGGGCTCCCGCTGCGCTGGTGGACGGGATACCACCGTTGGACAAAGGGACGCAAAGACTAACCCTGTTGCGTATGGGGCCAGGGGAATTCATGGTTGGAAACGATAACGAAAGTAAAGACGATAAATTCCAGGCTATGCCTGATGAACTCATCGACTGGTTGAGTAAACCGCTGGGCCGGTTCCTGCACATAGAAACGGCAGCAGCCGGTGTTTTATTGATTGCTACCTTGCTGGCGATGCTATTGGCTAATTCGCCCTGGTCCGCTCAGTATTTTGCCGTGTGGCAGACAGAGTTTGGCATTGCTCTGGGACAAGTTGAATTTCGGATGACCCTGGGTGAATGGATTAATGATGCCGTCATGACGCTCTTTTTTTTCCTGGTGTCATTGGAATTGAAGCGTGAACTCGTGTTGGGCGAGCTGAGTCACCCCCGTGAGGCGATGCTTTCTGTGAGTGCGGCTATCGGTGGAATGCTCGTGCCGGCTGCCATTTATCTGTTGTTGACTGCGGGCGAACCTGCAGCCCATGGCTGGGGAATGGTGATGGCAACCGACACGGCTTTTGTGATTGGTTGTTTGGCCTTAATGGGAAAACACATTCCTCAACAATTACGGATTTTCTTACTTTCATTGGCCATCGTTGATGATATAGGCGCCATTTTGGTGGTGGCCATTGGTTATGGGGATGCGCTTAACTATCAGGCATTGCTGGCTGCGCTCATTGCCCTTATTGCTGTTCGGGCGATGACACTCCTTGGGATCCGGAATTTGATGCTCTACTTTATGGTGGGCACCATGGCCTGGTTCGCCGTTGAACACTCGGGGATCCACCCAACAGTAACAGGCGTGATATTGGGTCTGATGACGCCAACAACAAAATGGGTGAATGAAGAACGTCTCTTTAAGATATTCAAACACGTGGTCACTCATCCCCATGGGCAGGACTGGAGTGGTGATATCCAGGCCAGAATGGCACTGAGCACTGCTGAGGCGGCCGCGAGAGAGGCTCTGTCGCCGGTAGAACGTTTGGAAATTTTACTTCACCCCTGGGTCGGATTTGCTGTTATGCCATTGTTTGCATTTGCCAACGCGGGAATCCCCCTTGACGGTTTGACGGTCTTTGCCCCATTGACGGGAGTAATAGTAATCAGCCTGGCGGTTGGCAAACCGTTGGGTATTTATCTATTTAGCTGGCTGGCGATACGTTTACATATAGGCTTACGTCCGAAAGAGCTAACCTGGCCTCTGCTGCTGGCTGGTGGCTGCTTATGCGGAATAGGATTCACCATGTCTCTGTTTATCGCCGGACTGGCGTTTTCACCTGCTCATATCGATGAGGCAAAGGTCGGTATCCTGGTTGCGTCGGTAATTTCCGCGGTGATTGGCTTGTTTCTTATCAAACTGACTCTTGTATATCGGGGCAAATAATCTGGTCCCGATGTTCACTGACCTCCACTTACCTCCACTTACCCGCAGTGTTAAATCCGGCTGGGTGATATCGCCCTTTGTAATAATCGGGTTTAAGCATATAAAAAAATAATAAAACTTTTGCGGCATCAAATAACTAAGTCGATGTGTTGTCGCTGGCTTTGCGGGCTATGACACAGAAAAAAAAGATTAATTTGCTGCCAACGGCGGAGTCACTCAAGGTCAATGGCCTGAGGCCAGGCCCGATACTTTGAGCCTGAGTATCTTTGAGCCTGAGTATCTCGTCATCATTTAAGTCAAGATGCATAGCGTGGAGGCGGCATTCCGCCCCCAGCCGTGACAATATCCAAAACGCACTCAGGCACTTAATGCGAAAGCTGGGCCTGGCTGATATTGCGGCCGGGTTTAAGGGGTTCCATTGGCTTTGATATCAGCGCAAATATCCGCATCAGTGAAAGTTGCATACAAAGTGTCATGGCGTTGTGCTACTTTTTTATACAGCAGCTTGCCAGGGGCTCGGCCCAGTGCCTTTTGCCAGGAGCTGCGGCAATACCCGGTGAGCGTAAACGATTTCTGGATGCAGCAGATTTGCTGGCAGGCAAAGGAGAGATGCCATGGTACTTGAATGGATAGCCACGGATAAGGGAAATCAGGTGCTTGAAAGCCTTAAAGCAGAGGGGTGGCGGGTAAAAGACCAGTACAGCCCCTTCGCCTTTGATAAGGGCATAGACTACGACAGCTACGAGCTGGTGCGGGCCGGGGATACCCTGAAGCTTGAGTGGGATAACTGGCTCGAGTGGCGCATGTCGGGCTCGGAACCCTTGCTGCAATCCCTGAAGCACAGATTCGCGCTCTGACGGCCAAGCGCGAATGGGTGCGTCGCTGAGCCCCCAGTTGGCGCGGCATAGCCATCCCAAAGTTTTAAATAAAAAGGCTGCACCCTGTGCAGCCTTTTTATGGATGTTGTGGGTATCCCCGACGAGATTACTCGGCTTTGGTGGGGATCACTTCCGCTTCGCCGTGTGGGTTGCGGGTGTTGTTGCCGTTTGGCAGGTTGCGCAGCAGCACGCCCATGTTCACATCCACCTCGGCTGGTACCGGCAGGTACACCATGTGGCCTGAACCCAGACCGGCCTCAACGGCTTCGCCCTTGCGGTTGTAGAGGGTATCAACAGTCAGATTGATGTTGCCCTGAGGTGTCATCAGCTCAACGCTGTCACCGACGATGAATTTGTTTTTCACATCGATTTCGGCGAGGCCCGCTTCGTTGCGCTTACCGGTAAACTCGCCCACAAACTGCTGGCTGTCGCTGATGGAGTAGCCATAGTCGTAGTTCTGGTACTCATCGTGCACGTGACGACGCAGGAAGCCTTCGGTGTAACCGCGGTGGGCCAGACCTTCGAGGCGGGTCATCAGGTGAGGGTCGAAACCACGACCGGCCACGGCATCTTCAATGGCCTGACGGTACAGCTGAGCAGTACGGGCCACGTAGTAGAAGGACTTGGTACGGCCTTCAATTTTCAATGAATCCACGCCGATTTTGGCCAGACGTTCCACGTGCTGAATGGCACGCAGATCTTTGGAGTTCATGATGTAGGTGCCGTGCTCATCTTCAAAGGCTGGCATGTATTCGCCGGGACGGTTTTCTTCCTGCAGCAGGAAGATTTTGTCGGTGGCAGGACCATTACCCAGCGTTGGGGTTTCCAGCTGCACAGCGCTCTCTGGCGTGTGGATGGCTACCACGTCACCGGCTTCGTTTTCGGTGGCTTCGTGGGCGTCATACTTCCAGCGGCAGGCGTTGGTGCAGGTGCCCTGGTTGGGGTCGCGCTTGTTGATGTAGCCAGACAGCAGGCAGCGGCCAGAGTAGGCCATGCACAGGGCGCCGTGCACGAACACTTCGAGCTCGATGTCCGGGCAGCGCTGACGGATTTCTTCAATTTCATCCAGCGACAGTTCGCGGGACAGAATAACCCGTTTGATACCCACAGACTGCCAGAATTTGACCGAGGCCCAGTTGATGGCGTTGGCCTGTACCGACAGGTGGACAACCTGGTCAGGGAAGGCTTCGCGTACCATCATGATAAGACCCGGGTCCGACATGATGAGGGCGTCCGGGTTCATGGCAACCACAGGGGCCATGTCGTCGAGGTAAGTCTTCAGCTTGGCGTTGTGAGGCGCAATGTTGCTCACCACATACAATTTTTTGCCAAGGCTGTGGGCTTCTTCGATACCTGTCTTCAGGTTTTCCAGTTTAAAGTCGTTGTTGCGCACGCGCAGACTGTATCTGGGCTGACCCGCATACACGGCATCTGCGCCATAGGCAAAGGCGTAGCGCATATTTTTCAGTGTGCCTGCCGGCGACAGAAGCTCAGGTTTAAACATATTCATTCCCGAAGAAAGTAAAAGTGGACGCGACTCGCGGGGGCGGCATTTTACTCAATCATAGCCCCTCAGTGCAAATCTGAGTGCACAGGTCGGATATTCCGGGCGGGTTAGACTAAAATGTTGCAGGTTTGTCGTCGTATGATGCTATTTTGCACTTCGCCTGATAGTTTGGGCTGGTATACTGCACCAATAAATAGAATAACCTTTTGATGGGAGCCAAGATGTCGAACGAGCACCAGCTTTTGGTCGGATTGCTGAAAAAGCTGAAGGACGATGCCCTGATTTTGCCAACCCTGCCTGAAGTCGCCATGAGAGTTCAGGAAGTGGTGGGAAGGCCCGATTCCAGTCTTAAACAGGTTGCAGAGATTATTGGCCAGGATGCTGCCATTTCTGCCCGTATCATTAAAGTGGCCAACAGTGCCCTTTACAGTCGTGGTGTACCGGCGGAAAACATCAATTCTGCTGTAACGCGCATAGGACTGACCCAGATAAAAGCCATTGCGACGTCTGTAGCCATGGAGCAATTGTTTATCTCTACCAATGAAATGGTGTGGGAAGTGATGGACGAAGTGTGGCGTACCTCCATCGATGTAACCGCTGCCGCCTGTTCGCTGCTGCAGATTTACAACAAAAAACACCCTGGCAGTGGTCTTAACTACGATACCCTGACGCTGGCGGGACTGGTGCACAACATTGGCGCTCTGCCGGTGCTGACCGAGGCCGAAGCCCATCCGGAGATGTTTACCACCATAGAGCACCTGCGCTCGCTGGTGCGCAAGATGCAGGGTCCCATAGGCCGTGCGGTTCTCAAAAGTTGGGACTTTGCACCTGAGGTGATGGAAGTGGTTGAGCGCTGGGCGGATTTGCCTTATCTGGGCGATCATGTCAGCTATCTGGATTTTATCCGCGCTGCCGCCTTCTATACGGGTGAACTCAGGGCGGGCAACGAGCTTGAACAGCGTTTGGATGTGTTTGTCAAACGTGGCCTGCCGGTGAGTCCGGACGATCTGGGTAGCGACGCATTCCTTGACAGCTATCACTCCATCAAGGAAAGTTACGAGTAATCAAGGTCCAGGGCAGGGGTAACCCTGCCATGGAAAAGGACCCGTTCTTTTCTCAAGCGAAGGAGGCTCAGTGTTAAGGTTTAACCTATGGTTTATCTGATAGCTTTCCTGGCTGCCTGTTTATTCTCGCTGGTCTGGCTCTGGTATCGCCATTCACGACGTACAGAATTATTTCTTCATCGCCTGACGCAGGAGTTGCTCAGTAAAGGAGAGCAGCGCCAGCCCCTGATGCTGACCGATATCCCCGAGTCTTTTTCAGCCCTGGTTCAGGCGATTCAGCATGTATTGCTGCATACACCGTTGCACACCACCAAAGACAAGCTTACCGGCTTGCCCAACCGGGTTGGATTCAAGCGGGCCATCACCCACTCCATGCCGCTCACATCTGGCACCCTGGTATTAATCGACCTCTATCGTTTCCGCTATGTGAACGACCTTTTCGGTTTCGCCTTTGGCGATACCCTGCTGCAATTATTCGCCGACCGATTACGCCTGATGCCGAAAAAGCCCCGTCAGATGGCGCGTATGAATGGCGACGAATTTTTGCTCTATTTCGATACCTGCCTGGATGACAAGGGGCTGCTTGAAATCAAACAACTGTTGCAGCAGCCCTTCAGCATTCAGGACACGCCGGTGTCCGTCAGGTTACAAATAGGCTATGTGCAGCTGGCAGAGCATCATGCCGATGTCAGTCAAATGCTCAGGCGTGCCGATTTGGCGCTCAAACGGGCCCGCAGCGATAAAGATATGATAGCGGCGTATCAGCAGGATGATGACATCAGTCAGCGCCGTGAGCTTTTTATTATCAATAGCTTGCCAAAGGCATTGGCGCACAATCAGCTGTATCTGGTATACCAGCCCAAAGAGTCGCTGCACCATGGCGGCTGTGATCAGGTTGAGGCCCTTATCCGTTGGGAACACCCTGAGCTGGGGCTGATTTCTCCCGGTGAGTTTATTCCCCTGGCCGAATATGCAGGGATGATAGATTTGGTCAGTGCCTGGGCACTGGAGCAGGTGCTGATGCAGCAGGTGCGCTGGCGCGCCGAAGGCATACATATTCGGGTGGCGGTGAACCTGTCGGTAGAGGATATGCAGGAAGGCAATCTACCGTCGATGGTTGAGGCTGCACTGGCGCGTTATCATCTCCCCGGTGAGGTGCTGGCGCTGGAGATCACTGAAAGCACTCTGATGTCCAATCTGGCCCGCGCTACAGACAATATCGTCAAACTCAGGGACATGGGCGTAAAAGTTGCCATCGACGATTTTGGTACGGGTCACTCTTCACTGGCGTACCTGAAAGATTTGCCCGCCGATGAGGTGAAAATCGATCGGGCATTCCTCGATGGCATCATGGAACAGGAACGTGCGCGCAATATCATGACCACCAGTATCCAGCTGGCCAAGCGCCTCGGTTTTGAGGTGACTGTGGAGGGCGTGGAGTCCGACGCCCTTCGCAAGATGTTGGCGGCTATGGGCGCTGACAACATTCAGGGGCAATATTTTGCCAGACCGATGCGGGCGCTTGAGCTGGAAATGGATTTGCGGCGTCTGGGCATCGCCAGACGCGCCTGATTCAGGCTTCCAGTAAGGCTGCCATCAGGTGGGCCGGCATGGGAGTCAGCTGGCGCTGTTGGTTCAGACACACCATTTCGATGTAGCCGCTGACCGCCGGGCGCGTACCGCCTTCGCGCCAGATCTCCTGCTGCCACAGGGTGCGGAACTTGCTTTCAATCAGCACCCGGCTTCTGACTTCGACGATGTCGGCGAATTCAACCCCTTCGTTGCACACCATGTCGCAGCGGTACACGGCAAAGCCCAATCCCTGCTCCAGCCAAAGTCGGCGCAGTTCATTTGCACCTATGACTTGCTCCCTGGCCCGCTCGAAGTACTTGATGAAATTGGCATGGTACACCACGCCCGAGAAGTCGGTATCTTCGTAAAAAATCTGCACCGGATAACTGTGGCATCTGGCATGGCTGAAATCTGGTTGTGGCATGAAGGGCTCGCAGTGTTAAAGTCCGGCTCAGTTTACCCCGCCGGCAGTTTTTCTCAATCCCCGTGAGGCAGTTGCGATACCGGCAATCAGGCTGTGGTACTCGCCGCTGGCCTTAAGTTGTCTTAGGCCCTTATCCAGAGCGCCAGCGAGCGCTGGAGAGCTTGGGTTTTTTCTGTCAAATGCCAGAAACAGCTCGCTGCTGTGATTGGCAATCACGGCGCGCACTTCCCCCTGAACTCCCATGGTCCCTAAAAACTGGGCTGCAACCCGGTCATACATCACCACCGCATCCACTTTGTCGGTCAGCAGCAGATTAATCAACTGATACTGGTTGTCGACGATTTTAAGCACCATGTTGGGCAGCTTCTCGAATTCATCGCCATATTCGTAGCCCCGAACTATGCCCACCCGGGTTCCCTTGGGCAGCGACCATTTATCTGCAGCCAGGGGCGCTTTGCGGCGTAGCTGATAGAAAGACGCGGTGGCAACAAACAGGGGCTCTTGACCGAACAGAAAGCGCTCGCGGGTATTGTGTTGCATGGCCACGTTAAACACGGCATTGACCTTGCCTTGTTCCGTCAGGATCAAGCCCCGATTGTATGGCACCACCAAAGTGTCAAATGCGATGTTTTCGAGGGCGAAGGCTTTGGCTATCAGTCGGTGGGATAACCCTTCACCGGCGGCGTCGGCGAAGGGGGGCCAACTGTCTTCGGCAGCGAGTCTGATACTGGTTTCGTTGCTGCTTGCCATGGTGGAGAACAGCAACAATACGCTGAAAATTGCTGAACATAGATGCGGCCGGTTCATTCGCTTCCCTCTGATGGAACTCCCTGTTTTGCCAGCTATTGTACGTTATGTGATGACAAAGCAACAGTCAGACTGGTTGTGAAGGTTTTGCCGTTTACCGTACTGAAAAGAGTTGTTTTCAGTTATTTGGGTCGTATTTTGGATGTTGTTCGATAAAACCGTTTTTCAATCAAGTCAAATAATTGAAATTAAATAATAAAATAAATTCAAATATTAAAAATTTTACCTGAGTCAGCTTATGTTGGACACTCTACTTTGTACTGCTTTCTTGGTCAAAAATCATTTGACCACCTTGTGGGTTGGTGCAGTCTTTCAAAAATAATTACCGCCTCCCGCGATGAATGCTGACATCTGACCTCTGCGAAGTTAGAGGCGGCTTGATAATTTTATCCTGGATTGACTATGAGTAACGAACTTCCTCCATCAACCATGGCGGCCAGCCTCAGGGCTTGCGCTCGCTTTACGCCATCGACCCGGCATATAAAGGCGGGTCTGATAAGTCTGATAGCTTACCTCTCTTCGGCGCCCCTGTGGGCCGATGATACTTCTTTGTACGTCTATGAGTCCTCCAGCCGTTCAGACGAGCGGCCCCAGGTGCTGGTCATATTTGACAACTCTGGCAGCATGGACACCACCGTATATGGCGTGAATCCGTCGTTTTCCAATGCAGGCGGGGACGTATCAGAAGGCGAACAGATTTATTACAGCCTCGATGCGGCAGAGACGCCCCCAAACCCCGGCAACCCAGCGGAAAAGCGTTTCTTTACCTTTAATCGCAATGCATGCGCCAGCTCTTATGAGTTCCTTGAGAAGCAGGGCGTTTTCACGGGTTTTATGCGCCACTATGTGTACAGTGGTCAAACCGGCAGCTGGGAAGAGTTCCCCCGCAGCGACGGCGCCAGCATTCGCATGGTGGAGTGCTTTGAAGATATTCAGGATAAGAATTACGACAATGGCAGCGTGGCCAAAGATGGCCTTCCGGTAGACGGCGAAGGTCGCCGGGGTAGCCCTTTACCCTTTTATCGCGTCTCCAGTGGCAGCAAAGAGGCGGTCAAAGAGCTGGCGATGTCCAAGGCAAAAAATACCGGGTTCGGTACCGGCCGAATCGTCACCCTGTACACAAAGACCTACCTCAACTGGTATCACGGCGAGAAAAAGAAGGTTAATCGCACCCGCATCGACATTGCCAAAGAGGCGGTGGCCAATGTGCTTCTAACCACACCCGGTGTGGATTTCGGTTTGGCGATTTTTAACAGCAACGTTTACGAGGGCTATGACGACGGTGGACGTATTATCGCTGGCATTAAACCTGCCACCGCAAGCAATAAAAAGGATTTGATTGAAGCCGTCGATTTACTGAAAGGAACGACCTGGACGCCACTGTGTGAAACCCTCTATGAGGCGTATCGCTATTTTTCCGGTGGTGAAGTCTGGTTTGGTGATGACGACCCCACCCTCAAGCCCTATCGCGATAAAGACGCTATTGATGCAAATAACCGCTATAAGTCGCCATTCAAGACATGCCAGAACCGCGCCTATATCGTTTATGTCACCGACGGTGAACCTACCCGCGACAGTAATGCCAACAAGCTGGTGTACGACTTAACCGGTGGCGTGGATGCCTATACCTCAAGCCCGGCCAGTTATTTAAGCTCGCTCTCGTCCTGGATGAACACCCACGACGTTAACCCCAATATGGTCGGCGACCAGAGCGTGTCTACTTACACTATTGGTTTCAGTCAGGGGGCGGCTTCGGCGGCAGGACTGCTGCGTCATACCGCCGAAAAGGGTGGGGGTAAGTATTATGACGCCACCAACGTGGACGACTTGCAGAAATCACTGATGCAGGTGTTTAAAAACATTCTGGAAAAGAATGCCAGCTTTACTGCGCCCTCGGTTGCCAGCAACAACTTCAACCGTATTCAGACCTTTGATTCTGTCTACTACTCGATGTTTTTGCCAAACCGGGGGCCCCGTTGGAGCGGAAACCTGAAAAAATTCAAGGTCACTGAGAGTGGCGACATCATCGATGTCAATAAGGCCGGGGTCATTGACAGTGATGGCAATATCGCCAAAAGCGCCTGTTCCCATTGGAGCAGCAGCGCCGATTGCAGTGCAGGGGATGGCAACGATGTGCGCCGTGGCGGCGCTGCCGGTATGCTGCAGCGCATGCAGGCCAAGGATCGTAATCTGTTGTCGGACGTGGGCGGGCTTAAGCCGCTCACCCTGAGCGCCGCCAGCACCAAGGCTGGTGGAAATGGTGCCCTTGCCACCTTCCTCGGGGTTGATGAGTCTGAGGTGGCCAACCTGATTGATTGGGCCCGTGGTGTTGACGTGGACGACGACAATGACAACGGCAATCGCACCGAAATGCGTGCCGATATTATGGGCGACCCCCTGCACTCCAAACCGCTCGCCATCAACTTCGGCAGTGAGAGCTCGCCAGACATTCGGGTGATGGTGGGCACCAACCACGGTGTGTTGCACATGTTTAAAGACGCAGGCAACAGTGTGTCTGAATCCTGGGCCTATCTGCCATGGGAAATGCTGCCAAAGCAGGCCACACTGCGGGAAAACCTGCCCTCAGGTCGCCACTCGGTTTACGGTATCGATGGCTCACCCGTGGCTTGGGTGAAAAGCGGCGCTTCCGGCATTCAAAAAGCCTGGCTGTTTTTCGGTCTTCGCCGTGGTGGCGATGCCTACTATGCCCTGGATATTACCAACCCGGATACGCCACGCTTTATGTGGCGCATTGATGGCAGCAGCCCGGGGATGGATTTGCTCGGCCAAAGCTGGTCCAAGCCTGTGGTGACCTTTATCCCGGGCAGAGAGTCGAGCCCTGTGCTGATTTTTGGCGGTGGCTACAGCCCGTCAAACAAAGATATTCCCGGTGTGGGTACGCCGGATAATCTGGGTACGGCGGTGTTTATTGTTGATGCCGCCACCGGCAATTTGGTGCACAGTTTTGGCCCCAACAATGCCGGTAACATGACAGTGATGCCCGGCATCAAAGACAGCATTCCCAATGAAGTCGCGGTACTCGATGCCAATAATGATGGACTCATAGACCGCATCTACGCCACAGATACCGGCGGCAATGTGTGGCGCATGGATTTACCGGGGGCAGCGCCCAAGGATGCCAACAGGCGTTGGTCTGCCTTTAAGTTCGCCTCCCTTGGCGGTATGACAACTGGCTCCGACAGGCGATTTTTTGCAGGTCCTGTGGTGGCTCAAACGGCATTGAACAGCACTCTGGAATACACCAGTCGCGAGAACGGCCGCACCAGTACTGTCACCACGGTACAAACCATTCCCTATGATGCCGTGGTGGTGGGCAGTGGAATTCGCCCGGCCCCTCAGGACGACCAGCGGGAAGATATGTTCTTCACCCTGCAGGACCGCAATATCGGCATACGTTCCTTCGATGGCAGCAACAAGGACAGATTGCCTCCGTCTGCTCTGACGTTGGCGGATCTTTATGATGTCACCAGCGCACCTCCAACCACCAAAGAGGAAGAGGTGCGTTTTGGTAAGCTGCGTGGCTGGTATTACAACTTCACCCGTAAAGGCGAAAAGAGCCTGTCTGCGGGCTCCATCATCCGGGGGCGGGTGTTTTTCACCTCCTACGTGCCCGGCAGCGCCGCAGCGCCCGGTACCAATCAGTGCCTTATTCCCGGAAAGGGCTATCTCTATGGCTTTGATTTGCACAGGGGGACTCGCTCTTACAGCAAAACCTATCTGGAAATGGGGGAAAGTGTACCCGATACGCCCCAGCTGGTGGTGCCAAGCAGTAAAACTATGTACTTGATTGGTATAGGTAAGTCGCCTGAATTGATGGTGAAAACTCGCTGTGAGGATAACAACGAACACTGTGATGGTTGTCCGCCGGGGGACGAGAAATGTATCGGCGGCGGCATGAATACCAGGAAGATTTATTACTATGCAAACTGACATCCGCGTTGCCGCCATACTCGTGGCACTGAGTCTCTCTCCCACGGTGTTGGCCGCGACTGACACGCAGAACCCTGGCGAGCGCGAGTCGTTCAAGTGCTTTATCAGCACCAATGTGGGCGATGGGGTATACGACTTCAGTTGGTACGCCGCCGATACCGCGCGCAATATGGCGCAGCTTGCTGGGCAGAGGCTGGCCAACTCTGCCATGGCCGCCAAGGGTATCCGGGTTTACGCCAGTGAAGTCCATGAGTGTGTCCCATTGAATCGGGATTTCGCGGCGCAAAAGGCACGGGCACTGGATGAGGCCATGGCACGCTGAACGGATGTGCTGCGCTGTCAGTTCAGTGATGTACTCAAAGGGGAGAGGATGGTGGCCATGCTGCCATCTTCTTCCATGCTCTGGATTGCCAGATTGAAATCTTCAAGCAACTGGAGGCTTCCCGCCCGCGTTTTCGACACGCCCAGATGAAATACCTCTTTTGCCAGGGGCTCACCGACAAACTCGAATTGTCCCTGATATTCCGCCGGGCCGTGGGCGATAAGATACTGTGCCACATTGCGGCTTATGACGATTAAATCCACCCTGCCTAACTGCAGCTTGCGAAGGTTGGTCTCATCGGAATCGGCTTCTTCCGTGTGCAATTTGCTGCCGGCAATGGCTGCCGGGTTGGCATACCCGCGGCTTATACCAATCCGTTTATCTTTGAGTTCTGACAGTTGCTGATAGCCAATCCTGTCCTGCTTTCTGGCCAGAAAGGCGATTTCCGTACCCTGCAGAGGCCGCGAATAATAGGCCCAGTTTTCCCTTTCTGTCCGATACCAGAGGCCAATAATGGCATCCGCTTTGCCGGCCTTAATGAGGGCAGTCGCGCGAATAAAGGGATAGAACTTAAGCTCAACCTGATAGCCCCGGCGCTGCAGCGCCTCTTGTACCAGAACCGCCACGGGTCCGAAACTGTCCAGTGACTCAGCATAAAAGGGGGGAAGGTCGGTTGCCACCAGTGTCAGGGTTTTGGGCTCCTGCGCTGTCACCCACAGCGGCAGTAGCAGAAAGATCAGCAAGGTTAAGCGCTTCGGCGACATAAAGCGGGTTCCAGCGGCGGGAAGAGCGGCGTTTTTTTGAGTATAGTACGCCGCCTTTCTCCTGCCTCTGGCTGCTTCTGAGAAACAGATTGGAAAGGTTATGGATTAATCACTGATAAGCGGTGACTTGCTGCCATCGTATTTGCCCCGAAGCAGCGTATCCCCTTCAACCCAAAGCAGTTCACCGGCATTACCCAGTTTGATGGATGAATCGATGGCGATGATGCGGTTGTCGTAAAGACCCAGCACCCGGGTTTGTGAGGTATGGCCAACCACTATGTGGTTGACACCAAAGTGTTTGAGCAGGGCATCGATTTGCGATGCATCCAGCTCTGACTTGAAGTAGCCCCGATACCAGGTTGGGCCACCTTTATAAAACAAAAAGTTAAGTAACGTGTTAGCCTTGATGTCGGCCTTGTCGTCGTCGATGTGTTTTCGGTACAGGTCGTTGGCCTGGCCGATGGAGAGGCCACGTTCCAGCCACTCGGGGCTTATGCCGCCGTGCATAAACAGCATATCGTTTATCTTTACCAGGGTGTTTTTGCTTCTGAGCCACTGGCCGATTTCGGTGTCACTGTCATAGAGGGCATCGTAGGGGCGACCGATGAGGTCGCTGCTGACGTGGTAGCGATCGTTCACGTAGCGCAAATCCCCCTGAAGCACCATTTGCTCGTGATTGCCCATCAAGAGGTGCACCATGCCGCCGGCGGCGCGTGCAGCGCGGTCGAGTTCGTACATGAACCAGAGGACCTCGTTGACCTCAGGCCCCCGGTCAAATATGTCGCCGGTCATCACCAGATGGCCTTCACCCAGTGCCCAGTGGTTGTGTTCGTCGATCACCCTGTGGGCGCGAAGCAGGCTTATCAGCACCTGATACTGGCCGTGAACGTCACTGAGGGCGACCAGTGTCTTCACACCGCTGAAGTGGTCGTTATCGATTGCATAGGGGCCAAACAGAGTGGGCTGGGGCAGGGCGCCGCAATGTTCGGGGCGCTGCAGCGTGGTGCCGACCTCTGTCGTTATCAGACGGCGGTGACAAATCCAGTGGGCCTGCTTTTGGCGCGCATCATTGAGGATGACATAGGGGCCATCATGAAAGTCTGTTGCGGCCTCTGAGCCAGAGCCCGACTCAGCTTGCGTAATCTCAGGCATCCCGGCCGGCTCCTTTGACATAACAGGCAAAGGGAAAAACGCCAACGCCATCAAGGTAACGCCTATCAAGCCAGCGCTCATACCCGTGGCGTTTAATGCGTTCATGCTCTTGGGGTTTGCAAACAGGGGTAACACGAACTTCACTCGACACCTCTGGATTAGGTTGAAGCGATACAGGGCTTGCATCGTCTTTGCTGCTGTTGCGCTGCAGTATAACCCTGGCGAAGGCAACACCGGAGTGAATAGAGAAAGAAACGAGCTAAAAACGACAAGGGCTATATTTGTTCAAGATTTTGATATTTAAGGGAAATAAAAAAAGGAGACCTTCAGGTCTCCTTTGTTTTCTATGGCAACGCTTACTTGGTCATGCGCTTGTACTTGAGACGATGCGGCTCAACCACGTCGGTGCCGTAGGTGTTCTTCAGCCAGGTAGAGTACTCGGTGTAGTTACCTTCGTAGAAGTTCACCTGACCCTCATCACGGTAGTCGAGGATGTGAGTACAGATACGGTCGAGGAACCAACGGTCGTGGGAAATCACCATGGCGCAGCCGGGGAATTCCAGCAGGGCTTCTTCCAGGGCTCGCAGGGTTTCCACGTCCAGATCGTTGGTGGGTTCGTCGAGCAGCAGCACGTTGCCGCCGGCCTGCAGCAGCTTGGCCAGGTGCACCCGGTTACGCTCACCACCGGAGAGGGTGCCGATGATCTTTTGCTGATCCGCGCCACGGAAGTTAAAGCGGCCCACGTAGGCGCGGCTTGGAATTTCCATGTTGTTGATGCGCATGATGTCCTGACCGCCGGAAATTTCTTCCCAGATGGTGGCCTTGTTGTTCATGGAGTCACGGAACTGCTCGACCGAGGCGATTTTCACGGTTTCCCCGATTTCAATCTCGCCGCTGTCTGGCTGCTCGGCGCCGCTCAGCATACGGAACAGGGTCGATTTACCGGCACCGTTGGCACCGATAATGCCCACGATGGCGCCCTTGGGCACGGTGAACGACAGGTTATCGATAAGCACGCGATCGCCGTAGCTCTTGGTGAGGTTGCGCACCTCAATCACCTTGTCACCGAGACGGGGTCCGGGCGGAATAAAGAGCTCGTTGGTCTCGTTGCGGCGCTGATAATCGGAGCTGTTGAGCTCTTCGAAGCGGTTCATACGCGCCTTGCCCTTGGACTGGCGGCCTTTGGCTCCCTGACGCACCCACTCCAGTTCCTTGGCGATGGTCTTCTGGCGGGCGCTTTCGGAGGCGGCTTCCTGCTTCAGACGGGCGTCCTTTTGCTCCAGCCAGCTGGAGTAGTTGCCCTGCCACGGGATACCTTCGCCGCGGTCGAGTTCCAGAATCCAGCCGGCGGCATTGTCGAGGAAGTAACGGTCGTGGGTAATGGCCACGACTGTACCTGAGTATTCCTGCAGGAAGTGCTCAAGCCAGGCCACAGACTCGGCGTCCAGGTGGTTGGTGGGTTCGTCCAGCAGCAGCATCTCGGGCTTTTCCAAGAGCAGACGGCAGATGGCCACACGGCGGCGCTCACCACCTGACAGCACTTCAATCTTGGCATCCCACTCCGGCAGACGCAGGGCGTTGGCGGCGCGCTCGAGGATGTTGTCCAGGTTATGGGCATCCTGAGCCTGAATGATGGCTTCCAGCTCACCTTGCTCTTTGGCAAGGGCGTCGAAGTCGGCGTCCGGGTCGGCATAGGCGGCGTACACTTCATCGAGGCGGGTCAGGGCGCGCTTGGCCTCGCCAACGGCTTCTTCGATGGCTTCACGCACTGTCTGGTTCGGGTCAAGCTGTGGCTCCTGGGGCAGGTAGCCAATCTTGAGGCCGGGCATGGGGCGGGCTTCACCTTCGATTTCGGTGTCGATACCGGCCATGATGCGCAGCAATGTGGATTTACCCGAGCCGTTCAGACCCAGAACACCAATCTTGGCGCCGGGGAAGAAGCTTAAGGAGATGTCTTTAAGGATTTGCTTCTTGGGCGGCACGATTTTGCCAACCCGCAGCATGCTGTAAACAAACTGAGCCATGTCGTCTCTCTGCGATTTACAAATAGAATTAAGCGCTGAAAATTGGCCGAAGTTTACCAAGTCGGGGCACTATTCTCCAGATGGCGATGTGAAATCCCATTCATCAGGCAGGTTGTTTTGATGATGAAACACAGTCATCGGCACAGAGAGGGATTTTCATCATATTGCGGCTGGGATTGTGATCGATTGCAGAGTAGAATACCGCGCAACCCTACCTATAAGATTTGCCAGCTGGAGTGACCAATGCTGAAGAAGACCATGAATATTGCCGACTATGATCCCGAGCTGTTCAAGGCGATTGAAGACGAAACCCTTCGCCAGGAAGAGCATATCGAGCTGATTGCCTCCGAGAACTACACTTCTCCCCGCGTGATGCAGGCTCAGGGTTCACAGCTGACCAACAAGTACGCCGAAGGTTATCCTGGGAAGCGTTACTATGGTGGCTGTGAGTACGTCGACATCGTGGAAACCCTGGCCATTGAGCGCGCCAAAGAACTCTTCGGTGCCACTTTCGCCAACGTACAGCCACACTCCGGTTCTCAGGCCAACAGCGCCGTGTACATGACCCTGCTCAAGCCAGGTGACACTGTACTGGGTATGAACCTGGCCCACGGTGGTCACCTGACTCATGGCTCACCGGTTAACTTTTCTGGCAAACTGTACAACATCATTCCTTACGGCATCGATGAAACCGGCAAGATTGACTACGACGAAATGGAGCGTCTGGCCGTTGAGCACAAGCCAAAGATGATGATTGGCGGTTTCTCTGCCTACTCTGGCATCGTTGACTGGGCCCGCATGCGTGAAATCGCCGACAAGATTGGCGCTTACCTGTTTGTGGACATGGCCCACGTGGCCGGTCTCGTGGCCGCCGGTGTGTATCCAAACCCGGTTCCACACGCTCACGTAGTGACCTCTACCACTCACAAGACCCTGGCCGGTCCCCGTGGCGGTATCATTCTGTCTGCTGCCAACGACGAAGACCTGTACAAGAAGCTGAACTCAGCGGTATTCCCGGGTGGTCAGGGCGGCCCGCTGATGCACGTTATCGCCGGTAAAGCGGTCGCCTTCAAAGAAGCGCTGGAGCCTGAGTTCAAGGTGTATCAGCAGCAGGTAGTTGCCAACGCCAAGGCCATGGTGGAAGTGTTCCTTGAGCGCGGTTACAAGATAGTCTCCGGCGGTACCGACAACCACCTGATGCTGGTGGACCTGATTGGCCGCGACCTGACCGGTAAAGAAGCCGACGCGGCTCTGGGCGCTGCCAACATCACCGTGAACAAAAACTCAGTGCCAAACGACCCACGTTCTCCTTTCATCACTTCCGGTATCCGTATCGGTACCCCAGCCATCACCCGCCGCGGTTTCAAAGAAGCCGAAGCACGTGAGCTGACTCACTGGATCTGTGATGTACTGGACAATGCCAAAGACGAGAGTGTGATTGCACGCGTAAAAGGTCAGGTACTGGAACTGTGCGCTCGTTTCCCTGTTTACGGTTAACCTTTTAACCTGAATAGGATACACTCATGGCCGCTGCGATAGCGGCCATTTTTATTTGTATTGCGGTTCCATTTCGCCCTTCATTCAGCACGCCAGGAGGCCCCATGCACTGTCCATTTTGCAACGCAACCGACACCAAGGTGATCGACTCCCGTCTGGTGGGGGAAGGGCATCAGGTAAGGCGTCGGCGGGAGTGCACCGAGTGCCACGAGCGCTTTACCACCTTTGAAGGTGCCGAGCTGGTGATGCCGAGGGTCATCAAGCGTGATGGCACCCGTCAGCCGTTCGACGATGAAAAGCTGCGCAGCGGCATGTTAAAAGCCGTGGAAAAGCGCCCTGTGTCCATCGATCAGATTGACCAGGCGATGAACAAGATTAAGTCGACCCTGCGCGCCACCGGCGAGCGGGAAATCCCCTCTGAGATGATTGGCAACCTGATGATGGACAGCCTGATAGAGCTGGATAAAGTGGCCTATATCCGCTTCGCCTCTGTCTATCGCGCCTTTGAAGACGTCTCCGAGTTTGGTGAGGCTATAGCGAAGCTACAGAAATAGTTGAAGCTACAGAAATAGTTGAAGCTACAGAAATAGTTGAAGCTACAGAAATAGTTGAAGCTCCAGAATTAGCAGAACCTTTTGACATTACAGCAGCGACAGAACCAAGCCATGAGCCACTCTGCCAACCGCCCATTTTCAGCCCAGGACCATGCCATGATGGCCCGCGCCATCATGCTGGCCAAGCGTGGCCAGTACACCACCCGCCCCAATCCCAATGTGGGCTGCGTGATAGTGAATGACGCAGGCGATATCGTAGGTGAAGGTTGGCATATCCGCGCAGGTGGCCCCCACGCCGAAGTGCATGCCCTCAAGGCGGCAGGAGTCAAGGCCCGCGGCGCCACTGCCTATGTCACTCTCGAGCCCTGCAGCCATTATGGCCGCACCCCGCCCTGTGCCAGGGCACTGATTGATAATGGTTTAAAGCGCGTTGTGGTGGCCATGACCGACCCCAACCCACAGGTGGCGGGCAAGGGGCTTAAGCTGCTGCAGGATGCCGGTATCGAGGTGGCCCATGGCCTGATGGAAGCCGAAGCGCGCGCGCTCAACCCGGGCTTTTTGTCACGAATGGAGCGTGCCCGCCCGTTCGTGACCGTCAAAGTGGGGGCGAGTCTCGACGGTAAAACCGCGCTTTCCAGCGGTGAGTCCAAGTGGATCACAGGGCCCGAGGCCCGCCGCGACGTGCAAAGGCTGCGCGCAAAGTCCTGCGCCCTGATTACCGGTATCGATACGGTACTGCTGGATGACCCCAGTCTCAATGTCCGCCATGGTGAGCTTGGCAGCCTGGGCGCAAGCCTCTCGGAGGCTGAGCTTATCCAGCCCATTCGGGTGGTGCTCGACAGTCAGCGCCGCATGAGCGCCGATGCCAAACTCTTTGGTATTACCGGCCCCATACTGCTGGTATCCGCTGAGCCATACGATGCACATTTTTTGCATTCCATCCCGGATTTTGTCACCTGTTTGACCTTGCCGGGCGTTGATGGCCGTATTGACCTTGCCGCGCTGCTTACTCACCTCGGTGAAAACTGTAACCGGGTGCTGGTGGAAGCAGGCGGCACCCTGGCGGGCGCCTTTATCGCCGCAGGGCTTTGTGATGAGCTGGTGCTGTATCAGGCGCCCAAGCTCCTTGGCAGCCATGGCCGCGATATGCTGCAGCTGCCCGATTATCAGACCATGGCCGAGGTGCCGGGTCTTAAGCTTATTGACGAGCGCAAAGTGGGCCAGGATTGGCGCTTTACCTTCACCGTGGCCTGAAAATCAGCATCCGCTGAATCGAGCCTAAAGAGGATTTATGTTTACCGGGATCATTGAAGCCGTAGGCCATTTAAGACGAACCGATCGCAAAGGCGATGATATTCGCCTGACGGTAGCCAGCGGCAAGCTGGATTTATCCGATGTGCGCCTTGGCGACAGTATTGCCACCAATGGTGTGTGTCTGACCGTGGTGGAATGCCTTGCCGATGGTTATGTGGCCGATGTTTCAGCCGAAACGGTGAAGCTCACCGGTTTTGGCGAGTATCGCCCCGGTCAGGCGGTGAACCTGGAAAAGGCTGTGACCCCAAGCACCCGCCTGGGTGGACATCTGGTGAGCGGCCACGTGGATGGCCGTGCGGTTGTCGTCAGTCGCAGCCACCTGGGCAAAGCCATCGAGTTTTGGCTGGAGGCCCCCGCCGAGCTTGCCCGCTATATCGCCCACAAGGGATCCATCACCATCGATGGGGTGAGCCTCACCGTCAACGAGGTGGATGGCAGCCGTTTTCGCCTGACCATAGTGCCCCACACAGCCGGTGAAACCACCCTGATTGATTTGGCGGTGGGCGACAAGGTGAATCTCGAAGTCGACCAGATTGCCCGCTATCTCGAGCGGTTGATGCAACGCGGCGAAGACTCCCAATCCGGCGGTGTGACTCTGGATTTGCTTGCCCGCAGCGGATTTATGCGCTGAGCGCGCTCAGCGCCGGTCAGCCAAAGCACCGCTTTGTGCGCCCGGCCCTGTTTTTTGGCCCGCAGGCCGCTAAAATTCACAACACTCTAAAAGAAAATAAAGGTCTTACAATGGCGCTACACAGTATCGAAGAAATCATCGAAGACATTCGTCAGGGTAAAATGGTTATTCTGATGGACGATGAAGACAGGGAAAACGAAGGCGACCTTATCATGGCTGCCGAGCTTGTCACCCCGGAAGCCATTAACTTTATGGCCACCTATGGCCGTGGCCTGATTTGTCAGACCATGACCCGCGCCCGTTGCCAGCAGCTCAATCTGCCGCTGATGGTAAGCAACAACAACGCCCAGTTCACCACCAACTTTACCGTGTCCATCGAGGCCGCTAAAGGCGTAACCACGGGGATCAGCGCCCATGACCGCGCCGTGACCATCCAGGCAGCGGTTGCCAAAGAGGCCAAGGCCTCTGATCTGGTGCAGCCCGGCCACATTTTTCCGCTGATGGCCCAGGAAGGTGGGGTGCTGACACGTGCCGGCCATACCGAGGCCGGCTGTGACCTTGCGCGTTTGGCGGGTCTTGAGCCTTCCGGCGTGATTGTGGAAATCCTCAATGAAGACGGCACCATGGCCCGTCGCCCGGATCTGGAAAAATTCTCTGAGAAGCACGGCATCAAGATTGGCACCATCGCCGACTTGATTGAATACCGTAACAACACCGAAACCACAGTGGTGCGTGAAGCCAGCTGCAAACTGCCAACCCGTTTTGGCGAGTTTATGATGCACACCTTCCGCGACACCATCGACAATCAGCTGCACTACGCGCTGGTAAAAGGTGAAGTGAATGATAATGTGCTGGTTCGGGTGCACCTGACCAACACCTTCAACGATATCCTCCATTCAGAGCGGGATCAGGAGCGTTCCTGGCCGCTCGAAAAGGCCATGGCCCGTATCGGCAGCGAAGGCGGTGTGCTGGTTATCCTCGGCAACCGTGAGCACGACAGCGATATTCTGGCCAAGGTGAAAGCCTTCGAAGCCGAAGATCAGGGCCAGGCCGCAGCACCCGCCAAATGGCAGGGCACGTCCCGCCGTGTGGGTGTGGGCTCTCAGATTCTGGCCTCCCTCGGTGTGCACAAGATGCGCCTGCTGAGTTCGCCCAAGAAGTACCACTCACTGTCGGGCTTTGGTCTGGAAGTGACCGAGTATGTCGCGGGCGAGTAAGTAATTCACGATTTCAGTTAAATAGCATAGGGATTGGGGCAAAAGCCTGTGGTATGATATCGCCACTTTTTGTCCCGGTCCGTCCGGGCGGATTGCACCAAGCCGGGTGCCTTAAGTTAAACCAGGTGAGAGAATGCACATAGTAGAAGGTCATATCGAAGCCAAATCAGCCAAGGTGGCGATTGTGGTATCACGTTTCAACAGTTTTGTGGTTGAGAGTCTGCTGTCAGGCGCCATCGATACGCTCAAGCGTTTTGGTCAGGTCAGCGAAGACAACATCACTGTAGTGCGCGTACCGGGCGCCTTCGAATTGCCGCTGGCTGCCAAGAAAGTTGCTGCATCAGGCAAGTTTGACGGCATCATTGCGCTGGGCGCCGTGATCCGTGGCGGTACTCCTCACTTTGATTTTGTTGCCGGTGAGTGCAACAAGGGACTGGCCCAGGTTTCTCTGGAGTTCAACACTCCAGTATCTTTCGGTGTATTGACCACAGATACCATTGAGCAAGCCATTGAGCGCTCAGGTACCAAGGCCGGCAACAAAGGCGGCGAAGCTGCTCTGGGACTGCTGGAAATGGTCAATGTACTTAATGCTATTGATAAAGAGCTGTAATTAGTAGGAAAAATCATGAAGCCTTCAGAGCGCCGTAAGGCCCGTCGCCTGGCGGTCCAAGCCATCTATTCCTGGCAACTCAGTGGTAACAATGTTGCTGATGTCGAGCACGAGTTCCTGACCGAACAAGAGCTGGACGGTGTGGACGTTGCCTACTTCCGGGAATTGTTTGCGGGCGCTGCAACCAAAACTGCTCAGCTTGATGAAAAGCTGAAACCCCTGCTCGATCGTCCTCTCGAGGAAGTGTCGCCAGTAGAAAAAGCCATTTTGAGATTGGCCGTCTACGAGCTGACTTTCCGCAAGGACGTACCTTACAAGGTGGTGATTAACGAAGCCATCGAGCTGGCCAAGTCCTTCGGTGCCGAAGACGGACACAAGTTCGTTAACGGTATTCTGGATAAGCTGGTTGCACGCAACTAAATGACAGACGGTGCCCGAGGGTGCCGTTTTTCATTTTCGGGTGTTCATTTTTCAATGGGCCGGCGGGCCGACATCAAGGCCGACGCCGGAATGACAGTGAAAGAATTCCAACTTATCGATCAGTATTTCTGTGGCCGTGGCCCGGTGCGTCGGGACGTAAAACACGGTATTGGCGATGATTGTGCCCTGGTTCAACCGGCGGAGCACAAGCAGATAGCTATCTCCTGCGACACCCTCATCGAAGGGGTGCATTTCTTCAACGATATGCCTGCCTGGGCGCTGGGTTACAAGGCCCTTGCCGTGAATCTTTCGGACTTGGCCGCCATGGGGGCAGAGCCTGCGTGGTTTACTCTGGGGCTCAGTTTACCCTCAGTGGATGAAAGCTGGCTTGCCGCCTTCAGCGAAGGCCTGTTTGAAGCCGCCGAATACTATGGCATTGCGCTGATTGGTGGTGATACCACCCAAAGTCCGGTGAAGGTCATTGCTGTGACCATCAACGGCCAGGTGCCCGAAGGCAAGGCGCTGACCCGTTATGGTGCCCGCAGCGGCGATTGGATCTATGTGACTGGCTCCCTGGGTGATTCGGCGCTGGGACTGGATATACTCAGAGGGCGTCAGCAGAGCCGTCCCGAATACAGTGAATATCTGATAGAGCGTCATTACCGGCCAACACCCAGGGTGCTGGCAGGCCAGTCGCTGCGTGGTCTGGCATCCAGTGCCATTGACCTGTCTGACGGCTTGGTGTCTGACCTCGGCCACGTACTCAAGGCGTCCAATGTGGGTGCCTACATTGAGGTGGAAAAACTGCCTCTGTCACAGGCGATGAAGGACTCTGTGCCACTTGAGCAGGCGCTGGGTTATGCACTCACAGGTGGGGAAGACTATGAACTTCTCTTCACCGTGCCCGAGGCGCAGCGCGGCGCGCTGGAAATCGCGCTTGCCAATGCAGGGGTGAAGTTTTTCCGAATCGGCCAGATCACTGCGGGCAGCAATCTCAAGCTGACCCATAACGGTGAGCCCTTTACGCCGATGAATAAAGGGTTTGAGCATTTCTGATGTGTTGGCGCAGTCAAGATGAGGCGTTGTCACGCCTGTCGTTAAAGAATCCATGGCATTTTCTTGCCCTTGGTTTTGGCAGTGGTTTGGCCAAAAAAGCCCCCGGTACTTTTGGCACCCTGGCTGCTATTCCGCTCTACCTTTTGTTAAGTCCGCTGCCGCTGGCTTGGTATCTGCTCGCCACTGCGATAGCCGTCGTGGCCGGTGTTTACATCTGTGACAGGGCTTCCAAAGACATGGGCGTGCATGACCATGGCGCCATTGTGTGGGACGAAGTAGCAGGTCTTCTTATCACCATGATTGCCGCACCTACCGGCGTTGTCTGGCTGGTGGCAGGTTTTGTGCTGTTTCGGATATTCGACATCCTGAAACCCTGGCCCATTCGGGTACTGGATGCCAGGGTGCACGGCGGTTTGGGGATCATGGCGGATGATGTGCTGGCCGGCGTATTTGCGCTTGGCTGCCTGCAGGGACTGGCCTACTGGTTTGCGGGTTAAGCGCATTCTGACGCCGGTTCACCGGCGTCTTTCTCTCTTTTTATGCCATAAGGGCTATGCTTAAAGAACACTGGTTTTTAAAGACAGTGGACAAACAGGCTCAGGTTCTTTTAAAGGACTGACATTGTAAGCACTCCAGAGACTGAGCCTGGGGAGTCGCTTATGTTCAATAGGTTGTTCTGCCCCGCGGTTGTCCGGTTTCTGGCCTCGATAATCGGGCTGTTTGTATTATTACTCCCCCCGCTGTTCGGCGGTTTGAGCTCTGCTGTGGCGGTAAGCCCTCCTGCTGCTTTTTCCTCCGGATTTATCTTAAGCGACGCCAACATTGCAAACACCACGGCTCTATCAGACCGCGCCATTGGCTCAAACCATTCTGCTGACTCAGCCGCTCAAGTGACTTCACACCAAAACGTGGGTGCCCGGGACATCGATGGTGATGTGGCGCCTGTGTGGCGCCTTGAGGTAAAAGGGGCCATAGGGCCCGGGGTAGCAGACTATCTTATCCGCACCCTGAGTAAGGCACAGACTCAGGTCATGCCTCCCCAACTGCTCTTGCTGACGCTGGATACCCCAGGAGGCTTGGTGGCGAGCCTGAGGGACATCAATCAAGCCATCCTTGCCTCAGATATCCCGGTGGCCTGCCTGGTGTATCCCGCCGGTGCCCGCGCCGCCAGTGCCGGAACCTATATGCTCTATGCCTGTCATCTGGCAGCAATGGCGCCTGCTACCAGCTTGGGGGCTGCAACGCCGGTGCAACTCGGACCGCCAACGGGGGGCGAGCAGAAGGATAAGGAAGGTGAACCGCAGGGGGCGTCGGATATGGAGCGTAAGGTCCTTAACGATGCCGTGGCCTATATCAAGACGCTGGCAGAGCTTCGGGGGCGGAATGCCGAATGGGGCGAGCAGGCAGTGCGCGAAGCCGCCACTGCCACCGCCACTGAGGCACTGGCGTTGGGGGTTATAGATCTGATTGCCGCCGATCCCAGAGCATTGCTTGAGGCCATTGATGGTCGCAGGTTTGAGATTAATGGAACCATCCACGTCTTGAATACCAGGACTGCACAGGTGTTGGATGCTGGACCCGACTGGCGCGCGACTTTTCTAAGCACCATCACCAACCCCAATGTGGCTTATGTCCTCATGATGCTGGGTATCTATGGCTTGCTGTTGGAGTTCTACAGCCCGGGTATTGGGGTTTCCGGCGTGGTGGGGGCTATCAGTTTACTCGTGGCCATGTTTGCACTGCAAATGTTGCCAATTAACTACGCGGGTGCGGGTCTCTTGCTTTTGGGGATTGGGTTGCTGGTGGCTGAATCATTGGTGCCGAGCTTCGGCATACTCGGTTTCGGTGGGGTAGTGGCCTTTGTGTTGGGTTCCCTCTTTCTTATCGACAGTGAGTTGGATGCTTTTCGCATAGCCTGGCCACTGATTCTGGCGCTGGCGCTGGCGAGCCTGCTGTTTTTTGTCTTGCTGCTATCCATGTTGCTTAAACAGCGCCGAAGAGCGCCTGTCAGTGGTACTGAGGCCATGGTGGGCGGCAGGGCACGGGTGCTCCATGGTTTTCCCGGTAAAGGTGAGGTGCTTTTTATGGGAGAGCACTGGCAGGGCCACTGTGAACATGCCTTGCGGCCGGGAACCTTAGTCAGGGTTGAGGCGATTAAGGGGCTCTTGCTGGAGCTTGGCCCGCTCGACGAATCAAAGGAGAACCAAGATGGGTGACTATATCTTAGATCTACAGGTTTCTTTCAGTGTGTTGATGTTGCTGTTGCTGCTGTTAATTATCTCGATGTTCCGCATCATGCGAGAGTATGAACGGGCAGTCGTCTTTATGTTGGGGCGTTTTTATCGGGTCAAGGGACCTGGGCTCATTATCGTTGTCCCCATTATTCAGCAAATGGTGCGGGTTGATTTACGCACTGTGGTGATGGATGTGCCATCTCAGGATGTTATTAGCCGCGACAATGTGTCAGTGAGGGTGAATGCGGTGCTCTACTTTCGGGTAGTCGATCCCCAGAAGGCCATCATCAACGTGGAAGACTTTTTAAACGCAACCAGTCAGCTTGCCCAGACCACGCTGAGATCTGTGTTGGGGCAGCACGAGCTGGATGAGATGCTGGCCAACCGCGACATGCTCAATGCCGATATCCAGAGGATATTGGACGCGCACACAGATATTTGGGGAATAAAGGTCGCCAATGTGGAAATCAAACATGTCGACCTTAACGAGACCATGATCAGGGCCATTGCCCGCCAGGCTGAGGCTGAGCGGGAGCGGCGTGCCAAGGTTATCCATGCCTTGGGTGAGTTTGAGGCCTCGGCGCAATTGGTGGCTGCAGCGGCAAAACTGTCTGAGGAGCCCAATGCCTTGCTGCTGCGCTACCTGCAAACCCTGACCGATGTCGCCGGAGAAAATAATTCCACCATTCTTTTCCCCTTGCCGATTGAGCTGCTCAGTCATCTCAGCGGTTTAGCATCCACCAAGAAGCCCCAGTAGTTAAGTTAACAGGCTATTGTGGTTGCGGGGGGCGGCTGCTGCAAAGCCTGTCCCAAGCAACCATTGCCTCGGGGCTGCCATTTTTGGCACTGATATAAGTATTCAGTTTGATGGCGATGGGGCTTTGCTGTTCAGGCGCCGTGGAGGTGGGCACTTCTATCAGATGCAATCCGCCCTTAACTCCCTGTTCCAGCGCCGCATACAAACCCGTGACCGATTGGCATAAGTGGTACTGGCCGCCGTAGGCGGCAATCAATTTCGCCACATCAAATCGTTCATCGTTACAGGCGTAAATGGGGGCATCACCACATTTGCCGAGATGGAAAATGTTGTTACGCATGTACAGAATGATGAGGTTGGCGTTCTGCTTTTGCAGATTAATTAGTTCATTCGATTGAAAATTAAAGCCGCCATCTCCAGTTATCAGCAGTATCGGCTGTGGGCTTCCTATGGCATTGAGTTCATCAGCGATGGCTCTGGCGTAGGGCAGGCTGGTACCCATGGCGGCATACCAGGGATTGGCCAGGAAACTTCGGCCAACACTCGAGGCTCTGGCCTCCAGGGCAAACGCGGCGAAGAGTGCATTGCCCACTTCCGGCACCAAAATAAAGTCTTGCCCGTTCCCGCGCTGAAACTGATTAATGGCCCCGGCAAGATTGGCATATCCCACAGATGCGGTTTCTTCGGGTGTGTCAGAAAGAGCGGCATCACGCTGGCCGGCTGGGGACAGATTGCGTACCGGTAAGTTGGCCTTGTCCAGTGCATCCATTACCGCCTGTAAATCCAGCTCCCAGCGGGCGGTCCCTTTCAGCAGGGTCTTGTTCGTGTGCTTGTCGATGGCGTGGGTGCCGCTGCCGAAGGCGTTGTTGGTGTCTGAGTCATAGATGGCAGTACCGAATTCAAGCACATAGTCCGCTTTTTCTTCTATGTAACCTTGCCCGCGGCATTGGCTGAACACGCCATTGTATGCTCCCTGGCATAGGGGATGAGATTCATCGACCATGCCCTTGGCAAACCAACTGGTGGCATAGGGCAGCCCCAGGCGCTGGCAAAAGTGCACAATACGCTGAAGCAAAGCCCCGTTCATTCGCAGGCGCTCCCCCAGGTACACCAGAGGATATTTGGCCCGCACCAAACGACTGCAAATGTCATCGGCGATAAGTCCTGCACCTTCAAGATCCAGTCGGGTCATGGCGTTAAGCTCTGCCAGATTAGCCGGAAGTCGCAGGCTCTGTGTTGGCTGTTTGACCAGATCTCTGGGCACTTCGATATACACGGGTTGGCGGGTTTGAACAGCTTCGCACACCAGCTCAAAAAAACGCGCCGCTGCCACATTGGGTTGCCCCTGATGGCGCTGCCCCTGCAATCGTTCAGCTTTTATCCCCAGCGCTTTGAAGGCGTTGAGCGCCGCATTAAGGTCGGTATGCCAACCCGAGGCGGGATGGACCATGTGGTGCAGGGCATGGCCGTGTATTTCCTGCTCTCCTGGGGCACCGGATAAGAAAATCACCGGCAAGCCTTCGGTGCGGGCAAGGGCGGCGGCGCTGACACAGGGTAGGCTCCCCACGGTATAGGTAGTAAGGCAGGCGCCAAGGCCGGTTAGCTCTGCCTGTGCACAGGCGCTGAATCCGGCGTGCATTTCGTTGCTGGAGGGTAATACCTGTAAAGGGCCATCAAGGGCGTTGATAAGGTTAGCCACAAAATCGCCCCCGACACCGTAGAGCCGTTTCAAGCCAAAAAAGCCCAGGATGTCGCAAAGGCTTTGGCCCAGACTGGGGAGCTGCTCACTGTAAGCCGAGCCGAGATTTTGAGAGATAGAAGTCATAAGTTATCCGCCGCAACGGGGCAAAGGCGTTGCCCCACAAATGCCCGAAGCTTAAGACTGACACGGCCTGCGGATGTTGATGTGGATCATGTGTGACCCATCTGCCCGGATAACGTGCTGTCATCCGGGCGTGACACTATGGTGAGATTGAAGGTTATCTTATTGATTATTTATAGCTATTTCTTGGAAAGTCTGGCTTACGTTCCTTGCAGCAGCTCGCGGGCATTGGCGAGGGTATTTTCGGTAATGGTGTCACCGCCCAACAAACGGGCCAGTTCCTGTATCCGGGCCTCTTTGTCCAGCGGCTTCATCGAGGTTTCGGTTTGGCCACCCTTACTGGATTTGTTCACAAACATATGTTGGTGGCCATTACCGGCAACCTGGGGCAAGTGGGTGACACAAAACACCTGCGTCGCTTCACCGAGGGAGCGGAGCATACGGCCAACCACGGCTGCGGTGGGGCCCGAGATACCCACATCCACTTCGTCAAAAATCAGTGTGGGGGTCGAGACCTTTTTCGCGGTAATCACCTGAATGCCCAGTCCAATGCGGCTCAGTTCACCGCCCGAGGCAACCTTGGCCAATGGCGACAGGGGCTGACCGGGGTTGGTGGTCACCAAAAACTCCACACTGTCACTGCCGTTTGCACTCATTACCTTGTCGTTAAAGTTCACTTCAATGGTGAACTTCCCCTTGGGCATATTGAGTTCCTGAATGGAGGCGGTGACCTGTTTATCCAGCTCTTTGGCATAGCGAAGACGGCTTTGGCTGAGCTTCTGCGCATGATTGAAATAGGCTTCTCTGCTGGTTTGTACCTGCTGTTTAAGCTCATCCAGCTGGGCTTCATCGGAGTCCAATCCGGCAAGCTCCCTGGCAAGCTCTTGATGATGTGCAGCCAGTTTGTTGGCGGCGACATGGTGTTTTCGAGCCAGGGTCATGGCTTTGGAGAGTCGTTCCTCGAGGGCGGCAAAATGCTCGGGATCCAGCTCAAGGTTGGACAGATAGCGGCCAAGCTCACTGCTGCTTTCCTGCACCTGAATAAGGGCGTCATTGAGCATGTTCCCGATGGGGGCCAGGGTAGGGTCAAGCGACTCCAGGGTTGCGGCGAGGGATAAGGCTCGGTTGAGTAGCGACTCAATATTGCCTTCGTCGGATTCGCTGAGCAGCGATAAGGTGTGCTGGCAGTCTTCAATCAGGGCGGTGCCGTTGGCAAGGCGTTTGTGCTCAGCCTCGATTTGTTCGAACTCCCCTTCAGCGAGCGCAAATTCATCCAGTTCTTCAACCTGATATTGCAGCAGCTGTTTGCGGGAGATTCGTTCCTGCTGGCTTTGTTCAAGCTGTCTTAATTCAGCTTCGACCTGACGGCAGCGCTGGTAGGCGCTGGCCACAGACTCCTGCAGCATGCGGTGATTGGCGTAGCTGTCCAGCAGTGACAGCTGGTGTTCGTTTTTTAAGAGTGCATGGTGTGCGTGTTGGCCGTGTACTCCTACCAGGTATTGCCCAAGGGATTTGAGCTGCGACAGGGGCACAGGGTTGCCATTGATGTAGGCCCGTGAACGGCCATCAGAAGTGATGGTTCGCCTGAGAATACATTCGTCGTCCAGCTCAAGATCGTTGTCCTCCAGCCAGCGCCGAGCCAGGGGCACATCATCCAGAGAGAAGCGGGCGCTGACCTCGGTTTTGCTGGCACCGGGACGCACGGCGGCTGCATCGGCGCGATTACCCAGGCACAACCCCAGGGCATCGATGGCGATAGACTTACCGGCACCGGTTTCGCCGGTAATACTGGTCATACCCGGACGGAAGTCCAATTCCAGAAAGCGAACAATGGCAAAGTTATTGATGCTGAGCTGACAAAGCATGACGGCAATCCTGTGTGATTAGTCATCAAAGTACTGTATTGATAAACAGTATATACTGATTTTTTGTACAGTAAATCGTCCCAGGGGCCCGGCGTAAAAATTTTTTGGCTACCGGCTTACCCAGTTTAATCCCATCGTCAGTAGCGGCAATGTGAACAGTGTCAGCAGGGTGCCTGCCACTATGCCCCGGGCGATTTGCTTTTCCAGGGTTTTATCCTGATAGGCCAGCAGGTAAACGCTGGCGGCCGTGGGCATGGCGGCAAGAAGTACCCCCATCGCGGTCAGTTGTGGGCCAACGCCTATCAAGGCGAAGAGCAGCCATACCAGAAACGGCTGCAATGCCAGTTTAGCCAGATTCACATGCCAGAAGGGCACGCCCGTCTCAGGGTGTTCAGGCTCTCGCATGGAGCGGGCCAGTGCTATGCCAATGGCAAAGAGTGCGCAGGGGCTGGAGCTTTTACCTATCCATGTCACAAGGGAATCCAGTATCGGAGGCAGTGAAAACTGCATTGCCGAGGCCAATACCCCGAGCGCACAGCCGATGACCACAGGATTCCTGCTCACCACCCGCAGCGCAAGGCTTATACGAGCCACGCCGGTCAGCGGTTGGGTCGCGAGTCTTAATTGCACCACGGTAACGGCAAACATCAAGACTGATAAAAGGCTTGCCAGCGCGGCAGCCATCAGCGCCCGCGGATTATCCGGAAACAGCATCGCCAGCACAGGAATGCCGATAAAGGCTGTGTTGCCGAAGGTTGCCGAGAGGGCGCGTAAGCTCGCCGGACGGGTTTGTCCCTGCTCATGTTTCAGTGACCACAGCTGCACCAATACATAGGTCACCACCATGGCAAGCAGATAACCCAGCACAAATCTGGCATTGAGAATTTCTTCAATGGGAGTGTCGGCCAGGCTCACATAAAGGATGGCCGGAAATGCCAGGTAGTACACGTATTGATTGAGAAAACGTTCGAGCCAAGAGGGAAGGAGCCTCGAACTGGCCGCGCCCGCAATCATCACGGCAACAACAGCGAGCAGCGGAATGATGAGGTTGAACATGAAAGATGATGCCTCGGCAGATCACAATTTCCCCGTATTGCTGGGGGCATGGCAGGCAAATTAGCATATCATGATGCGAGCTGACCATTGGTCCTTGGTCGCAGGCATATCCATGATTAACGACAGGAAACGGGCATGAGAGAGCATCCGGGCAGCGAACTTGAACTGATTTACCTCTTTGTGCAGTTGGTGGATGCGGGCAGCCTTTCTGCGGTGGCAGACCGATTGTCCATGCCCGTGGCAACCGTCAGTCGCAAACTGTCCCGCCTGGAAGAAAACCGCGGCCGTCAGCTATTGATGCGAAGCACCCGCAAAATTCGCCTTACCGAAGAAGGTATGGCGCTTTACGAGCGCTACAAATCCCTTGTGAGTGCTGTGGATGCCCTTTACGGTGATGGCGAAGACCCGCTCGAAGGCACGCTGCGTATTGCTGCCCCCATCTCCATCATCTCGATGATTTTTATGAAGACCATCAACGAGTTTCGTCGCGAATATCCCGGGATCAGGCTGCATATCACCCAAAAAAATGAGGTGGTCGACCTTATAGACAAGGGCATAGATATCGCCATCGTGGGCGGTATTCAGCCGGATTCGTCCTGGATTGCGGTGCCGCTTGGGACACTTGATTACCGCCTGGTGGCATCGCCGGGGTATCTGCAGCGCCGGGGCATGCCCGGGCACCCAAGTAACCTCGCAGCCCACGATATTATTAAGGTTTGGCCCTTATATAATTGGTCGCTGAGGCATCCTCAGGGCGAGGCCTTCTATTATGACGGCCCCGCAAGCCTGACGCTGACCGACTTACAGGGAGCAATCAGTGCCTGTGTCGATGATGGTGGCATTTTGTATGGGCCGGAGCTCTTCTTTAAGCAGGAGCTGCAACGCGGCCTGCTGTTGCCTGTTTTGCCACAGTGGCGGGGAGAAACGCGGCGGATTTCGATTTTGTGTCACCAACGGCAGCAACAACCCGCCAAGGTGAAGGCCTTTATCGATTTTATGAAGGCGCGGGCGCCGGGGTTATTTGCCATGGACGCTTAACCCAACTGCTTTTTACGTCCTTTGGGGGCATGGCCGGGTTTGCGCTTGGGGGCGGTGGCAGGGGGAGCCGGATAGTCCTTCACCGGAGGAAGGACGCCCAGCTCCTGATAAAACGCCACCTGGCGACGAAGTTCAAACAAAGAGCCGATGCGTACTTCATCGGCTATGGTTAGACGCCAGCTGTCGGTTTTTCCTTCGAGGTTGGTGAGTATAAAACCATGATATAGCAAGGTTCTCACGCGTTATCCCCCGAATATCCGTTTCAGGCTTCCTGCAGGCTGATACCAATATTGGACACGCCGCTGGACACCAGTTCTTTGCGCAGAGCCTTGATAAAATCCGCCGACATATCCGGATTGTCTTCAATCAGCTCCAATAAGGAGCCTTGCAGTTCACGCTCAGCAACCATGGCTTCGTGGGCAAAGACAAAGTCATCCAGCGCCTCGTCTTCCAATTCGACGTCACTGATGGCTTCAATGTAGTTGGCCACGGTGGCGGAAGACAGCTTACTGATATTGGTGATGTCTTCTTCGATTTTGCTCTCGATGCCGCTCAGCAGGCTTATCAGGGCGACTACGGCATCCATGGCAGGGTACACGCCGTAAACGTCAAAGTTTTCCGGCTCCGGGATCACCTCTTCGAGTCTGTTGGTGTGCAGCTCCAGGTTTAATTTGAGCTTTCTGTCGTAAAGCGACTGCCACAGCAGGTTCAATACGGTGTCCAGCACCTTGGGGTCGCCAAATTCGCAGACTTCGGAAAACAGCTGATAGTTGGGATACATGCGCTGGCACAGGGCAACGGCAAATAATTGCTTTTGCAGCAAAGACAGCGCTTTGAGACGCTTGAAAAATCCGGGTTTAGAACTCATTGGGTACTTCCGCTGACATCTGGGAAATGACTTGGGTTGCCGCCGATTCTACCTTAGTCAGCTCATCAAGTAACTCAAGGATTTCCGGTTCAACATCTGCCACCTCGGCGCCCCGCTTAAGCGCGGACTCGATTTGCTGACAGAGTTTTTGGGTGGTGGGCACGCCGCAGTAGCAACTGGCCCCGTGGAGTTTGTGCACCGTATACAGCATAGACTCATTGTCGCTGCGGGCCATGGCAAGCTCGATATCGTTTACCGTGCCGGGCAGGGATTCCAGCATCATCTTCAACATGTCGATGGCCAGATCTTCTTTGTGATTGGCCTGGCTCAGACACAGTTCCCAGTTGAGGGTGTTGCTGTCGAAATGGGTAAACTTGGGCCGGGTGAGCCAGCGCGAAATCACCCCCTTAAGGGCGGCTTCATCGATGGGCTTGGGCAGATAACCGTCCATGCCGCTTGCCTGAATCCGCTCACGTTCTTCGTTAATGGCATGGGCTGTGACTGCGATAATTGGCGTGTTGCGGTTCAGCGAGTCCTGACGAATGAGGCGGGTTGCGGTCACCCCGTCCGTTCCCGGCATCTGAATATCCATGAATATCAGGTCAAATGAGCGACTCTTGGCCAGGGCTACTGCCTGATCGCCACTGCTGACTGCCACCACGTTGGCCACCAACTCCTTGAGCAGGGTGTCGATAAGCTTGAGGTTGGCCAGGTTATCGTCCACCGCCAATACATTGAGGGGATGGCGGGTGCTGGGTTTGCTCGGCAGCGCAGGTTTGGGCGGTGTGTTTTTCTTCACCGGCGGGAAAATCAGGTTTTGCGCCAGTTTCAGCTCACTCACCGGCAGCTGCAACACCAGATCCACGAAGGGTTCTATCTCCTGGGTGTACACCTCAGGGTCGAGACAATCGTTGAGCAGCAGCAGAGACCCGGTATGGTCTTTCACCCGCGACAGGTGCCGCTGCAAATCCTCGCATGACTCACAGCTTTGGCCAGACAAGAGGATGGCGTCGTAATGCCTGTCATCCAGATGCCGCTCAAGCTCGTCTTCATCACACGCCAGAGTGACCATCATGTGCCAGTCTTTGAGCTTACGGGCAATGGACTCGCGGGTGAGCTTGCGGGGCTCAAACAAGAGCACCGAGTGGCCAATGAGTTTTTCCAGGGGCAGGGTATCGTGTACCGGGAAGGGGCTTAGCTGCAAAGGCACGGTAAACCAGAAGCTGGAGCCTTTTCCAACCTCGGAATGAAAGCCTATGCGGCCGCCCATCATCTGCACCACCAAACGTTTGGTGATAACCAGCCCAAGACCCGTACCGCCGTAGCGGCGGGAAATGGAGGAGTCGGCCTGACCAAAGGCCTGGAACAAGAGTTCCTGCTGCTCGGGGTCAATGCCTATGCCTGTGTCAGTCACTTCACAGCGCAGGGTCAGATTGTTGTCTTCCAGGCTGGCAAGACTGATTTTCAGATGAACACTGCCTTGCTCGGTAAATTTGATGGCATTGCCCAGGAGGTTGGTCATCACCTGCCCCAGGCGCATCACATCGCCGCTCAGGTTTTCCGGCACGTTGGCATCCACATCCACCACAAACTCGAGCCCTTTGGCGTGGGCGCTGCCTGCCAGCAGGTTGATGGTGTCCTCCAGTGAGGCGCGCAGGCCAAAGGGCATGGTTTCGAGCACCATCTTGTTGGCTTCAAGTTTGGAGAAGTCGAGGATGTCGTTGATTATCTGGAGCAAACTGGTGGCACTGCGCTCGATGGTTTTGATGTATTCCATTTGGCTGGAATGCAGCGGGGTTTTCAGCAGCTGTCGGGCAAAACCAATCACCCCGTTAAGGGGCGTTCTGAGTTCGTGGGACATGTTGGCCAAAAACTCAGACTTGATGCGGCTTGCTTCCTGGGCGTCTTTCTTGGCGCGATCCAGTGCTATGTTTTGGATTTCAATCTGCTCCAGGGTTTCACGAAGATCGGATGTAGCCTGGTCGATGTTTTGCTGCATCTCATCATGGTATTCCGACAAGGACGCCGCCATGGCGTTAATACCCCGATTGAGCAGGTCCAGCTCACCGATGAGATTGCCTTCAAGCCGTGCATCCAGCTTGCCCTCACGAATTTTGCCCACCAGTTTCACCATGTCGGTGATGGGCTGGGTCACGTTTTTCACCAGGCGGAAGGTAAACAGCAGGTTTAACTGCACGCCAATCAGCACAATGATAAAGGCGGCCACGGCGGCCCTGTGCTGCTCAAGCAGCGCCTTTTCCTTGTTCAGCATCATGGAGACATAGCCAAGCAGCGCGGCATTGGAGTTATCCGGCATCACCACGGCTTCACTGAAGCGGCCATTGCCTTCATCGCTGCTGTCACCCATGGGTTGCTTGTTGCTGATGGCAAAGATGGGGGTGCGAACAATCAGGGTGTCGCCCTCATGCTCGAATTGGGTTTCTTTCAGGGTTTCCAGCGCTTCTTTGTAGCGCATCACCTCAAAGTCTTTGTGATAGTGGGAGGTGACAAATAGCTGGTTGTTAATGTCAAAAATGGCGATGGATTTGACCAGTGTCGATTTGTTCAGCTGGGCACGTGCCAGCAGGATTTTGGTGATTTCGCGGTTGTTGGTCGAGAGGCTCTGCTCGGCAGAAATGGCCAGAGGTTCTATGATGTTACTGCCCATTTCCTTGAGCGTGTCTTCAAGATCATAGAAGCGGTTTATGGTAAAGTAACTGCCCAAAAGGATACCAACGAGGATAGTGGGCGCGAGCGCCAACACCAATACCCAGGACCGCAGACTGTATTTTGTCATGTTGTGCGCGGTATTCATGTGCTGGGTTGTCCCTGATTTCCTTTGAGTTTGAATGTACTAAGACTGCCAGAAAGCCGGCTGTCTTAACAGATTTTTCTTGTGTGAGGCCACAATGGCGCAGTTTTTCAAAGCGAAACCCAATCAAGCGAAAAAGCTCTCCCAAAAGATAGCACTCAAGGTGCAAAGACTCGATCATTTGGGTGCCGGCATTGCCGAACATCAGGGTAAGGTCGTGTTTATTCCCGGCGGCCTGCCGGGCGAAAGCGTCGAAGTGCAGCTCACTGAGCAAAAGAAAAACTATGCCCATGCTAAATTGCTGCGGGTATCCGAGGCGAGCCCCGACCGGCAAACACCGCCTTGCCCGTGGTATGGCAAATGCGGTGGCTGCGACTTACAGCATCTGTCGCTGCCACGTCAGCGTGAATACAAGCGCCAGGCATTGGGGGATATTGTCAGCCGCGCGGTAGCCCAGCCAGTGACTGTGAACTGCGATGATCTGAGCGGTGACAGCTGGCATTACCGTCGCCGGGCCAGGTTGGCCACACTGCTGGATAAAGACACCAACAAGCTCGCGCTGGGCTTTCGCGAAGAGGGCAGTAAATCGGTAGTGGGTATCGACAGCTGCGCTGTGCTCGCCAAGCTCCTCTCTGACCTTATATCGCCTTTTGCCACTCTCCTTAACCGTCTCAAGGGCAAGCAGCGGTTGGGGCATCTTGAGCTGACGGAGGCTACCAACGGGCTGTTTGCCGTGCTGAGGGTTACGGCTCCATTGGCCCAGAGCGATAAAAAACTGCTTTCGGCCTTCGCCGATGAGCGGCAAATTGCCTTCTTGCTGCAGGGCAATGAAGGGGAGCTTGAGTTTCTCTCCAGCGGCCATGAGTTGCCTTATTACCAATTGGATGGGCTTAAGCTTGCTTTCGCCCCGGGCAACTTTATTCAGGTCAATGGCGAGGTTAACCAGGCGATGGTCGCACAGGCTATGAACTGGCTCGACGTGCAGGCCGGTGAGCGCGTGCTCGACCTCTTTTGCGGCGTGGGGAACTTCAGTTTGCCACTTGCACAGCAGGGCGCTGAGGTGATTGGCGTTGAAGGTGTGCCGGAAATGGTGGAGCAGGCGAAGAAAAACGCCGCCACCAATGGCCTGGATAACCTCAGTTTTTACTGCGCCGACCTCAGTGAGGATTTGGCCGCGGAACCCTGGCTTGGCAAAATCGATAAGCTGCTGCTGGATCCTGCCCGCGCTGGTGCATACGAGAGCCTGAAGTGGCTTAAAAAGATGAAGCCCGCCAGAGTGCTTTATGTTTCCTGTAACCCGGCGAGTCTTGCCCGTGATTCTGTGCTGCTGTTTGAGGCCGGATATCAGCTCACCCGCCTTGGTCTGGTGGACATGTTCCCCCAGACCCATCACAGCGAAGGTATGGCACTGTTCGAATTGGTCAATTAACGAATGAATTTTGCTGGATGTAGCAAAATTAATGGACAATCGGCTCGCTTGGGTTTGACAAGCGCGCGCCAATCCTGAAGATAAAGTCTTTAACTTGTTTGGCCCAGAGTGGGAAAAGGGATCCTTAAGCCTATGGTGTCTGTCCGCGAAGCACATTTCAACGATGTCGATTTCAATCTGGAAGACTGGGTGGTTCGTTATGTGGACGACGCCGAGGACGCCCGGGTGCTGCTTGAACTGCTGCGTACCGTTCAGGCGATGCCGGTAAAGGACGCCAAGGCCCACGATGACCTGATGTCCCGCGCCAGAGAGATGATTGAAATTCTGGCGCCACTGAATATGGATCTGGAAACTCTGCAGGCGGCGGTGCTGTTTTCGGTGCAGGAAGCGGGGCTCTTGCCTCAGGAAAAACTCATCGAAAAGTTTGGTGACAAGCTGGGCAATCTGGTGGCCAGTGTAGTCACCATGAATGCCATCGGCAGCCTGAAACTGAGTGAACAGTCGCGCTCGGCCGAAATGCAAATCGACAACATCCGTAAGATGCTGCTGGCCATGGTGGAAGATGTGCGCGCCGTGGTGATTAAGCTTGCCGAGCGGGTGTGTTTGCTACGGGCAGTAAAAAATGCCGACGAAGAAACCCGTGTGCTGCTGGCCCGTGAAATCGCCGATATTTATGCGCCATTGGCAAACCGTTTGGGCATAGGTCAGCTCAAGTGGGAGCTTGAAGACATCTCCTTCCGCTATTTGCATCCAGAAACCTACAAAGAAATCGCCAAGCAGCTCGACGGTAAACGCATCGACCGCGAAACCTACATAGAGCAGTTTGTGAATGACCTGCAGGCCAAGCTCGACGAAGAGCATATTCGCGCCAAGGTCTATGGCCGCCCCAAACACATCTACTCCATCTGGCGCAAGATGAAGGGCAAACACCTCAAGTTTGATGAGCTGTTTGATGTGCGCGCCGTGCGTATCGTCACCGACCGTTTACAGGACTGCTACGGCGCCCTGGGTGTGGTGCACACCCTCTATCATCATATTCCCCGGGAATTTGACGACTATGTCGCCAACCCCAAACCCAACGGCTATCAATCTATCCACACAGTAGTGGTGGGGCCCGAGGGCAAAACCGTTGAAATTCAAATTCGTACCGAAGCCATGCATCAGGACGCCGAGCTTGGTGTCGCCGCCCACTGGAAATACAAAGAGGGTCATGCCGGCAAGCAGAGCGGTTACGAAGAGAAAATCAATTGGCTGCGTAAAATTCTGCAGTGGCAGGAAGACGTGGTGGAAAGCGGTAACCTGGTGGAAGAAATTCGCAGCCAGGTGTTCGAGGACAGGGTGTATGTATTCACCCCGTCCGGTGAGGTGGTGGACCTGCCCGCCGGTAGTACCGTGCTCGACTTTGCCTATTACATCCACTCTCAGGTGGGACACAAGTGTATTGGCGCCAAGGTGGATGGCCGCATAGTGCCCTTCACCTATCAGGTGGAAACCGGTGAGCGGATTGAAATCATCACCTCCAAGCACCCCAATCCCAAACGGGACTGGCTCAATCCAAACCTGGGCTACATCAAAACCTCCCGCGCCCGCAGCAAAATCCAGCATTGGTTCAAGCAGCAGGACAGAGACAAAAACCTGGTTGCCGGCCGTGAGATGCTGGAGGTCGAACTTGGCCGTGTGGGCCTGACGTTAAAAGACGCAGCCAGCGCCATAGAACGCTTTAACATGACCAACATGGACGACCTGCTCGCGGCCATAGGTGGTGGTGATGTACGCCTCAATCAGGTGGTGAACCACATCCAGAGCCGGATGCGGGTGCATGAGATTTCTGACGAAGAGGCGGTGGATGAGCTGGTCAAGAAAGGCCACCACAAACCCATTGCCAAGACCCGGGATCAGATTGAAGTCAATGGCGTGGGTAATCTCTTAAGCCATATTGCCCAGTGCTGTCGCCCGGTGCCCGGTGATGAAATTTTTGGTTTTATCACCAAGGGCCGCGGTATTTCGGTGCACCGCGCCGACTGTGAGCAGGTAAAAGAGTTGATGCGCGCCCATCCCGAGCGGGTGGTGGACGTGGTCTGGGGAGAAAACTACTCAGGTGGCTACAAAATTCGCCTGCGGGTACTCGCCAACGACAGAACCGGTTTACTGCGGGATTTAACCTCTGTGCTGGCGGCCGAGAAATCCAACGTGCTGGCCATGAGCAGCTCTTCGGATATCAAAAACCAGACCGCCGCCATTGAGCTTGAGCTCGAGCTTTACAACGTGGACGGCCTCTCCAGGGTACTGTCCAAGCTCGGTCAGGTCGATGGCGTGATAGAGGCGAGACGCCTTTAACGCAAATACACCCCTCTGGTAAACACAGGCTGCGATGCAGCCTTTGTTTTTAAGCCGCTTTTTTAAACAGCGCCGGCAAATTGTAAGAATCAACAGCAAAGCAAAAAGGAAAGCACATGGGCGCAGAATTCAATGCCGATATCAATCCGCTGCTGGCCATCATGGCCAAACTGCGCGACCCGGAGCATGGTTGTCCCTGGGATAAGGCGCAGCGCTTCGAGACCATAGTGCCCTTCACCCTGGAAGAGGCCTACGAAGTGGCCGACACCATAGAGCGCATGGATTTGGAGGAGCTGCCGGATGAACTGGGTGACCTCCTGTTTCAGGTGGTGTTTTACTGCCAGCTTGGCAAGGAGCAGGGCCTGTTTGATTTCGATGAAGTGGTCAGACGTATCTGCGCCAAGCTCACCTCCCGCCACCCACATGTGTTTGGCGATATCGAGGTCAGTTCCAGTCAAGAGGTCAAAGACAACTGGGAAGCCATCAAGGTCGCGGAGCGCAAGGCTAAAGACAAGCACTCGGTGCTCGATGATGTGCCGGTTGGGCTGCCAGCCTTAAGCCGCGCCGCCAAAATCCAGAAGCGGGTTGCCCGGGTGGGCTTTGACTGGGGCGAGCTGCCGCCGGTGGTGGCCAAGGTGGAAGAAGAAATTGCCGAGGTACTGGCCGAAGTGCAGGTGGATAAACCCGACCCTGAGCGGGTTGCCAGCGAGATGGGAGACCTCTTGTTTGCGGTGGTGAACATGGCGCGCCATCTCGGCGTTGAGCCCGAACAGGCACTGCGCCAGGCGAATCAAAAGTTTGAGCGGCGTTTTCGCGGCGTGGAGGACCTTGCATCCCAGGACGGCAAACAATTGACTGATTATTCCCTTGCCGAGCTCGATGGCTTCTGGGATCAGGTAAAAGAGCAGGAAAAATCTCCCCGTTGAGGTTTGTCGAAAGCACAGGGCTTTGATATACTGTCGCCCCGTCCTGGTGCTTTCTTACAAGCACATATTTTCACACTCATATTTTCTCAGGTTCAGCATGACGACAAGGTATATCTTCGTGACTGGCGGCGTGGTTTCGTCGCTGGGCAAAGGCATTGCAGCAGCATCATTGGCAGCCATTCTCGAGGCACGGGGCCTCAACGTGACCATCATGAAGCTGGATCCTTACATCAACGTTGATCCAGGTACCATGAGCCCGACACAACACGGTGAAGTGTTCGTAACTGAGGACGGCGCAGAGACGGATCTGGACCTGGGTCACTATGAGCGTTTCATCCGTACCAAGATGAACCGCCGTAATAACTTCACCACCGGTCGTATTTACGAAGAAGTTTTGCGTAAAGAGCGCCGCGGTGACTATCTGGGTGCCACCATTCAGGTTATTCCGCACATCACCAACGCCATTAAGGCCAAGGTGCTGGAAGGCGGTGAAGGCCATGACGTAGCCATCGTGGAAATCGGTGGTACCGTGGGCGATATCGAATCCCTGCCGTTCCTCGAGTCTATCCGTCAGCTTGGCGTTGAACTGGGCCGTGACCGCTCCATGTTCATGCACCTGACTTTGGTGCCATTCCTTGGCGCGGCCGGCGAAGTGAAAACCAAGCCTACCCAGCACTCGGTAAAAGAGCTGCGTTCCATCGGTATTGCACCTGATATTCTGGTTTGCCGCGGTGACCGCGCCATTCCTGCCAACGAGCGTGCCAAGATTTCCCTGTTCTGTAACGTGGAAGAGCGCGCCGTTATCTCTCTGAAAGACGTTGACTCCATCTACAAGATCCCGGCGCTGCTGACCTCTCAGGGGCTGGACGACCTGGTTTGCAAGCGTTTCCATTTGGAATGCAAAGAAGCCGACCTGTCTGAATGGGAAAACGTGATTTATCAGGAAGCCAACCCCAACGGTGAAATCACCATTGGTATGGTGGGCAAGTACATTGAGCTGCCTGACGCATACAAATCTGTAAACGAAGCGCTCAAGCACGCGGGTCTGAAAAACCGCGTTACCGTTAACATCAAGTACATCGATTCACAAAGCGTTGAAGCCAAAGGCGACGAAGCTCTGGCTGGCCTCGATGGCATCCTGGTACCGGGCGGCTTCGGTGAGCGTGGTGTTGAAGGTAAAATCCTGGCAGCCAAGTATGCCCGTGAAAACGAATTGCCTTACTTTGGTATCTGCCTCGGTATGCAGGTCGCCCTCATCGAGTTCGCCCGCAATGTGGCAGGTCTCACAGATGCGCACTCCACCGAGTTCAACAAGCAAACTCCGCATCCGGTTGTGGGTCTGATCACAGAATGGATTGACGAAGAAGGTAATATTGAGCAGCGTGACGAAGCGTCCGATTTGGGCGGCACCATGCGCCTTGGCGCCCAGCTGTGCCACCTGAAAGCTGGTACCAAGGCTGCTATTGCTTATGGTTCTGAAAGCTGTATCGAACGTCATCGTCACCGTTACGAAGTAAACAATCACTACGTGAAGCAGCTTGAGAAAGCCGGTTTGGTATTCAGCGGCCTGTCTTCTGACCGTAAGTTGGTGGAAATGATCGAATTGCCAAACCACCCATGGTTTGTGGCTGGTCAGTTCCATCCGGAGTTTACTTCTACACCCCGTGATGGACATCCGCTGTTCGAAGGTTTTGTGGCTGCAGCCAGAGCGCACCAGAAGCGCAACCTGAGTTAATGCCAAAAGGCCGGTACCGCGATGGCAGTACCGGCCTTTTTGTTCCTTGCGGTCATTTATTCGTCACAGTTAAATTAGCTGCGGCACAAAAACACAGAAAAATCAGATACCCATATCAGGGTGCATTCAAATTGGTTCATGAGCTCATGTAGCGCTGAGATGGGTATGGGTTTTTCTTTTTAACTTAACCTTTAATTCAAGACTAAATCGAGGACATTATGGCTAAGATTATCAAAGTGATCGGTCGTGAAATCATGGATTCACGCGGCAATCCAACTGTGGAAGCCGAAGTTCACCTGGAAGGTGGCTTTGTGGGTATGGCAGCTGCGCCATCCGGTGCTTCTACCGGTAGCCGCGAAGCGCTGGAACTCCGTGACGGCGACAAAGCCCGTTACCTGGGTAAAGGTGTTCTGAAGGCCGTTGACAACGTAAACGGTCCTATCCGTGAAGCCCTGCTGGGTAAAGACGCCACCGCTCAGGCCGAGCTGGACGGCATCATGATCGCTCTGGACGGTACTGAGAACAAAGACAAGCTGGGCGCCAACGCCATTCTGGCTGTGTCTCTGGCCGCTGCTAAAGCCGCTGCCGCCGCTAAAGGTATCCCACTGTACGCCCACATTGCTGAGCTGAACGGCACTCCAGGTCAGTACAGCATGCCTGTACCTATGATGAACATCCTTAACGGTGGTGAGCACGCTGATAACAACGTGGACATCCAGGAGTTCATGGTACAGCCAGTGAGCGCCAAGAGCTTCCGTGAAGCCCTGCGTATGGGCGCCGAAATCTTCCACAACCTGAAGAAAGTGCTCAAGGCCAAGGGCCTGAACACTGCCGTGGGTGATGAAGGTGGTTTTGCACCAAACCTGGCATCAAACGCCGACGCGCTGGCTGTTATCAAAGAAGCCGTTGAAGCTGCCGGTTATAAGCTGGGCACCGACGTGACTCTGGCACTGGACTGCGCTGCCTCTGAGTTCTACAAAGACGGTCAGTATGACCTGTCTGGCGAAGGCAAAGTATTCAGCTCAAACGGTTTCTCTGACTTCCTCAAGTCACTGACCGAGCAGTACCCAATCGTGTCTATCGAAGACGGTCTGGACGAGTCTGACTGGGAAGGCTGGGCATACCAGACTCAAATTCTCGGTGACAAGGTGCAGCTGGTAGGTGATGACCTGTTCGTAACCAACACCAAGATCCTGAGCCGTGGTATTGAGCAGGGCATTGCCAACTCAATCCTCATCAAGTTCAACCAGATTGGTTCTCTGACCGAGACTCTGGCCGCTATCCGCATGGCCAAAGAAGCCGGTTACACCGCCGTTATCTCTCACCGCTCCGGTGAAACAGAAGATGCGACCATTGCCGATCTGGCTGTAGGCACTGCTGCCGGCCAAATCAAGACAGGTTCTCTGTGCCGCTCTGACCGCGTTGCCAAGTACAACCAGCTGCTGCGTATCGAAGAGCAACTGGGTGAGAAGGCGCCTTACCGTGGCCTGAAAGAAATCAACGCCAAGGGCTAATCGCCTGATATTGGTCAATTGAATTTACAGAAGGCGACTTACAATGCTGTGGCCTGAAAGAAATCAACGCCAAGGGCTAATCGCCTGATATTGGTCAATTGAGTTTACAGAAGGCGACTTACAATGCTGTGGCCTGAAAGAAATCAGTGCCAAGGGCTAATCGCCTGATAAAATTTGATTGAATGAGTAAAAGGCCACCCCCAAGGTGGCCTTTTTTGTTGTAATATCTCCCCAAATTCACCCAATCACCGCAATTCTTCCATGAAGCCATTCGTTCTGGTTCTCTTTGCCTTGCTGGCGCTGCTCCAGTACCGGCTGTGGTTTGGCGAAAACAGCCTAACCGAGTACTTCACCCTGAAAGACAGGATAAGCCATCAACAGTTGGGTAATGCCGGGTTGCTGGAGCGCAATGAGGTGCTGAAAGAAGAAATTCAGGATCTCAAAAGCGGTACCGAAGCGCTGGAAGAGCGGGCCCGCAATGAACTTGGCTTGATTGAGCAGGGTGAAACCTTTTTCCGGGTGGTGGGTAACGATAGTCGCGGCACCCGCTCTGAGGAACAGTCACAGGACAGTCAATGAATTCTGAAGCAACCTCCCGCGGCAGTATTGTTGCCATAGTTCCCGCCGCCGGTATTGGCAGTCGCATGGGGGCCACTATCCCCAAGCAATACCTGCCGTTATTGGATAAACCTATCCTGGCCCATACGCTGCAAAGGCTGCTGTCGCATCCGGCCATTGATAAGGTCATAGTCGCCGTATCGGCAGATGACTGCTGGTTTGACAGTCTGGATGAGGCCCATCATCCCAAGCTCACCCGGGTTTTGGGCGGCAAAGAGCGGGCGGATTCGGTATTGGCGGCACTTTCTGCCTTGCCGGATAACAGCGATGCCTGGGCGCTGGTGCATGATGCTGCACGGCCCTGTCTAACCCATGGCGATATAGATGCACTGCTCTCAAGTCGTGACACTTATCCCCAGGGGGCGATACTCGCCATGCCGGTGCGGGACACCATGAAGCGGGCCGCAAAAGATGGCAGCATAGAGACCACAGTGTGTCGCGAAGCCCTGTGGCATGCATTAACGCCGCAGCTGTTTCCCGCAGCGAGCCTTAAACTGAATCTAAAGCAGGCACTGGACGCCGGCGTTGCCGTGACAGACGAAGCGTCGGCGATGGAGTGGGCCGGAGTGCATCCGGGACTGGTCAGTGGCAGGGCCGACAATATCAAGGTCACCCACCCGGACGATTTACAGCTGGCGGGGCTTTTTCTTCTGTCCCAGCAGCAACACACTTAAGGAAATTCCATGAAAATCAGGATTGGCCACGGTTTTGATGTGCACAAGTTTGGTGCCAACCGTCCACTCATTCTCTGCGGCATAGAAGTGCCTTATGAGACCGGACTTATTGCCCACTCCGATGGCGATGTGGTGCTGCATGCCATCAGCGATGCCATCCTGGGTGCCATGGCGCTTGGTGACATCGGCAAGCACTTTCCCGACACCGATGCCGCCTATGAAGGCGCCGACAGCCGTGTGCTGTTACGCCACTGCTTTAAGCTTGCCCGTGAGCGCGGCTTTGCCATCGGTAATCTCGATGTAACCATTATTGCCCAGGCGCCGAAAATGTTGCCTCACATCGAGGCCATGCGTGCGGTGTTGGCGGACGATCTGCAAACAGAGCTTGATAATATCAACGTAAAAGCGACCACCACCGAGAAGCTTGGCTTCACCGGTCGCAAAGAAGGCATCGCCGTGGAAGCTGTGGTGTTGATGGAGAATGTGAAATGACTGAGCTGACTTATCTCTACGGCAAGCCGGCTGTAACCGCCGATATCCGCACCCATAACAGCGATTTTCAGGTGAAGGAAATCCTGCCGTTCCTGCCCGATGGTGAGGGCGAGCACCACCTGCTGCATATCCGCAAAGACGGCCTGAACACGGCTCAGGTGGCGGAGATGATTTCCAAATTTGCCAAAGTGCATCCCAAGGAAGTGACCTTTGCCGGTCAAAAAGACAAAAACGCCATCACCGAGCAGTGGTTTGGCGTGCGTATTCCCGGCAAGGAAACCCCGGATTGGAGCGCCATGAGCAATGAGCAGATGCAGGTGTTGTCGTTTGCCCGCCATGGTAAAAAACTGCGCACCGGCGCGCTTTCCGGCAATCGCTTTACCCTGGTACTGCGCAACGTTTCTGACCCACAGGCGTTGGTTGCACGGCTTGAGCAGGTGCGTGATGGTGGCGTGCCCAACTATTTTGGTGAGCAACGTTTTGGCCACGATGGTGGCAATCTGATTAAGGCGCGGCAGATGTTCGAAGGCCGCAAGGTCAAAGACAGAAACAAGCGCAGCCTGTACCTCTCGGCTGTGCGCTCAGAGCTCTTTAATCAGGTGGTCAGCGCCCGCTTGTCAAAGCAGGATGACTCCGGTTTGGGTCTGCTCGAAGGTGACTGTGTGATGCTCTCTGGCAGTCGCAGCTTCTTTGTGGCCGAAAGCTGGGATGACACTTTAAGAGGCCGTCTGGCCGAGCAGGACATTCAGCTGTCCGCACCCTTATGGGGCCGGGGGGAACCGCTTGCCAAGGGCGAAGCCGCGGAGTTTGAAGCTTCCGTGCTGGCTTCCTATGAGCTTGAGCGTAATGGCCTTGAAAAAGAAGGCCTGACCCAGGAGCGCCGCGCGCTGCTGCTGCGCCCTGAGCAGATGAGCTTCAAACTGGATGACGACACCCTGACCCTGGATTTCTGCCTGCCGGCCGGCGCTTTTGCCACCAGTGTGCTCAGAGAGCTTTGTGAGTACACAGACGTGAAAGAGTTGGAGTGGCGCCGTGCGGTAGCCGAGCGTCAGGCACAGGAGGCGGTCGATGCGCCTGCTGGTGAGTAATGATGACGGGGTGCATGCCCCGGGTATCAAGGCGCTCGCCGAGGCCTTAAAGGCCATAGCCCATGTGGATGTGGTGGCACCTGATCGCAACTGCTCTGCCGCAAGTAACTCGTTGACCTTGACTAATCCATTGAGAATTAATAGGTTAGACAACGGCTATATCGCGGTTAACGGTACGCCATCGGATTGTGTACACATCGCCATTCGTGAGATTTGCACCGAAGAGCCTGAGCTTGTCGTTTCGGGGATTAATGCCGGGGCCAACATGGGCGATGACACCCTGTATTCCGGCACTGTGGCAGCGGCCATGGAAGGACGGTTTCAGGGGCTGCCGGCCATTGCCGTGTCTTTGTCTGCCCGAAACCCGGTGCATTATGATGTTGCGGCGCAAATTACGCTGCGCATTGTTGAGGGACTGAAGGCGCATCCTCTGCCTGCGGATCAAATTCTCAATGTGAATGTGCCCGATTTGCCCCTTGAGCAAATCAAGGGCATCAAGGTGACTCGGCTTGGTGCAAGACACAGGGCTGAGGGCGTGGTGCGGACAACCGATCCGGCCGGGAGAGAAATTTTCTGGCTTGGCCCTCCGGGTGAGGAGCTGGATGCCAGCGAAGGCACCGACTTTGGCGCCATTGCTGAAGGCTATGTTTCCATCACGCCGTTAACCGTCGACCTAACCGCACACAGTCAACTTAACGCACTGGCAAACTGGATAGAAAAGATATGAACCAGACCGGCTCGACGGTGGCTATCAATCTCGCAAAAAAGTTGTATGACGCGGGGATCCGCGACAGCCTCGTTTTGCAGGCCATCGCCAACACGCCCCGGGAAATGTTTCTGGATGCGGCTCTGGCGCACAAAGCCTATGAGAACACCGCGCTGCCTATAGGTCAGGGGCAGACTATTTCACAGCCTTATATCGTTGCCCGCATGACAGAGCTGGTGATGCAAAATCGGCCACAAAGGGTACTGGAAGTTGGCACAGGATCAGGCTATCAGGCGGCCATTTTGGCGCAGCTGGTGCCGGAGCTTTGTACCATTGAGCGGATTAAGGCACTGCAAATTCAGGCAAGACAGCGGCTTAAGCGCCTTGATTTGCACAATGTGTCTTTTAAATACGGCGATGGCTGGCAGGGTTGGTCCAACCGAGGTCCCTTCGATGCCATCATGGTCACCGCCGCGGCGGCCACCGTACCGGCAGCCTTACTTGAGCAGTTGTCTGAAGGCGGGAGGCTGGTGATCCCAGTCGGAGAGGATGCCCAGCAATTGTTGGCTATTACCCGCAGAGGTAAGGAGTATTCCTCTGAAACGATAGAGTCGGTAAAATTTGTGCCTTTGGTCAATGGAAACCTTGCTTAGGTCATGGTGACTTCGGGAGCTGCACATCTATGGTGAGATTGACCTCTTTTTGTCTCTGTCTGCTCCTGCTGGCGGGCTGCAGTATGCAGGCCCACACTCCTGCACCAGTCGAAAGCCTGAATTCCAAAAAAAAACCTGCGCACCCCAAAGGAAGTCTGACCAGTGCCACTTATAAAGTGAAAAAAGGGGACACCCTTTATTCCATCGCGTGGGGAGCAGGTACGGATTACCACGAATTAGCCAAGATTAATCAACTAAATAAACCGTATACCATCTTTCCCGGGCAGGTTCTTAGGCTGTCTTCCACCGCCAAAAACACCCAGCCAACAAAGAAAACCACAACGGCTTCTTCGAAACGAGAACCCAAGTCGGCAAACTCAAAAAATGATAAAAAACAAAGTGCTAGTCAGGTTGGCGTCAGCAATCAGACGTCCGTAGTAGCACAGAAAAAAACACTTGATCCAAAAAATAAAGCTGATTACGCTGTAACAAGTTCACAACAAGACGATAGCCTGGTAGCGGCTGCCACTGAAGGTTTACCAAGTGAAGTAGCTCGCTGGTTATGGCCAGCAAAAGGACGCTTGATTGGGACATTCTCTGCCAGAGAGCAGGGGAGCAAAGGGATCAAGATAGCGGGACGACGAGGGGATCCGGTCAGAGCTGCCGCCGAAGGGCGAGTAGTTTATTCTGGCAACGCACTGCGAGGCTACGGCAACCTGGTCATTATCAAGCACAGTGAGGATTTTCTCAGTGCTTATGCCCATCTGGACAAGATCCTGGTGACAGAAAAGCAACGGGTCAGTGCAGGACAGACAGTTGCAACCATGGGGAATACTGACGCCGAACACGTGATGCTCCACTTTGAGATCCGTGATCATGGTGTATCAGTTAATCCGCTTAAGTATTTGCCGAAGAAATAATTTACGGCGGCCAATTTTGGCATTTGGAGGATAAAAAAGTGATTTAAAGTCATTCACATATTTTGGGTTTGGGAGACAATGTTATGAGCTTGAAAAACAATACGCTTGTTGCTGAAAAGCTTGTAGATTTTTCCGGAAAAGAGTCAGATAGCGACACCAGCTTGGAAGGTGAAGAAGTCAGTCTGGTTCAAGACCTGGAGCTGGAACAGCAGGTTCAGGACGATTTGCAACGTAACCTTGATGCCACTCAGCTCTATTTGAGTGAAATCGGTTTTTCCCCTCTGCTCACGGCAGAAGAAGAAGTTTATTATTCCCGCAAAGCATTGCGCGGCTGTGAGAAGTCACGTAATCGCATGATAGAAAGTAACCTGCGTCTTGTAGTGAAAATAGCGCGTCGCTACAACAATCGCGGACTTGCCCTGCTTGACCTTATTGAAGAAGGTAACCTTGGCCTTATTCGGGCCGTTGAAAAGTTTGATCCAGAACGCGGATTCCGTTTCTCGACATATGCCACCTGGTGGATTCGCCAGACCATTGAACGGGCCATCATGAATCAAACCCGCACCATTCGTTTGCCCATTCATGTTGTAAAAGAGCTCAATGTGTATCTGAGAACTGCCCGTGAACTGGCGCACAAACTCGACCACGAGCCTACTGCTGAAGAAATTGCGGCAAAACTGAACCTCCCCAGCGTTGAAGTGAGCCGTATGCTCAAGCTCAACGAAAAGATTACTTCTGTGGATGTGCCCCTGGGCGGCGATAACGATAAAGCCCTGCTGGACGTATTACCCGATGATGACTCTGTTGGCCCTGACTATAAGGTGCAGGACGAAGACATTTCTAACTCTGTGGTTAACTGGCTCAACGAGCTCAACACCAAGCAGCGGGAAGTGCTGGCGCGTCGTTTCGGTCTGCTCGGTTATGAGCCTTCCACGCTTGAAGATGTTGGCGCGGAAATCGGTTTGACCCGCGAACGGGTGAGACAAATTCAGGTAGAAGCCCTCAAACGCTTAAGAGACATCTTGAGTGCTCAGGGACTGTCTGTTGAAGCTTTGTTCAGAACTTAACTGATACCGACCATAAAAAACGCCTCAGAGACTGAGGCGTTTTTTTATGGTTTTTCCATCCTGATTATCGTCGGTCGATATGGGCGGGCGATGCTGGCCAACGCTTTTATCAAATCAAACGCTTTAACTCGAAAAGAAGTTCCAGCGCCTGACGCGGACTCAATTCGTTGGGATCTATCGCCTGCAAACGCAACTCGGCGGCGGAAGGCTCTGGCGTTACGGTCAATGGTAAAGCGTGCTGCTTACTCACATCTGTATTGTGATCTCGACTTTCCAGCTGATGCAGTTTTTGCTTGGCGGCCTTGATAACACTTGCCGGAACCCCGGCAAGCGCGGCCACCTGCAAACCATAACTCTTGCTGGCCGCGCCTTCCTGAACGGCGTGCATAAAGGCGATGGTATCTCCGTGCTCAATGGCATCCAGATGCACATTGTGAACCCCGGGGAGCATCTCAGGCAGCACCGTCAGCTCAAAATAGTGGGTTGCAAACAAGGTCATGGCGCCAAGCTTTTGCGCCAGATACTCAGCGGCCGACCAGGCGAGCGACATACCGTCGTAGGTGGAAGTACCGCGGCCAATCTCGTCCATCAACACCAGGCTGTTGGCGGTAGCGTTGTGGAGGATATTGGCGGTTTCTGTCATCTCAACCATGAACGTCGAGCGGCCGGAGGCGAGGTCATCACTGGCACCGATACGGGTGAAAATTCTGTCCACGGGACCAATCAGGGCGCGCTCAGCTGGTACAAAACTGCCGATATGCGCCATCAGGGTAATGAGCGCTACCTGACGCATATAGGTCGATTTACCGCCCATATTCGGGCCGGTGACAATCAACATACGGCGTTGATTTGAAAGCTCCACCGGATTGGGGATAAAGGGGCTTTGACTGACCCGCTCAACTACAGGGTGACGGCCGGCTTCAATCAAAATACCGGCAGTGTTGCTAAGCTCAGGGCAATGGTAGTTAAAGAGGTCGGCCCGGTCGGCGAAGTTTGTCAGCACGTCAAGCTCAGAAGCGGCGCGGGCAAAGTCCTGCAATTCCTGAAGCTTGGGCAATACCAAATCGAACAGCTCTTCCCACAGCTGCTTTTCCAGCGCCAGCGCCTTGCCCTGGCTCGAAAGAACCTTCTCTTCGTACTCTTTCAGCTCCGGAGTGATGTAGCGTTCAGTGTTTTTCAGGGTCTGACGGCGCTGATAGGCGATGGGCACCAAGGCCGATTGGGCTCGGCTGACTTCGATGTAGTAGCCATGCACCCGGTTAAAGCCGACTTTGAGCGTGGCGATGCCGGTGCGTTCTTTTTCGCGCTGCTCCATCTGCTCTAAATAGTCGATGCCGCCATCGCTGAGCTTGCGCCATTCATCCAGTTCATTGTGATAGCCTTCGCGAATGACGCCGCCATCACGAATAAGTACCGGCGGATTATCCACTATGGCGCGGCTTAAGAGCGCGTGCTCGTCCGGAAAGTCCCCAAGGAGAATATTCAGTGACTTCAGATGGCGTGCTTCACAGCCCTGAAGACGTGCGCGGATAAGCGGCAAAATGCCGAGGGCATCTCTTAGTCTGGCAAAGTCTCTTGGGCGGGCGCTTCGAAGCGCAAGACGCGCCAGGATACGCTCGATATCGCCAAGGGCTTTAAGTTCTGTGCGAAGGTCTTCGTAGAGGCCGGTTTCCAGTAATTCCTGTACGGCATGCTGGCGACCGCGAATGGTATCGTGACAGCGCAGTGGTTGATGGATCCACCGCTGCAGCATACGGCTGCCCATGGCGGTGACGGTATTATCGAGCACGCTGGCCAGGGTGTTTTCGCGGGAACCAGACAGGCTGACAGTAAGCTCCAGGTTGCGGCGGGTGGCGGCATCCAGAATGATGCTGTCGCCCTGATTAAAGCGAACAATGGAATTGATATGGGGCAGGGCGGTACGCTGGGTATCCTTCACATACTGCATCAGGCAGCCAGCTGCCTGCAGTGACAGACGCGCATCGGCAATGCCAAAACCACGCAGATCGCGGGTACCAAACTGTTCAAGCAAAAGCTTGATACAGGTATCGTAGTCAAATTCCCATTCGGGGCGCCGGCGCTTACCCTTGATATGGTTAATCAGTCCCATATCACCAAAGTCTTCGCTGTATAAAAGCTCGGCAGGGCTGGTGCGCTGCAGTTCTGCTTCAAGGGCTTCGCGGCTTGGCAGTTCGGCGATAACAAAACGACCTGACGCTACATCGAGCGTTGCAAAACCATAACCTACTTTGCCCTGATAAACGGCTGCAAGCAGGTTATCCTGGCGCTCCTGCAGCAGGGCTTCATCGGTAAGGGTGCCTGGAGTTACCACTCGAACGACTTTACGCTCCACCGGGCCCTTTGAAGTAGCCGGGTCGCCAATCTGCTCACAAATGGCTACTGATTGGCCCAACTGCACCAGTTTGGCGAGGTAACCTTCCACCGCGTGATAGGGGATACCCGCCATGGGAATAGGGTCGCCACCACTCTTTCCCCGGGCTGTCAGGGAGATGGCAAGCATCTCAGAGGCTCGCTTGGCGTCATCGTAAAAGAGTTCATAAAAATCGCCCATGCGATAAAACAGCAGCATATCCGGGTGCGCTGCCTTCATGGTCAGATACTGACGCATCATGGGGGTGTGTTTTTCGAGATCAAGCAGGTCTGTGCTGTTCATTGCCACTCTGTTATTGCGATGGGAATTGTCAGGTCAAAGCCTGTGCAGAACCGAGGTAAAGCCTATGGGCGCCAAGTCTACCAAGTTTTTTGACAAAGTGATCCTTTTCAATTCAAGGCGATGAAAGGGGGCATTTCATGGTGGCTGGAAAATTATTTCATACAGGGGTTGATACTGTATGATTGTACAGTATACTAGCTTTCAATATGTACAAATACACAGGGCTTTTGCCTGAACCGCATTAACCGTTGCGTCTTCACAGCGCTTGCTGTGTGTGAGAGGGAACAATGAAAATAGATCCAAACAAAGAGAAAGCACTGGCCGCCGTCCTTGGTCAAATCGAAAAGCAATTTGGCAAAGGCTCCATCATGAAGCTGGGTGAAGACCGCTCCATGGATGTGGAAACCATCTCCACCGGCTCGCTGGCTCTGGACGTGGCTCTTGGCGCAGGTGGCCTGCCAATGGGCCGTATTGTGGAAATCTATGGTCCTGAATCATCAGGTAAAACCACCCTGACTCTCGAAGTGATTGCTGCGGCTCAGCGCCAGGGTAAAGTGTGCGCCTTTATCGATGCCGAACATGCCCTCGACCCTGTATATGCCCGTAAGCTGGGTGTAGATATTGATAACTTGCTGTGTTCTCAGCCCGATACCGGTGAGCAGGCGTTGGAAATCTGTGACGCGCTGACCCGCAGTGGCGCCGTTGACGTAATTATCGTCGACTCAGTCGCAGCCTTGGTTCCCAAGGCCGAAATCGAAGGCGAAATCGGTGATTCTCACGTAGGTCTTGCGGCCCGTATGATGAGCCAGGCCATGCGTAAGCTTGCCGGTAACCTCAAGCAGTCCAACACCCTGCTGATCTTCATCAACCAAATCCGTATGAAGATTGGTGTGATGTTCGGCAACCCTGAAACCACCACAGGTGGTAACGCGCTGAAGTTTTATGCTTCTGTACGTCTGGATATTCGCCGCACCGGCGCCATCAAAGAGGGCGACGAAGTAGTTGGTAACGAAACCCGTGTGAAAGTGGTGAAAAACAAGATTGCCGCACCTTTCCGTCAGGCAGACTTCCAGATTCTCTATGGTCAGGGCATTAACCGCACCGGTGAGCTGGTTGACCTTGGCGTGCTGCACAAGCTGATTGAAAAGTCAGGCGCCTGGTACAGCTACAAGGGCGACAAGATTGGACAGGGCCGTGCAAATGCCACCAAATTCCTGACCGAGAATACAGAGCTTGCCGCAGAAATCGAAAAGACATTGCGTGAAATGCTGCTGTCCCACAGCTCATCATCAGCAAGTGCCGACCAAGTAGAAGGCGATGAAAACATTGATTTCGAAACCGGAGAAGTGTTCTGAGCCAGGAACTGATGAATCACGCCTTGGCATCTCTCGCCAGGCGTGATCACAGCCGCAACGAACTTAAGCTTAAGTTGCTCGCCAAGGGGCATGATGCCCTTGAAATTGAGCGAGTACTGGATGAGTGTGAAGCCAAAGGTTATTTGAACGATAGCCGCTATGGGGCATCTGTTGTTCGCTCATCGGTACTGAAAGGCCACGGCGCCGCCAGAGCACGCCAGGCCATGATAGCCAAGGGGTTGGATAAAGAAGTTATCCAAAGTAATCTCGAAGGCTGCGAAGTGGATTGGTACGCCCAGGCCCGGGCCAAAGCGCTGAAAAAATTTGGCGCAACCAAACCTGTCGATGCCAAAGACAGGGCAAAGCGGATACGCTATCTGACTGGACAAGGGTTCAGTTTTGATGAGATAGCCCATGCCCTGGATTTTGACCCCTACGATATGGATTGAAGACCGCACACAGATGCGGTCTTTTTGTTTTTGTTTTCCTGCTCTCTCTGGCGGTTTTATTCGCCTTTTTTAGCATCACCCTATCCCTTCTTTGCCTCGGATTTCGCGGCCTGTGCGCTATCTTATTCGAAAGTCTTGAGGTTATAATGACCCCCAAATTTTTGTCGGCAGCCCGTGGACGTGGCTGCGGCTTGTCGTATCAGGCTTATCCAACTCAGGACGTTTTCATGTATCAAACCACAGCCGCGCTTCGCAGTGCTTTTCTCGAGTATTTCAGGCAGCAGGGTCACCAGGTAGTAGACAGCAGCTCTCTGGTTCCCGGTAATGATCCAACACTGCTGTTCACCAATGCCGGTATGAACCAGTTTAAAGACTGTTTCCTTGGTATGGAGAAGCGCAGCTACGTTCGCGCCGCGACAGCCCAGCGCTGCGTTCGCGCAGGTGGTAAGCACAACGACCTGGACAACGTGGGTTATACCGCCCGTCACCACACTTTCTTTGAAATGCTGGGTAACTTCAGCTTTGGTGATTACTTCAAAGAAGATGCTATCCGCTTTGCCTGGGAATTCCTGACCGGCACCCTGAAACTGCCCAAAGAGAAGCTGTGCGTCACTGTGTATCACACCGATGATGAAGCCTTTGAGATCTGGAATAAGCAAATTGGCGTTCCGGCCGAAAACATCATCCGCATCGGTGATAACAAGGGCGCACCATTCGCATCAGACAACTTCTGGCAGATGGGTGATACAGGTCCTTGCGGCCCTTGTACCGAGATCTTCTACGATCACGGCGACCATATTTGGGGTGGCCGTCCCGGCAGCCCAGAAGAAGACGGTGACCGCTTTATCGAGATTTGGAACATCGTATTCATGCAGTACAACCGTCAGTCTGACGGCACCCTGGATCCGCTGCCCAAGCCCGCTGTGGATACCGGTATGGGCATTGAGCGTATTTCTGCCATCATGCAGGGTGTTCACTCAAACTACGAAATCGATATTTTCCAGAAGCTGATTGCTAAAGCCGCCGACATCATCGGTGTGACTGACCTGGAAAACAAATCCCTGCGCGTAATCGCCGACCACATTCGGTCCTGCGCCTTCCTGGTTGCCGATGGCGTGATGCCATCCAACGAAGGCCGTGGTTATGTGCTGCGCCGTATTATCCGCCGTGCAGTGCGCCACGGTAACAAACTGGGCGCAACAGACACCTTCTTTTACAAGTTGGTGCCAACATTGATTGAGGCAATGGGGGATGCAGCCAAGGAACTCAAGGCCACCCAGACCATAGTGGAAAAGGCTCTCAAAGCAGAAGAAGAGCAGTTTGCCCGTACTCTGGAGCGTGGCCTTGGCATGCTCGACGCTGCGCTGGCCGATCTTAAGGGCGACACCCTGGACGGCGATACCGTATTTAAACTCTATGACACCTACGGCTTCCCGGTGGATTTGACTGCCGACGTATGCCGCGAGCGTAACCTCAAGGTGGATGAAGAAGGCTTTAACGCCGCCATGGCCGAGCAGCGCAGCCGCGCCCAGGCCGCAGGTCAATTCAGTGCCGACTATAACGCAGCTCTGAAAATTGATACTGCCACCGATTTTTGTGGTTACACCGATCTTGCCGCTGAGAGCAAGGTGGTTGCCCTGTACCGTGATGGCGAATCTGTCGATGCCGCAAAAGCGGGCGACGAGCTGGTTGTGGTGCTGGATAACACCCCATTCTATGCTGAGTCCGGTGGTCAGGTGGGTGACAAAGGTCAGCTGTTGGCTGAAGGCGTTGAATTCACAGTGGCCGATACTCAAAAGTTCGGCCAGGGCATTGGTCATAAGGGCCAGCTCGCCAGTGGCAGCATCAAGGTTGGTGACAGCCTCAAAGCCATGGTGGATAAGAAGCTGCGTCATCGCACCGAACTTAACCACTCAGTAACTCACCTGCTGCATGCGGCGCTGCGTCAGGTGCTGGGCACCCACGTGACCCAGAAAGGCTCTCTGGTTGACCCTGAGCGTCTGCGTTTCGACTTCTCCCACTTCGAAGGCGTTAAGCGTGAAGAGCTTAAAGCGGTTGAAGATCTGGTTAACACCCAAATTCGTCGTAACCACGAACTGAATTTCGCCGAGATGGATATCGAAGAAGCCAAGGCTAAAGGCGCCATGGCCCTCTTTGGTGAAAAGTACGATTCCAAGGTGCGCGTTGTGACCATGGGCGACTTCTCCATCGAGCTTTGTGGTGGTACCCACGTTGGCCGTACCGGTGACATTGGTCTCTTTAAGATCACTTCCGAAGGCGGTATCGCCGCAGGTATTCGTCGTATCGAAGCCGTAACCGGCGCCGCTGCCATGGCCTATGTTGCCGTGCAGCAGGCCGAGCTTGAAGAAGCCGCCGCGCTGCTTAAAGGCGACGTTGCCTCTGTGGTCGCCAAGCTCAAGGCCCAACTCGACAAAGCCCGTCAACTTGAAAAAGAAAATGCTCAGCTTAAAGACAAACTGGCCGCTGCTGCCAGTGCTGACCTTGCCGGCGATGCTCAGGAAATCAATGGCGTTAAGGTTCTGGTGAAGCGTCTCGAAGGTGTGGAGGCCGGAGCCCTTCGTGGTTTGCAGGACGAACTCAAGCAGAAGCTCAAGTCAGGGATTGTCGTGCTTGCTATTGGCAGTGGCGACAAGGTGAACCTGATTGCCGGTGTGACTCAGGACTTGATTGGCAAAGTCAAAGCCGGCGAGCTGGTAGCCATGGTGGCTGCTCAGGTGGGCGGTAAGGGCGGCGGTCGCCCCGATATGGCCCAGGCTGGTGGCAGCGAACCTGCCAAGCTCGACGGTGCCCTGGCCAGTGTAGTGCCTTGGCTTAATGAGCGTCTGTAACAACGGACGGGTCTGAGTAGTAGCAGGCTGTTTGTGACAAAAATTTATGTAAAGAAGTTCGGGGGTACCTCTGTAGGGACCTTCGAACGCATTGATGCGGTGGCTGATGCCATCGCCAAAGCGCATTTTGAAGGTGAAAAGCAAGTGTTGGTGCTCTCGGCTATGGCAGGAGAAACCAACAGGCTTTACGCCATGGCTGCCAACATAGACCCTCTGGCCCCGGCCCGGGAACTGGATATGCTGGTGAGTGCCGGTGAGCAGGTCAGCATAGCCCTGATGGCAATCGCCCTTGCAAGACGCGGTGTCAACGCCAGGTCTTTGCTGGGTAGTCAGGTCAAGGTGCGCACCAACAGCCAGTTTGGCAGAGCCAGTATTGAATCTGTGGACACCGGGCTGTTAATGCAACTGCTTGACGAGGGCACTGTGCCCGTTATCGCCGGATTTCAAGGGATTAACGAGCAAGGTGATGTGACAACTTTGGGGCGGGGTGGCTCTGATACCACAGCTGTCGCTGTCGCTGCCGCGCTTGAGGCGACAGAGTGTCAAATCTTTACCGATGTGACAGGCGTTTTTACCACAGATCCCAACATAGATCCTGATGCCCAGAAGCTCGATAGCATCAGTTTCGAAGCCATGTATGAAATGGCGCGTCAGGGTGCCAAGGTATTGCATCCTGACAGCGTGGCCTGTGCTCGCCGCCATGGCGTAGTGCTTAGGGTGTTGTCGAGTTTTGAGGATGGCAGCGGCACGCTTATCCGTTTCGATGAGCCTGAGCACTCAGGCTCTGGCATCGTGGGCATTGCGGTCACCCGGGGGCAAGGTATGGTTTCAGTCGCTGGGCTGGTTGACCATCCGCAGGCTGAAGTGGCGCTGTTTCAGGCGCTGGCCAATGCTTCTGTGGATACCGATTTGGTGGTGCAGCTGGCCGACGAAAAAGCGCTGGCATTTACCCTGGCACAAGGCGCGCTCGATAAGGTGCTTACCCTGATAGACAGATTGGCACCGGAGCAACCGCTCTGTGACGTGCGCCACGAGGCGCAGCTTGCCAAGGTTTCGCTCGTCAGTACCGGTAAAGCTGTCATGGCTGAGGTGGGGGCGCGGGTCACCGAGCTTTTGGAAGCACAAAACATTCGTGTTAAGTTACTTTCGACATCAGAAATTAAATTGTCGGTGGTAATTGATGAGGTGCATCTGCAACATGCCGTCAGAAGTTTGCACAGAGCGTTCGACCTCAATAAAGTATGAATATCCAAGCGTTTTGGTATTCAATACTATAATTTGTACTAAGCTGACTTTATAATAATGTGACGTCCAGGTGTCTGTCCTGGCGTATGGAATGGGACTAAAGGAGCAAGCGAATGCTGATTTTGACACGTCGTGTTGGCGAAACACTGATGATCGGTGACGAAGTCACGGTGACAGTGCTGGGTGTAAAGGGAAATCAGGTGCGCATCGGTGTGAATGCACCTAAAGAAGTGTCTGTTCACCGCGAAGAGATCTACCAGCGTATTCAATCTGAAAAAACAGGTTCGCCCGAGGGCGGTAACTACTGAGCCTGTTTTACGGCTCCTGTGGGGGCGTCCAGGACGGACAGTAGAAGAGTCAGCCAAGGGCTGGCTTTTTTATTGCCTGCGACTTAGGAATGGCAACTTGTGAGGGCGCGCAAAGGCTGATTGTGCTTGGCTTTCAAGCATGTGATTAAAAACAGGGCAATCAGATCTGCTTTGGGAAAAAGGGTTTGACTTATTTTCTTCAAACAGTAATATGTGCGCCAAGAAAACGTGGAGAGGTGGCCGAGTGGCCGAAGGCGCTCCCCTGCTAAGGGAGTATGGGCTTTAACTCCCATCGAGGGTTCGAATCCCTCCTTCTCCGCCATTTTCTTAAAGCGATAAAAGTGTGCGCATGTAGCTCAGCTGGATAGAGTACCTGGCTACGAACCAGGCGGTCGGAGGTTCGACTCCTTCCATGCGCGCCAGCTTTTATCGTTTTTAGCAGTAAAGAAAACAATTCGCGCATGTAGCTCAGCTGGATAGAGTACCTGGCTACGAACCAGGCGGTCGGAGGTTCGACTCCTTCCATGCGCGCCACTTCTTTCTTCTGTTTACCTGATAGTTTTAACGCGCATGTAGCTCAGCTGGATAGAGTACCTGGCTACGAACCAGGCGGTCGGAGGTTCGACTCCTTCCATGCGCGCCACTTTCAGATATTCAGGAATACTGCAGCAGACTTTTTGAAACGCGCATGTAGCTCAGCTGGATAGAGTACCTGGCTACGAACCAGGCGGTCGGAGGTTCGACTCCTTCCATGCGCGCCAAAAGTCTTTAAAGATTGAACGAATTCAATGCGCATGTAGCTCAGCTGGATAGAGTACCTGGCTACGAACCAGGCGGTCGGAGGTTCGACTCCTTCCATGCGCGCCAAATTCGCGGAGAGGTGGCCGAGTGGCCGAAGGCGCTCCCCTGCTAAGGGAGTATGGGCTTTAACTCCCATCGAGGGTTCGAATCCCTCCTTCTCCGCCATTCTTTACTATACTCTTCAAGCTAGCCCTTAAGAGTCACAAAATTTGCGCATGTAGCTCAGCTGGATAGAGTACCTGGCTACGAACCAGGCGGTCGGAGGTTCGACTCCTTCCATGCGCGCCATATTAAAAGCCCCTGATAATTCAGGGGCTTTTTCTTTTTCTACATCTTTCCTGCATAGCATACTGCATAGATTCCCCAAGCATTGGAAATGGACGGGTACATTGTCCCGGACCATGAAAGCAGTGTCTGCCCTATCGTCTGTCAATTTTACTTATTCGATTTCAGCGCTTTCAGATTCTCCTTCCTGTAGTTTCAAGGCTATATTTTTGAGAATTATTCAGTTCAATCAATGAACATTGGTAAGACCAATTTACAAGTCGTTGCCTTTGTCGTTAATAAAAGGTTATCTTTCTGGGTGCCATTTTTGGCGCCTGTTACATTCCGGAGTCAGCGTTGCTGAATGGAGTGTATAAATCTGCGCATTTTTATGCGTTGCGAGCCAATTAACCTTTGAGGGGAAGTCATGACATCAGTTATGGATCAATTGGGCGAGGCCCTGTGGATCATGGTGCTGGGCATGGTGCTGGTGTACTCGTTTCTGGGGATCTTGATCCTTGGGCTCAAGTTAATTGCCAATCGTTATGCACCCAGGATTGAAGACACTGAGACTCAACCAGTAACTCCCGGTGTTTCAGCTCAGCCAAAGGGGCTGGATCCGCGTCTGGTCGCCGCCATCACCTCTGCCATACAACAATACCGAGCCCAGGAGGGACGTTCATGACCAAAGCCTTGGCCCTTACCGATGTGGTGCTGCGCGACGCACACCAATCTCTGCTTGCCACCCGTTTGCGTGTCGAAGATATGCTGCCCATCGCCGCCAAACTCGACCAGGTGGGCTACTGGTCGCTGGAGACCTGGGGCGGCGCCACCTTCGATGCCTGTATTCGCTATTTGGGGGAAGATCCCTGGGAGCGCCTGAGATTACTTAAGCAGGCCATGCCCAATACGCCGATGCAGATGCTGCTGCGCGGGCAGAACCTGCTTGGCTACCGCCACTACGCCGACGATCTGGTGCACAGATTCGTTGAGCGAGCCCATGATAATGGTATGGACGTGTTTCGTGTGTTCGATGCCATGAACGATGTGCGCAATCTGCAAGAGGCCGTGCGTGCCGTTAAGCAGGTAGGCGCTCACGCCCAGGGCACCATTTCCTACACCACCAGCCCTGTGCACAACCTGGATACCTGGGTGGACATGGCCAAGCGCCTTGAGGATCTGGGCTGTGATTCGCTGTGTATCAAGGATATGGCCGGTCTGCTTCGCCCCATGGAAGCCTTTGAACTGGTGAGCAGGCTTAAGTCACAAACCGGGCTGATGGTGGCCATGCACAGCCATGCCACCACAGGGCTTTCTACTGCGACATATCAGAAGGCGATTGAGGCCGGTATTGATGTGCTGGATACCGCCATTTCGTCCATGAGCCAAACCTATGGCCACAGTGCCACCGAGACGCTGGTGGCCATGGTGGAAGGCACAGAGCGCAGTACCGGCCTGGATATGACACTGCTGGAGGAAATCGCAGCTTATTTCCGCGAGGTACGTAAAAAATACGCCAAATTTGAAGGGGCACTGCAGGGCATCGACTCCCGCATTCTGCGTGCCCAGGTGCCGGGCGGCATGCTCACCAATATGGAAAGTCAGCTCAAAGAGCAGGGCGCCGGCGACAAACTCGACCTGGTGCTCGATGAAATCCCCCGGGTTCGGGAAGATTTGGGCTTCCTGCCGCTGGTGACCCCGACTTCGCAAATCGTTGGCACCCAGGCGGTTATCAATGTGCTCACCGGCGAGCGTTACAAGTCGCTCACCAAGGAAACCGAAGGGGTGCTCAAGGGCGAGTACGGTGCCACCCCAGCCCCAGTGAACAGCGAATTGCAGCAGCGGGTGCTCAAGGGGGCAGAGCCCGTAACCTGTCGCCCCGCCGACTTGCTGAAGCCCGAAATGGAGCGACTTCGCACTGAGTTGGTCGATAAAGCTGCTGCCGAGGGCATCAGTCTTTGTGAACAATTGGATGATGATGTGCTCACCTATGCGTTGTTCCCGCAAATAGGCCTTCAGTTCCTCAAAAACCGCGGTAACGCAGATGCCTTTGAGCCCGCACCAGTGGCGGTTACGCCAGTGTCTGCCCCGGCCAGGGCCGCCTCCGGGCCTGAAACCTACACCGTCAGGGTGGATGGTCAAACTTATGTGGTTGAGGTCTCTGCAGGTGGCGAAATCAGTCAGATACAGCCCCAGAGCAATGTCGTAAACAGTGCAGCCCCCGCAGCCACTCCGGCTCCGGTTAGCACCGATATCAGGATAGAGATGAATGCACCTTTGTCGGGCAACATCTTTAAGGTTCATGTCGCGCCTGGTGATTTGGTAAAAGCCGGTGATGTGGTGATCATTCTTGAGGCCATGAAGATGGAAACCGAAATTCGCGCCCAGGCCGACGGGGTAATTGCCCGTCTGTGGGTAAAAGAAGGCGACTCGGTTACCGTTGGCGCTCAGCTGTTGTCGTTGGCCTAGGGAGGCATAATGGAAGGATTGATGGCCTTTTGGGCCGAAACGGGCATTGCTCACTTTACGCTGGGGCAGTTGTTGATGATGGCGGTGGGCCTGGTACTTTTGTATCTGGCCATAGCCAAGGGGTTTGAGCCGCTGCTGCTTCTGCCCATTGGTTTTGGTGCCGTGCTCGCCAACATTCCCAATGCCGGCTTTACCGACGAAGGGGGCTTACTTTATTACCTCTATCATGTGGGGCTGGAGACCGGTATTTTCCCACTGCTGATTTTCCTTGGTGTCGGCGCGCTGACCGACTTTGGTGCCCTGATAGCTAACCCCAAAACATTGCTTTTGGGGGCGGCTGCCCAGTTTGGTATTTTCGCCACCCTGCTTGGGGCGATTGCGCTCAATCTGGTGCCGGGGTTTGAGTTTTCCATGAAGGATGCGGCTGCCATTGCCATTATTGGCGGTGCCGACGGCCCCACGGCCATCTTCCTCTCAACCAAGCTGGCACCTGAGCTTCTGGGCGCCATTGCGGTGGCGGCATATTCCTACATGGCGCTGGTGCCCATTATCCAGCCGCCCATCATGCGGGCGCTCACTACCAAGGAAGAGCGCGCCATCAAGATGGAGCAGCTGCGGGAAGTGAGCAAAAAAGAGAAGGTGCTGTTTCCATTAATGGTGCTGGGGCTGACGATTCTGTTTTTACCCGCGGCGACACCGCTGGTAGGCATGTTCTGCCTTGGTAACCTGATGCGCGAGTCCGGGGTGGTAGACCGCCTCTCCAACACGGCACAGAACGAGCTCATCAACATAGTCACCATTTTCCTGGGGCTGGCGGTGGGCTCCAAGCTCTCGGCCGAACAATTCCTGCGGGTAGAAACCTTAGGTATTCTGGTGCTGGGCGCCGTCGCCTTCTCCATTGGAACCGCAGCCGGTGTGCTGATGGCAAAGGTTCTGTGCAAATTGAGTGGTGGCAAGGTCAATCCGCTGATTGGTGCCGCAGGGGTATCTGCCGTGCCCATGGCGGCACGGGTGGCCAATAAAGTGGGGCTCGAGGCGAATCCGCACAATTATCTTTTGATGCATGCCATGGGCCCTAACGTGGCTGGCGTACTTGGCAGCGCCGTGGCCGCCGGTATCTTGCTGGCGGTTTTGGGGTAGTGGTTAAAACAATAAAAAAGCGCCGTAAGGCGCTTTTTTATTGCTGGCGATTACTGGACCCGGGTCAGCCACAACAGCAGCGTCATCAGGACAATCAGGGTGCCGCTGATGGCGATGATATAGATATAACCTGTTTTGCCTTTGGTGAGTGGAATGCCATTCACGCGTAAAAAAATCGTCCACAGCAGACAAAGGATGATGGGAAACAGAAAAAGCTTGGTCATGGCAAGGGCTTGTTATTATTGATAACACTATTGGCAGTGTAGGTGCTTTGCCTATCAAGGTAAACAAATAGCCGGGTAAACCAGTAACAAGGGATACAAACAGCACCCTAATGACGAAGCCGGGGCATGTAGCAGTTGAGGTAAATAAAAAGGCCATTCCGCTTGGAATGGCCTTTGGATAAAAGTGGTCTGTCAATTCCCGCCAGAAGACTCAGGCGTTATCGGCGATGACTTTATCTTCTTCTGTGTTGTAAAAACGCTCGCGATCCAGCTCGCCTTCGGAGTTACCCACTACCACGGCGGTCATCATATCGCCGGTGACGTTGGTACAGGTGCGTATCATATCAATCACACGGTCGATGGCGGCGATAAAGGCAATACCTTCCAGGGGCAAACCCACCACGCCCAGGGTCACAGTCAGCATCACCATGGCGCTGCCGGGTACACCGGCGGTGCCAACAGAAGCGACGGTGGCAGTCACTGCAATCAGCATATAGTCGGTCATATCCAGCGGAATGCCGTAGATTTGGGCAATGAAAATGGCGGCAATGGCCGGATAGATACCACCGCAGCCATCCATGTTCATGGTCGCGCCCATGGGCAGCACAAAGGCACTGTAGCGCTTGGAAACCCCCATTGACTCAGCACATTTGGTGGTCACCGGCAGGGTGCCGAAGCTTGATGCGGTGCTGAAGGCTACCAGCTGCGCCGGCATGGCTTTACGGAAAAACTGCACCGGGCTTAAGCGGGCGGCAAATTTCACCAAACCGCCATACACAAACACAATGTGGATCAGGGCTGCCACGTAAATGGCGATAATAAACTTGCCCAGTGGCAGCAAGGTGGAGAGGCCATATTCGCCAACCACCCATGCCATCAGACCAAACACACCGATAGGAGTCAGCTTGAGTACCATGCGGGTCAGTTGGAACATGACCTCTGCACCGGCATCGAATACTTTTTTCAGTGGCTCTGCTTTTTCGCCAACCGCATTGATGGCGATCCCCACCAAGGCCGCAAACACGATGATTTGCAGCACTTTACCGTTGGTGAGTGAGGCAAAGGGATTCACCGGGATCATATCCAGCAACACCTGCGCAAAGCCCGGCACGACCCGCTCACGTACTTCGGTGCTGGCAAGCTGCATGGTGCCACCCATATCAAAGCTGCTGCCAACCGCCAAACCAATCAAAGAGGCGAGGGTACCGGTCAACATAAAGAGCGCCAGCGTCTTGAAACTCAGGCGTTTGAGGTTGGATGAGCTGCCAAGGGAGGTGATACTGACCACAATGGCGCACAGTACCAAGGGCGCAACCAGCATCTTGATGGCGGCAATAAAGAGATCGCCAAGGGGCTTGAGCACGGTGGCCGACTCGCCCAGTACCACACCTGTGAGTATCCCCAGTGCAAAACCTGCCAGCACTTTTTGCCAGAAGGGAATTTTACTTAATGTTTGAATTATCATGGAGTTTCCGAATCTACTAAATCAGTGGCCCACAGCTAAGCTACCTTGCCCAAAAAAGACGACGGGGCAAAACCGCGGTAGCCCGTGCATGACAACAGTGTGGGAAAATACAGCCGAAAAGGCATTGTATAGACACATTGAGATGCAAAACAAACCGTTTTTGATATAACTTATTGTGATATCAGAACTTGTTTTTATAGCGTTAAAGTTATCTATTTTTATTAACCTGGCTTTTGGGAGTCAAACGATGGAGCCTCTGTGGCTGATGTTTTCCGGCGCCTTTCTGGCGGCCACTCTGCTGCCGGGCGGCTCTGAGGTGCTCTTGCTGGCGCTGGTCAACTCCAGCCCTGAGCTGTGGTTCTCCCTGTTTGTAGTGGCAACCCTGGGAAATACCCTTGGGGCGCTGACGAGCCTGGGGCTCGGGCGTCTTGGCCGGGTCGCCTGGGAGCCTGAGCAGTTGTCCCGCTCCCAGCGCCGTGCCCTTGCCTTGGTGGAGAAGTATGGTGTCTGGAGTCTGCTGCTGTCCTGGGCCCCCGTCATCGGTGACATTCTTTGTGTGCTGGCGGGCTGGCTCCGACTGCCGTTAGTGATGTCTATTATTCTGATTTTAATTGGAAAAGGTGCCCGCTATGGTTTGCTGCTATTGATGATGCAGGCCTTTTGACATTTTTTATTACAACACCGTTGGCAAAAGCCTGCGGGGCCTTTTTGGGAGTCTGATATAGTCGGGCGTTGTTGTTGGTTAACTAACTACAAGTAAAACAAGGGATAGCTAATGAAAAAGTGGATTCTGGCTGCCGCCATTTCGGCAGCGCTCGCGGGCTGCGCCCAGCATTCTTCCGACTCTCTGGCGTTGCCGGAAGGAGTCACCCTGATTGAAACCGTTGCCGTGGACAGTACCGGCGTCGGTATTCCTTACAAGAAGTTCCAATTGGCCAATGGCCTGACAGTGATTTTGCATCAGGACAGCTCAGATCCTCTGGTGCACGTGGACGTGACTTATCATGTGGGCTCAGGTCGTGAATTGCCCGGCCGCAGCGGTTTTGCCCACCTGTTCGAGCACATGATGTTCCAGGGCTCTGAAAACGTCGCCGATGAACAGCACTTTAAAGTGGTTACAGAGTCAGGCGGTACCCTGAACGGCACCACCAATACCGATCGCACCAACTATTTTGAGACTGTGCCGAGCAACCAGCTGGAAAAAATGCTGTGGCTTGAGTCAGACCGCATGGGCTTTTTCCTGCCTGCGCTTACCGAAGAAAAATTTGAAGTGCAGCGCGAAACCGTAAAGAACGAGCGTGCACAGCGTATCGATAACCAGCCCTATGGCCGTATGTATGAGCGCTTCAGCCAGGCCATGTATCCTGCCGGTCACCCATACTCCTGGCCCGTAATTGGCTGGCCGGAGGATTTGAACCGCGCAGAGCTTGCCGATGTGAAGCAATTCTTCCAGCGCTGGTATGGCCCAAACAATGCGACCCTGACCATTGGCGGCGATTTTGACGAGCTGCAGACCCTGGCCTGGGTGAACAAATATTTCGGTGATATCCCACGTGGACCGGAAGTCGAGGCGCTGCCCAAAACTCAGGTCACCCTGGATAACGACAGATACCTGTCCATGGAAGACAAAGTGCATCTGCCTTTGATCCGTATGGCGCTGCCGACCGTGTATGCCAGCCATCAGGATGAAGCCGCACTGGATTTGCTCGCCAACATTCTGGGTGGTGGCAAAACCTCGCTGGTTTACAAAAATCTGGTGAAAGAAGGCTATGCGGTGCAGGCCAGTGCCAGCCACCCTTGCCGCGAGCTGTCCTGTGAAATGTCGTTTTTTGCCCTGGCAAACCCCGCCAAGGGCGGCAGCCTCAAAGAGCTTGAGACCAAACTTCGTGCATCCATTGCCGAGTTCGAGCGCCGCGGCGTGACCGATGAAGACCTTGAAAAAGTGAAGGTGCAATTCGAGGCCGATACCATCTTTGGTCTGCAGAGTGTTCGCGGCAAGGTATCGGCGCTCGCCGCAAACGAGACCTTCTATGGCAACCCCAACATGATTGCCAAAGATTTGCAGCGCTACGCCAGCGTCACCAAAGAAGATGTCATCCGCGTATTTAATCAGTACGTGAAAGACAAGCCCATGGTCATCATGAGCGTGGTGCCTGAAGGTGCCAAGGCACTGGTGGCTGCCGCTGATAACTTTACCGCACCGGCGCCCCTGGTGGCGGCCAACGCGGTGGCGGGCGAGCTAAAAGTGAATGAAGCCAAATCGTCTTTCGATCGCAGTGTCATGCCACAAAGCGGTAAAGCGCCGGTACTCAAGGTGCCAACCCTGTGGCGTGACCGTCTTGGCAATGGTATTGAGGTGCTCGGTACCCAGAGCGCCGAGACACCCACCACGGAAATCGTGATATACCTTGCCGGAGGCCATCGTCTGGCCGATGTGAGCAAGGCCGGCGTGGCTCAGCTTACTGCCGCCCTGCTCAATGAGTCCACAAGCCAACGCTCCAGTGAGGAGCTGACCCAGGCTCTCGAACTGCTGGGGGCATCGGTGCAGTTTTCTGCCAGCGACTATCAGAGCGAAATCAAGCTGTCGGCACTCACCGAAAAGCTGGATGACACTCTCGCAGTGCTGAAAGAAAAGCTGCTGATGCCGGGCTTTAAGGTGGAAGACTTTGAACGGGTGAAGCAGCAAACCCTGCAGGGGCTCAAACATTCCCAGTCCAACCCCAACTACCTGGCTAACACTGGTTTTGCCAAGCTGCTGTACGGCGATAAGAATGCCCTGGGTGTGGATGCCAGCGGCACAGTAGACACGGTTGCCGCCCTGACGCTGGACGACATCAAAGCCTTCTATCAGGCCCAATACAAAGCCGGTAACGCCCAGGTTGTTGCCGTGTCCAGCGCCCCCAAGGCGTCCTTGCTCTCTTCACTGAAGACCCTCGACAGCTGGCAGGGGGAGGCGACCGCCATGCCTGCGCTTGGACAACTGCCAGAATTGAGTGGTGGCACCATATATGTGCTGGACAAACCCGGCGCGGCCCAGTCGGTGATTTCCATCGGTAAGCTTGCGCTGCCCTTTGATGCCACCGGTGAGTACTTTAAAGCCGGGCTGATGAACTACCCTCTGGGCGGTGCTTTCAACAGCCGCATCAACCTGAATCTGCGTGAAGACAAGGGATACACCTATGGTGCCCGCAGTCGTTTCAGTGGCGGCGCCGAAGTAGGGCAGTTCCTGGCCACCGCCAGTGTGCGCAGCGATGTGACGGCTCCCGCGGTATCTGAGTTCATCAAGGAAATTACCACTTATAACGCCACAGGTATCCGTGACGATGAGCTGGCCTTTATGCGTAACTCCATCTCCCAGGGGCAGGCACTGGATTATGAAACCCCATACCAGAAAGCCGGCTTTATGCGGATGATCCAGCGTTATAATCTCAATGATGGCTTTACTGCCGAGCAGGATAAAATTATCGCGGGTATTCAAAAGGATGAAATCGACGCGCTTGCCAAGAAACATCTGAATATCAATGAGATGGTTATCTTTGTGGTGGGAGATAAGGCCAGCATATTGCCTGAACTCAAGGCGCTGGGATATCCGGTGAAAGACTTGGTATTGTAAAATCGCCGGTCAATCCCCATATCCTTGACCAGCAAGGGTGGCGACTGTGCCACCCTTTTATCTTTCTCCCTTGCCGCCATATGCAAATGGCATTATTTTGGACAAAAGCCGAAAGACCCAAGGGTCGCCACAGGTCTTGCTGTGTACGGCGGCGCAGCGCGCCATAGCAACCAGAGAAGAATCAATTGACAGCATTCAATGACAGACTCGGGGCTCTCTCCGATGCACAAGGACGCAAGGCGCTGGCCGGGCTGCGACGGGGTTTGGAGCGTGAGGCTTTACGTATCACCAGCTGTTGCCAGCTGGCAATGGATCCCCATCCCAAAGCGCTGGGTTCGGCGCTGACTCACTCAAGGATCACCACAGATTACAGTGAGGCCTTGCTGGAGTTTATTACGCCGGTCAGTGGCAACATTGAAGACTTGCTGGAAGGCCTGACCGAAACCCACGCTTATACCCTTAAGCATTTGGATGGTCAGAAGCTGTGGCCGGTGAGCATGCCCTGTTATGTGGGCGATGTGAAAGATATTCCCATTGCCCAATATGGCAGCTCAAATACCGGCAGAATGAAGACCCTTTACCGCAAGGGGCTGACCTACAGATACGGCGCCCTGATGCAGATTATTTCCGGGGTGCATTTTAACTTTTCACTCTCCAGTGAACTCTGGCCAAGACTGCATGCACTCTCGGGCAGCAGCCTGACGCTGGATGAGTTTATCTCCGAATCTTACTTTGGCCTTATTCGCAATTACCGCCGTCTGGTATGGGTACTGCCTTATCTCTTTGGTGCGTCGCCAGCCATTTGTGGCTCTTTCCTTAAAGGTCAGAAAACCAGCCTCGAATTTGAAAAAACATCGGGCGGTACCCTGTATCTGCCTTACGCCACCTCGTTGCGGATGAGCGACCTTGGCTACACCAACAAAGAGCAGGCCAGTCTCAATATCAGTTACGACTCCCTGAATGAATATTTGCAGGGGATCCGCGAGGCGATTTGCTTGCCATCGGCGAAGTTTGCCGAAATTGGCGTGAAAGTCGACGGCGAATATCGCCAGCTCAACGCCAATGTGCTGCAAATTGAAAACGAGTTTTATGCGCCCATCCGCGCCAAGCGCGTTACCCGTAAAGGCGAGAAGCCCTCAGAGGCGCTGGCAAGAGCAGGCGTTGAGTACATTGAAGTGCGCGCGCTGGATGTGAATCCCTTCAGCCCCGTTGGGGTTGAGGCCTCCCAGCTGCGCTTCCTCGACCTGTTCCTGCTTTATTGCCTGCTGTCCGATTCGCCCAAGAGCGATGAAAGCAGTGAAGCCGAAATCACCGCCAACCTCAGAGCGGTTATCCATGAAGGGCGTAAACCCGGACTGGAGCTTAGCCGCAAGGGCGAGCCTGTGGCATTGAAGATCTGGCTGCTGGAACTCTTCGATGAGCTTGATAAGCTCGCCAGCCTCCTGGACATAGACGACAGCAAATATGCACAGGCCCTGGCCCATTGGCGTCTTGCGGTTGAAGACCCCGCCCTGACACTTTCCGGCAGGGTACACGCCGCTGTGGTGGAGCAGGGCATCAACCATGGCGATTTTGTGATGGGGCTGGCTGCCAAATATCAGGACTTTTTCCTGTCTTACCCGCTGTCTCCCGGTGTGGAAGCCGGTTACCAGGCCGAGGCCGCGTCTTCCCTTGCCGCACAGGCCGAGATAGAAGCCAGTGATGAAGAAAGCTTTGATGAGTTTCTCAAAGGCTACTTCAAAGGTGTGCCATGCGCGCTCTCCTGACCCTGGCTATCAGCGCCGGACTGGCCGCTTGTGCCAGCAGCGTGGATGACGCCAATCAGTGTGGTTGGGTCTCTGGCTACCAGGACCCACCGGAGGCAGAGCGCCTCTACCGTGCCGTTGTCACCCATGTCGATGGCACGCCTGTGATTTCCCGCCCCAACTATCAGCTCGCGCCCGGGCGGTATGAGTTCTCGCTGGTGGAGCTGATTGACGCCCCGGATCTGAAAGTGTCGCCGGAGGCGCATCAGAAAAAAACGCTGACCATAGAGGTTGCCGCCGGGATGCGCTATCACTTTGCCGCCCGTTACAAAGATGACAGACGCTACTTCGGTAATAATCCCGACTTTTGGGAGCCTGTTATCTGGCAAAGCGAAGCGGCCGAATGCGCCATTGCCAACTAACGCCGTTACCCGACAAAGACGACAGTCATTACCCTTAGCCTTGTGCGAATTGCATCTTAATCAATGACATGGGAAACTCGGTTCACAGGTTGTTGTTGGAGTTGATATGTACAAGGCCCTGACGCCACTCCTTATACTGGCACTGCTTGGTGGCTGTGCCAGCGCCCCGCCCAAAGACCCAGATAATATCTGCGCCATTTTCAGGGAGCACCGCGACTGGTATGAGGCCGCGCTCGATACCCAGGAGAAATGGGGTGTCCCCGTGCATGTGCCCCTGGCGATGATGTACCAGGAAAGCTCATTCAAGCATGACGCGGCGCCGCCCATGGAATATTTTCTGGGCTTTATCCCCATAGGTCGTGCCAGCGATGCCTATGGTTATGCCCAGGCCAAAACCATGACCTGGGATGATTATGTCAGGGAAACCGGCAACAGCTGGTCCAGTCGCAGCGATTTTGATGATGCCATGGACTTTATGGGCTGGTTTATCACCAAGACCCACAAGATCAATGGGGTATCCAAGTGGGATGCCCGCGCCCAATACCTGAATTACCATGAAGGTTGGGGGGGCTATCGCCGCGGAACCCATAAATCCAAAAAATGGCTTATCAAGGTAGCAGCCAGGGTGGATGAGCGCTCCCGTCGCTATGCCGTACAGTACAAGGGCTGTAAAGAAGAGCTGGACTCTTCCTGGCTATACCGTCTCTTCTTTGGCTGACGTCTCTTTTGCGGGCACTGGAGAACGTTGGCGCAATTCCTGGGGCTTGAACTGGTGGTTAAACAGGCTCGTGATTGGCGGTTAAACAAAAAGGGCATTCAAGTGAATGCCCTTTTCAATTCAGCAGTGTATCAGGCTGGCTGTTAGCCCGTGCGATGTTCGTTTTTCATCAGCTTGCCTTTTGTCTGCTGCGCTTTTGCGCATACATACGTTCGTCGGCGAGCTTGAAGCTGGCGGCAAAATCGCCGCTGAATGGCGCCGCGCCGGCACTGAAGAGCACAGGCGCCTCAGCGCTCGCCATGGTGTGTTTCAGTTGCGTCAATCGCTCCAGCAACTGCTCTTCGCTGCCCTGGGCGAGGAGGACAAACTCATCGCCACCGAAGCGACTGATAAGGCTGTTTTGCGGCCAGATCATTTTAAGGGCGCCTGCCAGTGTCGCCAGTGCCTTGTCACCGGCCTGATGACCTTGGGTATCGTTGAGAACCTTGAGGTTGTCCAGATCCAGTACCACCAGGTAACTGCCAATACGGCTTTTAGGCCATTGGCTTATTTGTGATTCAAAATACTGCCGGTTATAGAGGCCTGTGAGGGTGTCAAAATTGGCCAGACGCTGAATTTCCCGTGACTTTTGATAAAGCGCAATGGCGCTGGCGGCTTCGTGGGTCAAAATCGCCACCAGATTACGGTCATAATCGCTGAAAGCACTCAAATGACTGCTGTCGAGGTTCAGCATGGCGTAGAGTTTGCCGTCGATATGAATAGGGCTCGACAGGGTAGAGCGTATGGGCTGTTTGGCGGCGGTCAGTAAAATGTGCTGCTCGGCCGGGGTGAGGGTGCTTTCGGCGTTGATATGCTGCATATCATCAATTACCACCACCTTGTCACAGCGTCCCTTGGTCATCCGATATTCAAATGATTGCTCCAGCGAAAAATCGATGGTTCTGAGCCGGGACAGGTCGAGCCCAACGGCAGATTCGAACCTCAGTTTGTGGGTATCGGGATCCACCCGGATAATGCTGCCCATTTCGGCGCCGTTGATGACCGAAACTGCCTTGTTAAGCAGGGCGTCCAAAAAGGCATGTTCGTTTTGATATTGGCTGGACAGATGAATGAGTTCCATACTGGCGTCGTTGATGGACACCACCTGCTCCAGGTGATCCCACAAGCGTTGCAGGCGGCCCTGGTGCAGGTAATAGCTGAGGCTGTATCCCATCAGATACACCAGACACACCAGCAATAAAATCATCCACGGCAGGGAGCCAGCGGGGGAGAAAAGGTAAAAAATCCCGACAAACACTGACAGGGGCGTCAGCAATAATATGAGGTGGTAACGCAGGCCGAGGGTATCAATTCGCTTGTGTTTGAGACTGTCCCGTTGCTTCACTGAAAATATCCATATCGAATCTCTGGCCCGACCATTATACGGGTGAAATCCGGTACTTGCACTGGCTAAAAGCGCGACAAATGCCATAAAAAAGCCCCGACATTTCGGGGCTTTGATTCTGATATCCCTTGGAACTATCCCTTAGAAGGCGGCGTTATCCAGGATCCACTGGAGTGGCGCCTGATACTGCGCCGGCATCCAGGCTTTAAGCTGGCTGATGCTGCCTTCGAGCATGGCCGGGCTGTGTACCGACAGGTTCAGGTGACCCACCTTGCGGCCCGGGCGCACCTCTTTGGCATACCAGAAAAGCTCGGCATTGGGCAGGCTCAGCCAGCGGTCGTCCTTATCGATGCCGATAAGGTTAACCATCACACAGGGGAAGTTCACCTGGGGCTGCTGGATAGGCAGGTTGCACAGGGCTCGCAGGTGCAACTGGAACTGATCCATGTGGGTGCCTGCCTGGGTCCAGTGACCCGAGTTATGTACCCGCGGTGCCAGCTCGTTCACCAGCAGGTGGTCACCCACCCGGAAACACTCCATCGCCATCACGCCCACATATTCGAGGCCTTTCATGATGGTGCCCAGCATGGCTTCGGCTTCGGCCTGCAGCGGCGCCAGGCGTGGCAGTGGCGAAATAGACGCCATCAGGATGCCATCCTGATGCAGGTTCAAGGTCAGCGGATAGAAGAAGCATTCACCGCTGTGGGTGCGTACGCCAACCACAGACACTTCTTCATCAAAATTAATGGCTTGCTCGGCAATGGCTTCACCGCGCCAGTCGGCTGGGATCTGGCCATTCTCGGCCTGCTTGAGCCAATGCTGACCCTTGCCATCGTAACCACCGGTACGGCGCTTCATCAGCACCCGCTCGCCGTAACTGGCATAGAGGGCATTGACGTCGGTACTTTCATCCACCAGCTCCCAGGGAGCGGTGGCAACATTCAGCTCATCCAGAAGGGATTTCTGGGTGTAGCGGTCGGCCAGGCGGCCAAACACAGGACCGTTGATAAAATTCTTGTGGGTGGAGAGTTGCAGGCTCAGGCTCGACTCAGGCCACTGCTCCCGCTCGGCGGTGATGATGTCATCGTCCGCCAGTGGCAGCTTTTCATCGCTGGGGGCCATGATATCCACCGGCAGCACTTCAATGGCCAATGGCTGACCGGCGTGGGACAGCATGGCACCGAGCTGACCATTGCCCAGTACCCAAACGCGTTGTTGATTCGCCATGATTACGCGTCCCTCGGGTCCGGATTTTCCAGTACGCTCTGGGTTTGCTCGGCGCGGAAGGCTTCAAGGCGCTCGGCGAGGGCAGCGTCGTTGTTGGCGAGGATTTGGCAAGCCAGCAGACCTGCGTTAAAGGCACCGGCAGTACCTATGGCGAGGGTGCCCACGGCAATGCCCTTTGGCATTTGCACGATAGAGAGCAAGGAGTCCATGCCGTTCAGGGCCTTACTCTGCACGGGTACGCCGAGTACCGGCAGACGGGTCTTGGAAGCCAGCATGCCCGGCAGGTGGGCGGCACCACCGGCACCGCCGATGATCACCTGAAAGCCTTTGTCAGCTGCTGTGGCGGCGAAGTCCATTAACTTGTCCGGGGTTCTGTGGGCGGAAACCACCTCAACATGGTAAGGCACCTGCAGTTTATCCATGATCTCTGCGGCGGCTTCCATGGTGGGCCAATCACTCTTGGAACCCATTACGACAGCAACGAGGGCGTGCATGATAACTCCTTAACGACTGATTTTAATTATATTTGCCTGTTTTCAGGCGAGGGTACTTTGCGCCCTGGCGGCGGGGGAGTCCCCTCGGTAGTCGTTGCCAGGGCGAGATGGGGCGCAATGATAGCATGATGGACGTGGTTTCGCTGCCTTTTCAGTTGCCTTTATCAGCGCCCGCCCGGCCTGTGTAACGGATGCGATAAAGCCGGTCCCGGCCATCGTCGCTGACCAGCAAGCTGCCGTCCGGCAGCATCATCACATCGGCGGGGCGGCCATGGACCTCGTCGCCCTGCAACCAGCCTTCAGCAAAGGTTTCCAGGTACTCTACTTCCTTGCCGTTAAGCTTGGCAAAACGTACCCGGTAACCCACTTTTTCACTTCGGTTCCAGGAGCCATGCTCTGCGATAAAGATGCCGCCCTGATACTTTTGTGGAAACTGTTTTCCGGTATAGAAGGTCATGCCGAGACTGGCCACATGGGCACCCAGATTCGCCTTGGGAGGCTCATAGTCTTCGACACGTTTGCCTGCGCCAAACTCGGGATCCAGGGTGTCACCCTGATGCACATAGGGGTAACCGAAGTGCTGGCCCGGGCTTCTGAGCAGATTCAACTCATCGGAGGGCATATCATCCCCCATCATGTCGCGGCCATTGTCGGTAAACCACAGCTCGCCGGTGGTGGGGGCAAAGTCGAAGCCGACGCTGTTACGTACGCCGAGGGCTTCGTCCCTGGTGGTCAGGGTTTCCAGGTCCAGGCTAATGATTTTGCTGTACTCTTTGCCCGCATCGCAGATGTTGCAAGGGGCGCCGATGGGGATGTAGAGGCGGCCATTGGGGCCAAATTTAAGGTACTTCCAACCGTGGTGTAAATCCTTGGGCAGCTTGTCGTAAATAAGGGTCGGCGCGGCCTTGCCGGGGCTTTGGGCCTCATCCACACGGTAGAGGTTACCCACATCGGCGATATAGAGTTTGCCGTCCCGGTAAGCAATGCCCGATGGCATGGTGAATTTCATCGCAAGCTGCCCGGCGCGCACTCCGGCCTTTTCAGCGTCAGAGCCCGGCAGCGGCAGATAATGCACCTTGCCTTCTTTACGTGAGCCCACATACAAAAGACCCGACTCAGTCACGGCCATCTGTCGATAGTTTTTAAAGCCATGGTGCAGCACCTCAATCTCAAAACCTGTGGGCAGCTTGATAAGGTCGAGCACCGCCTGATTTTCGGCGCCGCTGTAGGCGGCTGCCTGCCAGGGCATGAAGAGTGCGGCGGCTAAGGCGGTCGTCAGTGCTGGCGAGAGGTATGGGGTGGCATGTCCTTTTTTGGCCAATGTCATGGCATTCTCCTGTGGCGCGCTTTCGTAGGGGGTCCCAAGCATGCCAAAGAGAAATGAAAAAAAACAGCGCCTGACGGCGCTGCTTTCTGTTTGGCTCTGGGCGGATGGCCCGGTATAGGAGTCTTGGGTTATTGCTTGGCGTTATTGCCAGGGGCCTGACTTTTTTCCATCAGCCCCAATGCGGAGAAACCCGTTATCACATCCAGATTCGAGGTCATGCCCCCATTGCCACCGATGTAGTTTTGCGGCATTTCCACCTTGAACTTGGGCAGATTCTGATACAGCACCTTGGCCACATCGCGATTCATCTCGGCGGTATAAATTTTCTCGTAGGTACCCAGGGCCTTGTATTTGGCCGCCAGAACTTCGGCTTCGGCGATACCCGTTTCCCGGATAGCCCTGGCTTCAAAGGAGGCTGCGGCCGCGTTGGCTTTTTGAATTTCCAGGTTGGCCTGCGCCATTTCCAGCTCTTTGGCCTTGGACAGTGCGGCAATTTCTTTCTTCTTGCGCTCTTCCACCAGCTCACGCTCGGCAATCTGGCGGGCAATTTCCACTTCCTTTTGCTCGGAGATTACCGCCAGCTCCTTGGCGCGCTGGGCATCCTGCACTTCGCGGGTACGCTGGATTTCTTTACGCAGCTGCTCTGTCTTGGCCTGGGCTTTGGAGGTTTCCTGCTCCTGAATGGTACGGATGCGCTCGGCCACCAGTTTCTTTTTGTCTGTCAGCAATTTATCCAGTTGATCTTCAGGTGATGGGTCGCCAATGGTCACCTGGGTAACGGTCACTCCATACTGGCTCAGTGGATTGTCCTGACGTATTGGCTGGCCGCTCTTATCGGTGACGGGAATGGTTTTCCACACCAGCTGCTTGGTGGACTGAAGCTTGTTCGAATCGTCCTGGTCGAAGCCGACGGGCACCAAATCGACCTGTTCCACTTCTACCTGACGGCGCTCTGTGGTGTAGATCCCGTTGCTGAGCTGATCCGCCAGCTGGGCCTTGAACTGGTTTAACCCACCCTGGAAAAACTCTTCACCCGTGTACTGGGTGGCGGTTATCACAGTCACGTTGCGGGCGTTTTTAATCAGCATGGTTTCAATCAGGTTGTCGTTGGAGCGAAACTCCCTGTGCATCTGGATAATTTGCTCGGGGGCGTGTGACAACTTAAAACGGAACGTGGCCGGTACCTGACCCGTGTAGGTGTCGGCAAAGCGCACCTGCAGCGACGGCAGGCGCTGATAAAAGGCCTCGCCCTGATTGTTGCCAAAAGAAACGGTAATCACCTGATCGTAACGGGTTATCTTGGACAAAAACGGCATACGCACATGGATACCCGGCTCGGTAAACACATCCAGTGCCCCGGTGATGTTGTTTTGATGCACATAGGTGTAACCGGCATCCGTCATCAATATCGAGCTTTTCAGTACGGCCAGGGCACCTATGGCACCGAGGGTGATTAAAATACCTTTGGGGGAGACGGCTTTGCGTGCGCGGGAAATTGTGGACTCTTCCATGGTGCTTCCTTGTCTTGTCCTTGTATTCGAAAGGAGATTTGGCGTAAGGCGGCACATATTACAGGGAAGTTCAGTTTGGGTCATGCATTTTGACAAGACCCAAACCTTAAAACTATCAAGGTGTTAAACCGTATTGCTGACAGTATCCTTCAAGGCGGTCGACATGTCCGGGTAGAAGGAGAGTACGCCGGGTTTCTCCTGGACTCCGGCCTTGACCAGGGTTCTCAGCGCCTGAAAAGGCACTGAGACGATGCGGATTTCATGCCCCTGCTTTTGCGCCCAGGCTACGGTTCGCTCGAGCGCACTGACGCCTCCCGCGTCCAAAAGCGACACATTCTGCCAGTCGAGCACCAGGATGGGCGCGCCATTCTGTCGGTGCATCAGTTCACTGAAGAGGTTATCGGCGGCGGCAAAAAACAGCGGGCCATCGATACGGAAGGCTTCAACACTGGGGCTATCAGTATTACCGCTGCTTTCCAGCGCGACCAGACGGGTAGACGCCGCAAGCTGTCCCATCAGCAGCAACGACGCCAACACTATGCCAACGCCGATGGCAATCACCATATCGAAGGCAACCGTGAGCATCAGGCAGGTCAGCAGCACAGCCACATCCGACACATGGGCTCTGCGGATAAGGTGAAGACTCTTTTTGGCCTCGCTCATGTGCCAGGCCACCACTAACAGCAAGGCGGCCATGGTTGCCATGGGGATGTATGCCAATATGGGGGCCAATAATACCAGCGCCAGCAGCACAGTGACTGCATGGAACACCGCAGCCAAGGGACTTTTGGCGCCGGCGCGCACGTTGGCGGCGCTGCGTGCAATGGCGGCGGTTGCCGGTATGGCACCGAAAAAGGGCGCAATAAGGTTGCCAAGCCCCTGGCCAAAGAGCTCGCTGTTGGCGCTGTGGCGATTACCTGTCATGCCATCCACCACCACGGCGCAGAGCAAGGATTCAATGGCGCCCAGCATGGCGATGGCCATGGCAGCAGGCAGCAGATTCTGGATGAGTTGCCAGTTGAGCGTCAGCGGCTCTCCCCCCATTCCCGGCATTTCCCATGGCAATAGAAAGGATGGCAGTACCGAAGGGAACCCCGCCACCAGGGTGCCATCATTCAGGGTAAAGGAGAAACGGGAGCCTATGGTCTCTACGTCGAATCCAAAGCCGGCAAGCGCCAGGGCGCAGAGTGTGCCCGCCAGTATGGCAGGCAGGTGTGGCGGCATTTTTTGGGTGAATCTGGGCCAGAACACCAATACCGACAGTGTGATAGCAGCGACCAGAATACTGGGCCACTGGGATTGGGGCATGGCTTGGGTCAGGGTGGTGAGCTTGTGCCAGAAATCCTCGGGAAGCGTCGCAATGGGCAGGGCAAAAATATCCTTTATCTGCAACATAGCGATGACAATGGCAATGCCGCCGGTAAAACCGAGTGTCACAGGCTCGGGGATGTATTGAATAAGCCTGCCAAGGCGCATCAGGGACATCAGCAATAAGATGACGCCGGACATCACGGTCGCCAGCAGTAAGCCACCGAGACCATACTGGGCAGAAATGGGGGCGAGCAGCACCACAAAGGCGGCGGTCGGCCCTGATACGGACAGCTTTGAGCCGCCACTGATGGCGATGATGATACCGGCGACAATGGCCGTGTAGAGACCATATTGGGGGGCGACACCACTGGCGATGGCGAGCGCCATGGCAAGAGGAATCGCAATAACACCCACTGTGATACCAGCGAGTAAATCAGCCAATAAATCGGCACGGGAATAGCGTTCTCCCAGCAGACTCTGGCGCAGGGCAAATGCCGGAATAAGCGAAGTCAGGTGATGGCGATGTGGCATGCTGGAGTCCTGCCGCATGGGCGGCCAAAGCTGGGTATTTTAGTGAGCGCTCAGACACCAATGTGTGAGCTTTGGCAAATTTTTGCAAGCCCTGACCCTTTTGGCTTTTTTCTCCGTTTATAGGGATATAGGGTCAGATGGGGACGGAATATGGACTTTGCAGCGGTGGCTGTGCACACTGAATACAGGTGCAATCAAGGTTGGGAAATACAGGGTGAGCACCGCTGGTTAATCTCAACCATCAGGGCAATCATGACAGCAACTCAATCCATTTCATTGGTGGGGTCAGAGGATGACGAACTGCTGATGCAGCGTTATGCCGCCGGGGACATTCAGGCCTTCGAGACCCTCTATCGTCGACACAAGGGCGGGTTGTACCGCTATTTTTTACGCCAGATTGGTGACAGCCAATTGGCCGAAGATCTCTATCAGGAAACCTGGGGAAGGGTGATTAAGGCTGCGCCCGCCTATGAAATCAGCGCCAAGTTTACCACCTGGTTATACCGTATCGCCCATAACCTGCTTATCGACCATGTGCGCGCCGTTAAACCTCTGAACGACGCTGATTCACTGGATGAAGACGGAATGGTGCTCGCAGACACCCAGACTCCAGTGCGAAACCATGAGCATGAACTCAGGGTACAGGCCCTGAAACACTGTGTAGGCCTCTTGCCACAGGTGCAAAAAGAAGCTTTTTTGCTCTCCAGTGAAATGGGGTTTACTGCGCTGATGATAAGTGAAATTGCCTCTGTGTCCTTGGAAGCGACCAAAAGCCGTATTCGTTACGCCTATCAGAGCCTCAAAACCTGCATTGCCAAGCGATTGGGGGAGGATAGCGATGAAAGATAGCCAACTGGTGGAAACGGAACTCAAGCAGACGCTGGATGTCCTTTATCGTGAGGGTGCCAATGAAGAGCCGCCCGAAGCCCTGGATGCGGAAATTCTGGCGCTGGCCAGCGCGCATCTTGCCAGCCCCAAACCTGAGATTGCAGTCCGTCGTGGGATTAGACGTTTCCCTTATGCCATCTCCAGTGCCGCTTCCCTGCTGCTGTTGGTGGGCCTGGTTCTGACGAATCCGCAGCAGGTATTTTTCAATACCGATACCGTGTTGCCTGAGGCGGATATGCTGATGGTGCCAGTGGCAGAAGAGGGTATGGTCAGAACTGAGATGAATGCCAACGCCCGCACTGGCGTGAGCTCAGCGCCTGAAGTGTTTTCTGCTTCGCCAACGACCACGGACGCAACCGCTGCGGCGCAAGCGGAAACAACTGCCATACTCAAATCATCGGCGATGAAATCAGTAATGGAGCCGCTGGCATTGAGACCGGACGGTCTGGCGGATACAGACGATATAGATCTGCTGCTTGCCTCTTTGGAGGACACGCTCGCCGGGGGAGGCAGGCAACAAACCCTGCAATTAATCGAGGCGTTTATTGCACGGGATTATGAGTTAACCGCGCAGCAGCAAGTAAGGTTTGAGCTGCTTCAATCCCAGTTGGCTGACTGAGCCGCAGTCATAGCCATGGTCACAGTGAGGGGGCAAGTATGCAGGCAGTGAGAGTCGGACTGTTGCTGTTGCTGTTTTCCTGGCCCCCGCTGTCGGCCCTGGCACAGACTTGCCAAACGCCACTGCACGTGGCCTATAACGATTGGCCTCCTTATTCCTGGTCCGATGAAGGCGGTGAGCCTCTGGGGCTGGATATTGATCTCTTGAAGGCCTTTGCCCGCCGCGCCGGTTGCATGCTGGAATTTGATAAAATGCCGGCCCGCCGCTCCCATCAACTGATGCACCTGGGGAAGGTGGATATTATGATGGGTGCCAGTAAGACGGTCGAGCGGGAGGAATATGCCCACTTTTCCGTGCCTTATCGATTGGAGCAAGTAGGGCTTTTCAGCATAGATAATGGCGCCGTTTCACCGCTTGTCAGCTGGCAGCAGGTGCTCGACAGTGACCTCAAGCTGCTGGTGCCCCAGGCGGGGTGGTACGGTGAAGCCTATGAGAGTTCAAAACGCAGTCTGGCGATGCGCAATCAGCTGGTTGAAAGCCCTGATCTGCTAAAGAGTGTTCAAATGCTGTCACGGGGCCGTGCTGAGCTTGCCATTGGTGATGCACTGGCGTTGCCCTTTATTGCCAGCCAGCAAGAGAAAGTCCATCTGTTTCGCCATCCCCTTAGGCTCACTGAAAGCGACATCCACTTGATGTTCAGCCGCTTCACCTTTGATGAAGCCAGGGTCAGGGCCTTCGATGATGCCATTCGCGGTGCGGCCCAGGATGGTGAGATCGCCGCCCTGCTCCTGAAATGGGAGCAAATTTCTTTAAGCCGTATCGAAGGCGTTTCACAACAGCTTAAAGGCTCGGATGACTCTATCTGGATCCTGGCTGACTGAGCCTTGGGGTTTGCCTGTACATCAGTTTGTCAGTGCCATATTTCGCGCATCGCCGGTTCGGTCAGAAACGTGTCAACCAGCAGCGGGTCGAGAATACTGCCCTTGAGTCCTTTAATGTGGGTGAGAGCCTGTTCATAGGTCATTCTGAATCTGGGGTCAGGATGGCAGAGTAAGTCATCCACCGTATCTATCAGTGCGACGACCCGGGCTGCAAGGGGAATGGATTTACCCTTGAGTTTACCGGGGAAACCTTCTCCATCCCAACGCTCATGGTGGTAGGCTGCTATGTCTCTTGCCATCGCAAGCAGCACGCAGTCAGGGGCTTCACGCAACAGCTCCCCAAGCAATCGGTCACCGATAAGCGTGTGTTTATAGCGTTCGGTTTCCATGGCCGGTGTCATGGTGAGCTGCTTGCTTTGCAGGCTGTCGGCCACCCCTATCATGCCTATGTCATGCAAGGTGGCGCTGAGGCCAATATTCTCCGCGAATTCCGGGGTTAATTCGTCTGGTCGATGGGGCGATCTCAGCAGTGCCTGGGTTAACAGCTCACTGGCTCTGGCGATACGATTCAGATGCCTGGCCGAGTCTGAATCCTTGAAGCCGGAAAGCCGTGCCAGGCCAAGTACTGTTGCCCGGCGCGATGCATGGGTCCGCTCAAGGGAATCAGATAGTTTGTCGGTAAGAAATCCTGTGGCCAGGCATAACATCACGTTGATAGTCAAAAAGTTAAGCACCACCACCAGATATATTTCCAGACTGTAGTCGGGCAATTCTGGCCAGGGTAGCCACCCGGCCGTAAAACCCAGACCCATGGCGGTCAGTGTGAGGGCGGTTAACATCAGACAATAAATGCCGATTCGTCGCCCAAGCAGCAGGGTCCCAATCAGCGGGAACATAAATAGCCAAAAAAAGCCCGCACCTGTGGGGCCAATGGACCAGATAAAGGCGACCCCTATCCCGTAACAAAGCAGGCTGCCCATCAGATAACGCTGCTTATCTTCCAGTTCGGGAAACAGCAGCAGTGCAATCAGTGTCAGGTACGCGAGGGTGTCTACCACGACCATGGACCACAGACCCTGTTTCACACACAGATACACGCTGGTGATATAAACAGGAACACAAATGATGGCCATGGCACCGAACAGGCGACGGAAGATAATCTGACGCCAATGGGCGAGGTCCGTTGGATATTCATCCCTTGAAAGTTTGGACATGCAGTCTCAACCTGTGCCTTCGAGGCTATTTGTATAACAGGAAAAGGTTAATATCCTTGTTTTTAGCATAGTTGCAAGTGATTTCAACCTTTGTTCCAGCCCCAAATCCCCTGTGAACTTCGTAAAAATAATCAATGATGCTTCTTACGATAAATCGATACTCACCATGGATTTGAGCTAAGAGAGCACCAGCCATCCAAGGCGCGCCCACATCAGCACAAAGAGTATGGCGCAGACCGACAACATGGCAAAGGTCATACCCGGCGCGTTCTGGGTAACGCCTCATCGGCGCGTATTTGCCGGGCAAAAGAAGAGTAAAAACCTCAGCGCATAAAGCCCAGCAGAAAGGTGCTCCTATTACCTGTAGCCTTGCCGACCAGCATGACTCTCTATTTTGTCTTGGGTTAAGGGGAGGGCGGATAAAAAAACAGGGCGCCATGGCGCCCTGTTTTGAGAGTGCGGAATTACTCGTCTTTGGGCAGGCCGCCCAATGCCTCAACCAGCGCATGCATCAGTGCGACCAGCTCGCTGCCCATGAGGGCGAAATCGGCATCGAGACGGGCCATGGGGTCATCGTTGCCCAGGTCGTCATTGCCGGCGCGGAACTCCTCTGAGAACTTAAGACGCTTGAGGCTGGCATCGGATTGCAGCAAGAGGGCGATGGACTGGCCGAAATGCAGTGCCAACTTGTGGACTTCTTTACCGGTTTCCAGGTGAGCCAGCACCTCATCTTCGGTTAACACCTGCTGCTTGAAGCGCACAATGCCACCTTCTTCGGCAGCCGATTTAAGCTCTGCCTCATCCTGCATGATAAAGGGCGCAGTAGCTTCACCGGCCTTGAGCCACTCGGTCATGGTGTGCTCAACCGGTACGTTGAACGACACAGGGATCACTGGCAGCGAGCCCATGGCCTTACGCAGCAACGCCAGCAGCTCTTCAGCCTTGGTGGCACTGGAGCTGTCCACCAGGATCATGTCGATTTCAGGCAAAATCAGCGCATGGATTTGACTGCGACGGGAAAACGCCCGTGGCAGCAAGCTGGTGGTGATTTCGTCTTTTAATGCATCTTTTTCTTTCTTGGTCAGCTTGCGGTTTTCTTCATCCTCAAGCTGCCCCACTTTTTCTTCCAGGGCTTCTTTGATGACCTGACCGGGCAGAATCTTTTCTTCTTTGGTGGCACAGATCAGATGACGGTTGTTGGCGCTGTGCACCAAAGCGCTGCCGTGTTTACCAAGCGCTTTTGAAAACCCGAACTTACTCACGTCCTGGCTGGAGCAAGGGCTGAAGGTAAAGTCTGCCAGGGCCTTTTCCAGCGACTCGGCGTCGATGTTGATTGGCTTGTTAAAACGATACAGGGTGAGATTTTTAAACCACATAATTGCACTCGGCCACGAAACGAAAGCCCGAGTGTAAGCCATCGCCCGTGGCGGGTAAACCGGAAATCGAGATGACAGTCAGATGGCAGTAAAGCAAATTCACAAAAGTGTCATTAAAAGATGTTTTGTAGTTAAGTTTTTGAAAAATAAAGATTGTCAACCTTGCCTGTAACGCGTTTGCTGGAGATGTAACCACTTGAGCAAAAACTGAAATAAAACTGAAACACTCAGATTGCAAACTTGCGCTCGTTCCAAACCAATAACCAGACGCACTGAACGTCGCAAAGGATTAAATGATGAACGCTTTTAACAAAACTCTGCTTGTTTCCGCGCTGACCGCTGCTTCTTTGGCTTCTGCCCAAGCGGCTGAACCTGTAACTGTTTACGGCAAACTGAACGTAACAGTGCAGTCTAACGACGAAGCCGGTGATTCCGAAACTGTGGTACAGAGCAACGCCTCTCGTCTGGGTGTTAAAGGTGCTTTCGAACTGAGCTCTTCGCTCGAAGCCTTCTACACCATCGAGTATGAAGTGGATACCGGCAATGATGCCAAGGAAAACTTCCTGGCCCGTAACCAGTTTGTGGGTCTGAAAGGTAATTTCGGTGCGCTGTCTGTGGGTCGTAACGACACCATGCTGAAAATCGCCCAGGGTAAAGTTGACCAGTTCAACGACCTGTCAGGCGACCTTAAGAGCCTGTTCAAAGGTGAAAACCGTATCGAGCAGACTGTGACTTACCTGTCACCGGAGTTCGGTGGTTTCAAAGTGGGTGCTACCTACGCCGCTGAAGGTGCCAAGTCTCAGGCCGGTGAAGACGGTTTCTCTCTGGCCGCCATGTACGGTGATGCCAGCCTGAAGAAAACTGCTTTTTACGCTTCTGTGGCCTATGACAGCGAAGTAAAAGGTTACGACATCCTGCGTGCCACTGTTCAAGCCAAGCTGGCTGGCCTGGTATTGGGTGGTATGTACCAGCAGGAAGAGAAGTCTGTTGACGGTGACAGCAAGACAGGTTACCTGGTGAGCGCCGCTTACAACATCGCTGATGTGACCCTGAAAGGTCAGTTCCAGGACATGGAAGATAAAGGTGACTCCTGGTCTATCGGTGCTGACTACAAGCTGGGCAAGCCAACCAAGGTATTTGCCTTCTACACCAGCCGTGACATGGAGTCTGCCGATGACACCGACAACTACATCGGTGTGGGTATCGAACACAAGTTCTAATCGGACTTTGAAACAGTAAAAAAGGAGGCTTGGCCTCCTTTTTTCATTTTTATAAACAGCTAGTTAATTCGTCTGATTATGACAATTTCTGCTGAAATATGTCATCATTTACCCCGGCGATCATAAATTTGTCACAAAACTGACCAATAATGGCCATCGTGGACATTCACTGATAGAAAACCGCTTATGACTGCAAGGATTTTGATTGTTGAAGATGAGTTGGCCATCCGCGAGATGCTGACATTCGTGATGGAACAACACGGTTTCACGACCTCGGTTGCCGAAGATTTTGATTCGGCATTGGGACAGCTTCAGGAACCCTATCCGGACCTTATCCTGTTGGACTGGATGTTTCCGGGGGGCAGTGGTATCCAGCTCGCCAAACGCCTCAAGCAGGACGAGTTTACCCGCCAGATCCCTGTCATCATGCTCACCGCACGAGGTGAGGAAGAAGACAAGGTCAAGGGCCTGGAAGTGGGTGCCGACGACTATATCACCAAGCCCTTCTCACCCAAGGAGCTGGTGGCCCGCATCAAGGCTGTATTGCGCCGCGCTGCGCCAACCCGCCTTGAAGAAACCATCGACGTACAGGGATTGACCCTGGATCCTGTCAGCCATCGCGTCACAGCCGGTGACACTGTGCTGGACATGGGCCCCACCGAGTTTCGTCTGCTGCACTTCTTTATGACTCACCCAGAGCGTGTCTACAGCCGTGAACAGCTGCTGGACAATGTCTGGGGTACCAATGTGTATGTGGAAGACAGAACCGTAGACGTGCACATTCGCCGTTTGCGCAAGGCCGTTGAGCCTTCGGGGCACGACCGCCTTATTCAAACCGTCCGCGGTGCAGGATACCGTTTTTCCACTCGGGTTTAGTTCGGGATAGGCACAGTTAGCCGGATAGGTTATCTTGTGCCCCCAGACACTACCCTCAGCTGGATATAGCTATGTTTGACTCCTATTCAGGGTATCGCCTGGCCTCCAGGCTGATGATTTACCTGCTTGTCACCCTGGCTCTCGGTTTGCTCATTGGTGAGCTTAGTCTGACGCTGTTGGCCGGTTGTGTGGTGCTGCTGTTTTGGCACTATCGCCAAATCGGCAGGCTTACCCACTGGCTGTGGCATGACAGACGTCTGACACCGCCACAGGGCAGCGGCAGTTGGGAAGGTATTTTCAATGGTATCTACCGCCTCCAGGGAAAAAATCGCCGCCGGGTGTCACAGCTCGCCGGTTTGCTGGGCCGTTTCCGTCAGGGGGCTGAGGCGCTGCCCGATGCGGCTGTGGTACTGGATTCTGATAAAAATATCCTCTGGTGTAACAAGCTCGCTCAGCTGATGCTGGGGCTGGTTTGGCCACAGGACAATGGCCAGCGAATAGATAACCTTATTCGTCATCCGGATTTTTCGGCCTACCTGAAAACCCACGATTTCAATGAGCCGCTGGAGCTGCCTTCGCCGGTTTCTGACAAACGCCTGCTTGAACTGAGACTGATGAAATATGGCGACAGGCAAATGCTGCTCATTGCCCGTGATATCACCCGTATCCGTCAGCTGGAAGGCATGCGCAAAGAGTTTGTTGCCAACGTTTCCCATGAACTCAAGACCCCACTGACGGTACTGCAGGGGTATCTGGAAATGATGCAGGGGATGACGGAGCCGGACGACATGAACGCCAAGCCGCTGGCACTGATGCAGCAGCAGACACGGCGTATGCAGTCCATGGTGGAGCAGCTGCTCACCCTGTCGCGTATTGAAGATGCCGCCGATGTGGATCTGGAAAAAACCGTCAACATGGCGCTTTTGATGGCTGCCATTAAAGACGAGGCTGAAGCCCTGGCGCAGGGCGAATACACCTTGCAGTTTGATATTCAGTCCGGGCTGAATGCCCATGGTAATGAGGTGCTGCTAAGAAGCGCCTGCAGTAATCTGGTGTCCAATGCCATTCGCTATACGCCGCCCGGTGGGATCATTAAAGTCAGTTGGCGCCAGATTGCCACCGGTGGCCGCTTTCAGGTGGAAGACACAGGCGAGGGCATAGCGCCACAGCATATCGGCCGCCTGACCGAACGCTTTTACCGGGTCGACAGCGCCCGTTCACGGGCGACGGGAGGCAGTGGTTTGGGACTGGCGATAGTGAAGCATGCCTTGGCCCATCACCACACTGAGCTGTATGTCAGCAGCCAGCTGGGTAAGGGCAGTATCTTTGGCTTTGTGATCCCGTCACATCTTCTTGAGCCCCAAAAGGGCCCATAAGCGCATTCTTGACTGATAAAGGCAGGCTTAGGCCTGTCTTTTCTTTTTGATAAATATTGTGTTTTAGCTTTTTTCGAAAAAAATGGGTCATGTCATCTAAGTGTCACATCAGAGTCATAGACTTGTCATTGTGGCAGTTGATACTGGCTGCGTCTTAAGAAAAATGGTTCAACACTGGAGCAATTATGAAACTGAAACAGCTTGTCGGCGCCATGACCCTGACCGCCGCCGGTTTATTCACCGCCGCCGCCTCGGCTGCACTGGACCCAGCCCTGCACACCTACGAAAAAACCAGCGGTGTGTCTGGTAACCTGTCGTCTGTAGGCTCTGATACCCTGGCCAACATGATGACTCTGTGGGCTGAAGAGTTCAAAACCATCTACCCTAACGTGAACATTCAAATTCAGGCTGCCGGTTCTTCTACTGCGCCACCAGCCCTGACTGAAGGCACTTCTCAGTTCGGCCCCATGAGCCGCAAGATGAAGCCAAACGAAGTGGAAGCCTTCGAAAAGCACTATGGTTACAAGCCAACTGAAATCCGTGTAGCCATCGACGCCCTGGCGGTGTTTGTGCACAAGGACAACCCAATCAAGGGCCTGACCATCGAGCAGCTGGACGGCATCTTCTCTTCTACCCACAAGTGTGGTGGCACCGACGTAGTACGTTGGGGCGACCTGGGTCTGGAAAGCAGCTGGTCTGCCAAAGATATCCAGCTGTACGGCCGTAACTCAGTATCCGGTACCTACGGTTACTTCAAAGAGAAAGGCCTGTGTAAGGGTGACTTCAAGGCCAACGTGAACGAGCAGCCCGGCTCTGCCTCTGTGGTGCAGTCTGTGTCTCAGTCACTTAATGCCATCGGTTACTCAGGTATTGGTTACAAGACCGCCGGTGTGAAAGCCGTTGCTCTGGCCAAGAAAGGGAACGAGTTTGTTGACGCCAGCATCGAAAACGCGGCCAACGGCACTTACCCACTGTCACGTTACCTCTATGTTTACGTGAACAAGCATCCAAACAAGGATCTGGCCCCAATGGAGCGTGAGTTCATCCGCTACGTGCTGTCCAAGCAAGGTCAGATGGTTGTTGAGAAAGACGGCTACATTCCGCTGCCTGCCAGCGTAATCGCCAAGGACCTGGAAAAGGCCGGTATCCGCCTGTAACAGTCCTCGCCAATCAAAACGCCTCCCCCGGGAGGCGTTTTTGTTTTTAAGCGAGAATGGCTTATTCGAAACAGGCAAAAAAAACGGCTCCCAATGGGAGCCGAACAAGTGTCTTTCCAAACTAAGGATGGTCGCGCTAGAAACCATCAAAAAAGGGAGGATGATGAACGATGAACAACTCGGTTCATTAATTCAGACCGGGCGTTTTTGGATTGGTTCCCGCCACTGGCAAATTTTTTGACATTTTTTTCAACCACAGCGAAAACTCATCATCCATACTGGTATGCCACTCCCGTACCAGCGCCTGATAGCGGGGATAGTCACCCTTTCGGGTAAAGCTGAGCATCTGTTCCAATTTGTCTTTGTGGTGCTCCAGCATAAAGCGCACCGCCAGATAGCCCCAGCGGTAAACCCGCTCGCTGCCACCGTTTTGCTCGTAGCTGGTGTCGAAAATCTCACTGAGGCGGTAACTGCCTTTTGCAGCCAGTTCAATGGCGGCAGGATTGTTATCCCCCCAGGCCAGATATTCCGCGAGCCCCTCAGACCACCACACCAGATGGGGCAGTAAAGGTGCCGGCTTGGGGCAATACTCAGGGGCACTGTGGGAGTCGTGCAATGACGCGCAAAAGTCGCCATAGAGGTTAAAGCGGCCATCGAGATAGTGCACGTACTCATGGCGCAGATTCCAGATTTTGCCCTGTTTTTGATAGGCCACAAATTCGGCCTGATTACCGGGTCGCTCCGGATGTCCTTCCAGATACATACCGCCATTGTCGCTTGGCACATCGAAATGGGCGGTCACATAGGTTCGGTAGGCCTCTGCGTCGGCATAGATGTTGGCTCTCATGGCCACATTGTTGTCGTCCCGTACCGGCCTGCCATGGGTCTTCAAGAGCGCATGAAATCTTTGTTCCTGGTCGCCCATGAGCATGCAGGCCTCATGGATTTGTTCTGCGGTCAGGGCCTGGGCGCGGATAATCAGCGTTGGGCTGCACTGGTGAGTTATCTTTAGTATGGCGTCCACGGAGGGCAGATTTTGAGCCGAGCCCATGGACGATAGTAAGCTTAAGGACAGGAGTAACAGACGCATTCAATTTCTTAGTATTTGTGAATATTGTATGCAATATTGAGCAATTTACAGGCATTGTCAATCTTTCAGGGCTTAGCCTCTTGGTAGCAACGGCCGGTAACTGCATACTTAAGTGTAGATTTTTCAATATGGATTTCGTTATGCACCAGTGGGACAATCGGCACGACTATCACTCTTTCGCCAATACCGACAGTATCAGGGTGACACACCTGTCACTCGACCTCGCCATCGATTTTGACGCCAGATGCTTGCAGGGCAGCGTGCGCCTGGATTTTGTCAGAAACGAGGGAGACGCTGCCGATGTGCTGGTGCTGGATACCCGGGCGCTGGCCATTGAGTCCATTAGCGATCTCCATGGGCAGCCGCTGGACTGGGGACTGGGGCAGGCCAGTGAGATCCTTGGGCAGGCGCTCGAAATTATGCTGCCAGCCGGGATTACCAGTGTGCTGGTGCATTACCACACCACAGAGGATGCTGAAGGTTTGCAGTGGCTCGATGGCCCTCAAACCCAAAGTGGCAAGCCCTATCTGTTTTCGCAATCGCAACCCGTCAATGCCCGCAGCTGGATCCCACTTCAGGATACCCCCAAGGCCAGGGTGACTTTTGATGCCAGAGTCCGTGCCAGCCAGCCCTGCAGGGTAGTGATGAGCGCCCTCAATCAGGCCGATATGCCTGCAAATGGTGTGTTTGAGTTTGTAATGGATAAACCCATGCCGACCCATTTGCTTGCCATTGCTGCCGGTCAGATTGACCGGGTACCTGTGAGTGAGCGCAGCGCCGTATTCGCCGAGCCTGCCATGGCAGCGCTTGCCGCCAGAGAATTTGAAGATATCGAAGCCATGATGCAGATGGCCGAGTCGATTCTCGGCCCCTATGCCTGGGAGCGTTATGACATGTTAATTCTGCCGCCCAGCTTTCCATTCGGCGGCATGGAAAACCCCTGTCTGGCCTTTTTGACCCCCACCCTTATCGCCGGCGACAAGAGTCTGGTATCCACAGTGGCCCATGAGCTTGCCCATTCCTGGACAGGTAATCTGGTGAGTAACGCCACCTGGCGCGATCTCTGGCTCAACGAAGGTTTCACCACCTACTTTACCAATCGGATTGTGGAAGCCGTGTACGGCAGGGAGCAGGCTCAGCTTGAACTCATGTTGGAGTACGGCAGGCTGAAAGAAGAAATGGCGGGTATGCCGCTGCCACGCCAAACCCTGCCGGCCAATTTACAGCAGGAAGACCCCAACGCCGCCTTTAACCGCTTTACCTACGATAAGGCGTCGATGTTTGTACACTTCCTCGAGGCTCGCCTGGGCCGAACTGACTTTGATGCCTTTTTGCGGGCCTACATCGAGCGATATGCCTTTGTGGCTATCACCACGGAAGACTTTGTCGAGTATGCCAAAGGCACCTTGCTGCAAACCCATGGGGATAAGGTCACCGAGGCAGAGCTCAGGGAATGGATTTATGGTGAAGGCTTGCCCGCAACCTTTATGCCGCCCATGTCGGAGAGTTTGGGGTGGGTGGTCGAGTCTATGACAGAGTGGTTGGAAGGGCAGCCTCTGACGCCTGAGCGTCTGTTTGGCTGGCGAGTGCAGCATTGGCAGTTCTTTTTGAATAACCTGCCCGAGCAGCTATCCCAGGAGCAGCTGCTTGAGCTGGATGAGCGTTTTGCCCTCGGTTCATCCGGTAATGCCGAAATTGCCTGCGATTGGTTCAGGGTAGCCATCCGTAACCACTATGACCCGGTATTGGAGCAGGTCGAGGCATTTCTGTGCCGTATTGGTCGGGCCAAGTTTGTCCGCCCGCTGTTTTTGGAGTTGCAGATAGCCGGTTATCGAAGCGAGCTTGAGAGCATCTACCACAAAGCCCGTGAGAGCTATCATCCCTCACTGAGGGTACAACTGGACAGGATACTGTTTAACGAGTAACAGCGGCTGTCTGCCTTGGCTGAGTGTTCGAAAAGGGCGTCTCGATAAAGACGCCCTTTTTCGTTGGCACTGTATCGTCACGCTGGTGGCAAAGCCCTGATACGCCCGGAAAGTGGAGGGGGCGAGGGGGCAAAATTTGAATAAAAAAAAGGCAACCAATGGTTGCCCGAGATGTTCAAGTCAGTCACAAGAGCCTGTTCAATGCGCCAGCAACAAGCCTATGCTGAAAGGGAGAATGATGATGAACGTTACCCATGCAGCTGTCGACTCATGTCGACTGCAAAAATTCGGTTCACTTATTCAGACAGGGCCTTTTTCAAGAAGTTCATCTGCAGTTGAAAAAAATTAAAAAAATTTTATTGGTCAGGCAAAAGCCAACGGCGCTGATGGCGGAAATTGCTTGTTGCCGGGCTTTTGAAGCATAAAAAAAGGCAACCTGGGGAGGTTGCCATGTGATCCTTCATTGGACCAAGGGGACTGCGCTAGTAAGTCCCAGGGAGAATGATGAACACGAAAACCCTTTTCAATGTTCACTATGTTTGAGTCATGCGTTCGGTAAAAAGTTCCACGCCGAGGCGCAAAAAATAGCGAAAACCGCTGATTTTTTACTATCTCCCTGATCCAATGCTGATTATTCTGCTGCTTCGTTAAGCAGTGCCTCGATATCCTTTTCCAGTTTTTGGGGATCTGTGGTGGGGGCGAACCTGTCTCTCACCTTGCCGTCACGGCCGACCAAAAATTTGGTGAAATTCCACTTGATGGCCTTGCTGCCCAGGAGGCCCGGCGCCTCCTGCTTAAGATGAGTAAACAGCGGGTGGGCCTGTTCGCCATTCACATCAATCTTGGCAAACAGCGGGAAAGTCACTCCAAAATTGAGTTCACAGAAACTTTGGATTTCTGCCTCATTTCCTTGCTCCTGGGCACCAAACTGGTTGCAGGGAAAGCCCAGTATTTCCAGGCCTTGGTCGTGATATTTGCGATAGAGGCTTTCCAGCCCCTGATATTGCGGGGTAAAGCCACATTTGCTGGCGGTATTAACTATCAATAAGACCTTACCGCGATAGTTGGCCAATGGCTGCTGCTCGCCCTTGATGGTGGTGGCGGCAAATTGATACAGATCCGTCATAACAATGCTCCGGGTAGAAAATGAACAAACACATTCTAGATGTATTTACTTGGGTGTGCAATTAAATTGTGCGCAATATAATTGCTCGGTTGATATGACACAGGAATCTCAATATAGTCAGCCACAAGATGTAACCAACGGACGCCGCCGTGACAGAAAATTTGCCAGAACAGGAACCTAACCTGGCCCCACAGAATGAAGTGGGCCTAGTCGTACAACAGTTAACCGGCGCTGAGGGCCAGGCACAGGCCGAGGTGTTCTCAGAGATTTTGGAAGAAGCAGAGTCTGGCACTGTGGCGCTGCTGCTGGAAGCCTTGCCGCTGGATGAGCGTTATGAGCGATGGCAGCAGGTGGAGTTCGCTGACAGGGTAGAAGTGCTCAGCCTGATGCGTGCAGACCCACGCATGGGCATCTTGCGGCGCATGCCAGACGACGAAGTCGACCTCTTGTTTGCCCAGTTAAGCCCTGAAGATTTGATTGAGTGGAGTGATTACCTCCCCGAGAGCTTTACCGACAGGGCGCTGGCGCAAATGGGCGAGCGCCAGCGTCAGCACTTCGAGCTCTATAACCAGTATTCCGAAAACGAAATAGGCCGTTATGCCGACCATCAGATGCTGGTGCTGTCAACCAAGGCAACCATAGGACAGGCACAGCGTTTTTTCCGCCGTATCGAACTCGACTGTAATGACTCCCTGTTTTTGGTGGATGAAGAAGACCACTTTCGCGGTGCCGTCAGCCGTTACGAGGTGTTCAGAAGTAATCCCGATGAGCCACTGCTGAGTCTGATGGACGAAGACAGTCGTGCCATCAGCGCCGATGCTACCCTAATGGAAGCGGCTGAACTGCTCGAACACAGCCGCGATGTGGAACTGCCGGTGGTGGACGATGAAGGCGGGCTGATTGGCCGGGTGACCTTGAGAACCGCCACCGAGTTGGTGCGGGAGCATTACGAAGCCCAGCTGATGGCAAGCGCCGGTATGAATGAAACCGACGACTTGTTCGCCCCCATTATGAAAGGCGCACGGCGCCGTGCCGTGTGGCTGGGCATTAACCTGCTGACGGCCTTTCTGGCGTCGGCCACCATTGGCCTGTTTGAAAATGTGCTGTCTCAGGTGGTAGCCCTTGCGGTGTTGATGCCCATCGTTGCCTCCATGGGCGGCATTGCCGGCAGCCAGTCGCTGACGCTGATGATCCGGGGTATGGCCATGGGGCAGATTTCGGCCGGTAACCTCTGGTCGCTGATGAAAAATGAGCTGGGCATAGGGGCCGTAAACGGTGTGCTTTGGGCTATCGTCATTGGCGCAGTGTCTGGCTGGTGGTTCAGCAATGAAATTATCGGAGTAGCCATTGGCTGTGCCATTCTTATCAATATGCTGGTAGCAGCCGGTGCCGGGGTATTGGTGCCCATGGTGCTGCAGAAAATGGATCAGGACCCGGCACTGTCAGGCTCAGTGATCCTGACCACGGTGACAGATGTGATTGGGTTTCTCAGTTTCCTCGGCCTTGCAACCATCCTCTTTCTATGACGCCAACACTCACCATTAGCCCAGCCTGCTGCGACGCTGATATTGCCCAAGCCGCAGAGCTGATTGACAGCCGGGATGATAATCATCATCCCCTCGACAGGGCGGCGCTCGCCAAAGCCAGACTCTTGCTGCTCGCCAGGCTGGACGGCACCCTGGTGGGTTGCGGCGCCATCAAAGCGGGCGACGGTGAGGTGGCAGAGCTTGGTTATCTGGTGGTGGCCTCGGGGTTTCGCCGCCTCGGCATTGGTGCCAGGCTCACAAAGGCCCGGATTGACTGGGCCAGAGGGCAGGGTATAAAGCTTCTGTGGGCGACGGTGAGAGCGGAGAACCAGGCCAGCCGTGACAACTTGCTCAAGGCCGGTTGGCAATTTTACGGGGATTACCTCAGTATCCGCGGCACAGGAAACACCATAGGCTGGTATGTGTTGCCGCTGCAGCAAGGGCTCGACATTCAGGCCTTAATGGCCGGCCCCATCGGCAATCGAACTCCCGTCAGTCCGCCCGGCTGAACCGTCTTCGCCACAGCCCCTGGAGCTGCGGGTAAACCGGCAACACCGCCGAGCACATCACCAAAGCAATTCCCATCAGGCTCAACCAGTTGGGCACCTCACCCAAAAACCACAGACCGAGCAAGGTCGCGAACACCAGCCCCGTGTACTCTGCCGGGGCCAGCTGGCTGGCATCGGCGCGTCGATAGGCGTGGATCACCAGATAGGTCATACCCAGATAAAAGAGCGCCAGCAGCATGCCCACGATGGAGGCATCCCAAGCCAATGGTGCACCCTCGAAAGCGGCCGCGGGGATCAAAAACACCATGGCAAAGGCATTGGACCAGAACAGGGTACTGAAAGGATGCTCGGCGGCGGCATAGCGCTTCAAAATGAGGTTGTTACTGGCGCTGATAAGGGCACCCAGCACTGCCAGCAGCAGGTAGGGATTGAGGCTGCTTGGCTGACTTATCATCAAAATACCGCCAAAACCGATAATGCCTGCCACACTGCGCCTGTAACCTATGGTTTCTTTTAAAAAGACAGCAGACATCACCAGCAGCATCAGCGGCGACAGGTAAAGCACCGCAGTCACTGAGGCCAGTGGCAGGTTCATGATGGCGATGAAAAACAGCCCGTTGCCAAGGCCAATCAAGAGCGCACGCACCATGTGTACCCGGTACAGGGGACTGATGCGCAGCCCCCCCTGAAGCCGCCAGACAAAGGGCAGCACCAGCAGGGTGGCAAACAGCTGGCGATAGAGCACCAGTTGAAATACCCCCGTATTCGGGTCGAGAAGTTTGATTAACAGGCTGCCGGTGGCAATCAGCCACTGGGCCAGCAGTATCATCAGCAGCGCTTGCATTGAAACCCACACAGAACAGACCAAGCCGCCTAAAATACCACCGTACACATAAGCCGTCTTGCTGAAAATTAGCAGCTACAATTGAAAAAATGTGTTTGTAGCAATAAAGTTGCAGCCTGCTGCCTAACCAGACCCACAGGTTTCCCCTGTTATCCGGGAACAAAAACATATGGGCCTCTGGCAGCCCCGTCTGAGCAACCGAGAATCTCAACAGAAACCATGGCTCGAATACTCGCAGCGATACTGGGCATTGCCTTGCTTCTTCCCCTGATATGGTCAGTCAAGGTCAATGCGGCGGTGGCTCTGGATGATCCCTACCAATTCGTGGCCCCGGCCGATGATGTGCTGCCAACGTCCTTTGAAGATGTGCCCGACTGGCTTGATAAACACAAAGACATCAAAAGACTCCCCTTAAGCGGCGGCCGCTACTATCTGGTGGTGCCCTTTATGGTGAATGAAAACCGCAGCGATTGGGTGGTCAACCTGCATAACTCCATCGCCGAAAAAGTGGATTATCTGGTGCTGGGGCGCGATGGCAGTCGTCAGCTGGCGAGCAGTGGCTATTATGCGCCCTACCAGTATCTTTTCGATTACGGCCGTAATGTCACCCTGAGATACGGGGTGGAATATTGGCTGCTGGTAAGGGTTGAATCCCGCTATTTCTCCTCCTTTCCCAAGCTCGAAATCAACCCGGTTACCGAGCATCGGCAACTGACCGACAGGCTGGCGGTGGCCGTGCTGCTCTGCCTGGGAGGATTGCTGTTTATTGCCTTCTACAATTTGCTGATTTACGGCTCCACCAAAGACAAGGCATTTCTGTACTACGGGCTTTACGTCATTGTGTATCTGCTTGGCTGGGCCTTTACCTTCCATATCCCTGCCCAGCTTCTGGATATTCATCTGATTGGCTTGCATCACGTGTTTTTTATCGGACTACCGATTTTCAATATTCTGTTCTACAAACACTTTTTACAGCTCCCCAGCTACTCACCCCGCTTGTGGCGTCTCAGTCAGTACCTGCTTTGGGCCTGTGTACTTGCCCTGCCCACCAGTTGGCTGTTGATTTCCCATACTGCCATCATAGCGTCTGTCTTGATTGGTGCCTGGATAGTGCTGGCAATCGTGGCGGGTAATGTGTGCCTGATGAAGGGCTTCTCACCGGCACGCTATTTCATCATGGCCTTCAGTTGCCTGTTACTGCCGGCGATGCTGATTTTGCCCGGGAACATGGGGCTGACCGCAGATATCTTTGAATACGCTGAGTTTGCCACCCTGGCGGGTGGCACAGCCGATGCACTGCTGCTTTCTTTGGCGCTGGCCAACAAACTCAAGCTGCTCTCTGAAGAGCGTAAGGCCTATATCGAAGAGCTGAGCTCCGCCTGGGAGAAGGCCCGGGTCGACAGCCTTACGCAAATCGGTAACCGTTATGCCTTCGATGAATATCTGCAAACCTGTAATGGGTTTGGTGAGACGGTAACAAAACCCACCGCCTTGGTGTTGCTGGATGTGGATGGCATTAAAAAAGTGAACGATACCCAGGGCCATCAGGTCGGTGACGAATTGCTCAGGACCCTGGTGCAGGAGCTTAAGTCCCTGGACATCCCCAAACTCAAACTCTTTCGGGTTGGGGGTGATGAGTTTGCGCTCTTTTTGGATGGGTCATTCTTGTCTCTGGTCACCGACAAACTGGAGAACATAGAAACCCTCTTTGCCCGGCAGGGCTTTACCGATGCGGGGGTGAGCTTTGGTTATGCCCTCGACAGCGAGGTGCAAAAATCCCACGAATGGTTAAGGGCGGCTGACACCAGCATGTACACCCTCAAATCGGGTAAAAGGCGCGAGCTGGCCGTCGATGCCATGGAGGCGTAAGGCCCTGGTTGTGGCGACAGCCTGCTGTTGAACATCTGCTTTGAGTACCCCCATACGATAAAAAATGCGGCCAGAAGGCCGCATTTTTTATCGCTTGCAAAGAGGCTTGGAAGTCTCTTTCGTTCTGGGAACCCCGGGAGTACCGCAAATCGCTTTTGCGCGGTGCATGCCCGCCACGGTCGCGGCTTTCATCCTGGTTTGATAACCACTACTACCGGGCGGCGGGCAAGAAAAAGGCAAGCCAATCGGCTTGCCTGAGAAGATTCGGTTTGGGAGCTTCAGCGCCACTTGCTTTGGAGATATTCCACCTCGGCATTTTCGTCAAAGTAGCGACGCTTGGTATCGCGTCTGCGTTGTTTGACCCGCTTGTTCTTTTGCTTCCCTTTGACGTTATCGCCCCATGGCGAGTCTTCGTCTTCAAATTCGTAGGAGTGTGACATGACCTTTTCCAGCTGAACACATGTGCCACTCTGGCACAGGATCTTTTTACCCAATGGTCATGACAAGCTAAAGCGAAAAATTTATTGCTTGAGGGTGAAAATATTTGCCCGTAACCCATTTGGTTGAACAGGCTTAATTGAGGCTTAAAACTTTGGTGGGATTGAGGCCAGCAGAACCCTGTAATCCCTGATGCACAAGGCAATCCGCATCAGGGAAACCGGCCAGTGGCAAGGGTTCATCAAAAACGTGACTAACGGCGCTTGAACCGCGCCACAAACATGCCGTCAGCATTGGCCTGTTGAGGCCACAGGGTCAACATGGCGCTCTTTGCAGCAGCGCTGTGTTCTCCGCTGAAAGGATGTCTGACGGCATCGGGTTCAAAATCAGGATGTGCGGCCAAAAAATCCTCTGCCACGGCATCGTTCTCGGCGCGGGCCAGAGAGCAGGTGGCATATATCAGTACGCCGCCGCTGCGTACCGCGGCACTGGCGCGGCGCAAAATATCCAGCTGCAGTGCAGGTTTATCCATAATGGCAGCAGCATCATCAATCCAGCGCATATCTGGATTACGGCGCCAGGTGCCGGTGCAGGAGCAGGGCGCATCCACGAGCACCCCATCAAAATAGTCCGCCTTCACCGGCAGCTTGTCACTGCGCCAGGGGCTGATTTGAATCGGCGAAAACCCCGCTTTATCGGCGCGGCGCAGCAGCTCTTCCAGCGCTTTGGGGCGAATATCCGAGGCCACGAGTTCACCCACGCCGCCACGCTTTTGCATCAGCGAAAAGAGCTGCAGGCTCTTACCACCTGCGCCAGCGCAGGCATCCCACCAACGCTCACCTGCCTTGGGGGCGGCGACTTCGCCAATGGCCTGTGAGGCCAAATCCTGCACCTCCAGCTTGCCTGACTTGTAGGCAGTTATCCCATCGAGGTTGATGCTTTGACTGGCAAGCTCGATGGCATCATCAAACCTGTCACTTGGGATGGCGGCAATCTCATCGGCCTGAAGCTGTTTTAATACCTGATCGCGGGTCTCGCCCTGGGCGCGGGTCCACAAGGGCGGGCGGCGGCACAGGGCATCGATAAAGGCGAGCTTCTCCGCTTCTGGCACTATGATGTGCTCCCAGGCCCAATCGGGCACCAGGTTCGACGGAGTAAATTCACCGCCTGCAAACTGGCTCTTGAGTGCGGCGCAAATGGCGTTCAGGCTTTCAGGCGTATCGCCAAAGGCGGGAATATCCAACTGAGTAAGGCCTGACTGTGTGAGCCAGCCACCGCGAATATCCTGCCAGGGGTGGTTCTCAATGGCTGCCACCAGGCTTAATTGAGTAAACCAGTGCTGGCTCTGCACTCCGCCCAGGCCAGAGGAAAAGCCCAAGCCGCTCACATGGACGCCATCGGCTGCTGGCAGGTTTTTCAGCCAGCCCCACCATCGGAACAGGCCAAACAGAGTTTCGCGGATAAGCTTTCTGTCTTTGGAGCCGTGCTTTTTATGTTCGCGGAAATAGTTGGCCAGCACCCGATCGGCGCCTTCGCGCTTGTCAAAAATATGCGAAACCAGCTGATGCAAAGTGTTGGCATAACTGATGGCGCGGCGCTCGGCCGACGAGAGAGGTGCTGGATGTGACATGGGCTTGCCTGCATAAAAAAACCGGCGCCGATTGTAGCAGATGCGCCGCGAGGGCGCATCTGGGAAGGCTGAAACCCAACTGCCGGGATTGGCCTCTCAGCGGGTGACCATCCTGGCGATGTCTTTGGCGCGCTCTTCTGACGATTTCTCGCTTGGTGGCGGCACCGCAAGGCCTTTGGCCACGGCTGGCCGGGCGGCGATACGCTCAAGCCAGTGTTGCAGCGCTTCCAAACCGCTGATGTCGATGCCGCTCCAGTCATAAATCCGCACCCAAGGGAAGGTGGCGATATCGGCAATGCTGTACTCGTCACCGGCTAGATACGCGTGCTTTTCAAGCTGGGTATTCATCACCTCAAACAGGCGGCGACCTTCCTTTTGGTAACGCTCAATGGCGGCCGGGATCTTTTCCGGAAAATAGCGATAAAACACGTTCGCCTGACCCATCATGGGGCCGACGCCGCCCATCTGGAACATCAGCCACTGGATAACCTGCGATCGCGCCTTGGGCTCGGTCGGCAGCAGCTTGCCGGTTTTCTCGGCCAGATACAGCAGAATGGCGCCCGACTCAAACACCGCAAAGTCATCGTTATCGGTATCCACAATCGCCGGAATACGGCCGTTGGTATTGATGGCCAGAAACTCAGGCTTTTTTTGCTCAAGGGTCATGAGATCGAGGGCATGCACCCGATACTCAAGCCCCAGCTCTTCAAGGGCGATGGAAATTTTATGGCCGTTGGGGGTGGCGGCAGTATAAAGCTCAATCATGGTGTGCTCCTTTATTGCTGGCTTGCCAGCAGGGCGGCCACGGCGGGGCGCGCGGCAATGGCGGCGTGCCAGCGGCGGATGTTGGGCATGGCGTCGGTCAGTTCAATCTCAAGGCGCGGCAAAAAGCCTATCAGCACAAAACCTGTGATATCGGCGATGCTGAAGCGGTCGATGGCAACAAAGTCTCGCCCTTGAAGGCGTGCTTCCAGGGTGGGCAGAAATTCGATTAACCGTTCACGGGACTCAGCGCCCCAGGCTTCGACAAAGCGCTCTCGGTCTTTGAAAAAGCCGGTGAGATTACGAAATGCCTGAAACGCGACCATCAGGCCGTTCAGTTCCAGCACCCGGTTCCACATTTCCACCTGCGCCTGCTCCAGCGGGCTGTTGCCAAACAGGCTCTGATCCCTTGGGTGCAGGGCATCGAAGTAGCGGCAAATGGCGACAGACTCACAGATGTGGGTACCGTCATCGAGTTCCAGCACTGGAATACGGCCATTGACACTTTTACGTTTGAATTCAGGTGTCAGGTTGTCGCCGCCACGTAAGTCCAGCTGCTCTCTTGGCACCTCAATGCCGAGTTCTGCCAGGAAAATGCCCACACGGCGGGCGCTGGGGGTGGGGGCAAGCTCGAGGATTCTCATAAGGTCTCTCTTTATCTGAACGATCGGTTAGGATAGAATCTACTGCATAACTGAACGAACGGTCAATAATTAGATCCCAAGTTCATATTCACTTTTGCGACGAGATATTCCCCGATGGCGAGAAGCTGTAATTTTTGCAAGGAGGAGAAGCTGGAGCAGGCCATGAACCTGTTCTGGCAAAAAGGCTATGAGGGGACCTCGGTGGCCGATCTGGTCAAGCACCTGGGGATTAACCGCTTCAGCCTTTACAACAGCTTTGGCGATAAGCTGACCCTGTATCGCGATGCGCTGCGTCGTTACCTCTACACCCGCGGCCTGACCGGACTGGGGCCTCTGCAAGCCGATGATGCCGATATGGACGCGTTGGTAAATCTGGTTGAGGAGTTTGCCGCCAAGCAAAAAGATCAGCAGTTTGGCTGTTTTATGCAAAACGCGCTGCTGGAGCGCTGTGTGGAAGACGAAGAGGTGAAGCGTCTGGGCAACGAACTTTTTCAGGGGCTGGAGCAGGCGTTTTGCAAGGTGATAGCACGTTATCAGTCAAAGGAGCGTGCCGCCGGGTTGGCGGCCTTTCTGGTGATGCAGCTTCAGGGCATTCGGGTGCTGGGTAAGTCCGGACAGTTTGAAATGCTTGATGCCGCCATGGTGGTGCTCAGGGGCGAAATTCAGCGCTGGAAAACGCCCGTCTGATGTGGCCATATTCGGCTTAATCGGCAGTGCTTCAGTAATCCAACTCCAGTGCAAAGCACAGGTAGCGCATCAGCTGCTGGCAGTGTTCAAACCCGGCCGTGAGTCTTGAGGCAAAGTCGGGCCGCAGTATTTCTTCATTGGTTAAGGGTTTGACTGCTATAAAGTCTTTGCGCTTGAGTTCGTCAATTAATGGATGGCCCTTGTCAAACCCCCGTGGCGGTCGCGACAGACTGCCTCCATCCATGGCAAAGCCGCCGTCAGTCAGCGCCTTGAGCGCTTTTTGATAGGCGGCTGGGTTTTCGTCGATACAGCTTCGAATGGCATTGAGCGTCTTGGGCTCGGGGTGCCAAATACCGGCGCCCACAAAACAGCCGTCGTTCGCGATATGCAGATAAAGCCCCGGCGCATGCACATCTTTCCCCTGAAAATGCCGAAACTGAATGCCCACATTGGTCTTGTAAGGGCGTTTATCGTGGCCAAAACGGGTATCACGCTGGGGGCGCATCAGGCTGCCACCCACCTTCCTGGCTACTGCCGTGAGCCTGGGCGACAGGGCTGCTATGCCCGGTGCGGCGGCTTCGATTAACTTAAGGGCGGGGGAGCGCACCTGATCTTCATAGGTTTGCTGATTGGCCTTGAACCAGTAGCGCTCGTTATGGGCTTCGAGGGCAGCAAGAAAGTCAAAGGTCGCTTGGCTGAACATGATTTCCTCCATGAACCTGGCACGCTTTGTGGGGAAGAACACTGACGGCGAGTAAGGTTTTTGATAGAATCCGTGGTTTTGGTAAAAGTGACAGATCAAGATGACCTATGCAATCAGCCGTGCCTGCGGCAAATGTGAACTCTGCAGCGCAGAGACAGAACTTTCTCTCTTTGAAGTGCCTGCCAGTGGCGACCGCACTGACAACGATATCGCCCTATGCGGTATCTGTCAGGCACAAATCGCCGACACTGCCTCGCTGGATGTTAACCACTGGCGTTGCCTGAACGAAAGCATGTGGAGCACTGTGCCTGCCGTGCAGGTGATGGCCGCCCGTATGCTCAAAGAACTTTCCAGCGAAACCTGGGCTCAGGATCTGCTGGATATGATGTATCTGGATGAAGACACCCAGGCCTGGGTCGACGCCGCCAACGCCGAAGCTGCGCTGGATGCCGATGCCGCCCCCACACTGGACAGCAACGGCGCTCAGCTCGCCGCCGGCGATACCGTGGTGATCATCAAAGATCTTAACGTCAAGGGCACCAGTTTTGTGGCCAAGCGTGGCACCGCCGTGCGTAACATCGCGCTCACCAACAATCCCGAGCATATCGAAGGCCGGGTAAATGGTACCCGCATCGTTATCTTAAGCTGCTACGTGAAAAAGTCCTGATATCAGGAGCCACATTCATTTTGCATAAGAAAAGGCTGCCACAGGGCGGCCTTTTTTATGGTGAATACCGGGTAAATCATGCTGTTGTTTTCTGAAATTCAGTGAGGGGTGCCGCTGCCTGGGGCAGGTCGCAATCCATCACTCAAAGCACCCCTTGTTATCCAAACCATTCACACAGGGGGAAGAGCCATTGGGTTCGCCCTGCTTCCTTTGCTAATTGCCTGAGTTACAATGGCTAAAAATGCCAGCAGGAAGCTATGATGGCCAAAAAACGTGAACCCTTCGAACTCGGCGGCACTCTGGTGACCGCCGGAACCCAAGCCACGGTGCGTCTGCCGGTGGCACGACTCTACAACGATACGCCGGTCGACCTTCAGGTCGAGGTGTTTCATGGCAACAAGGCAGGCCCCGAGCTCTTGGTCTGTGCCGCTATCCATGGTGATGAGCTCAACGGCATAGAAATTTGTCGCCGTCTGCAGGGGCGTATCAATCCCAAGGCTCTCAGCGGTACCGTGCTCATGGTGCCCGTGGTCAACGTGTTTGGTTTTATTCAAAAGTCCCGTTATTTGCCCGACAGGCGCGATCTTAACCGCTGTTTCCCCGGCTCAGAGAAGGGGGCGCTCACCAGTCGTCTGGCTCACCTGGTCACCCGGGAACTGGTTTCCCGTGCAACCCATATTCTTGATTTGCACACAGGTGCCATTCACCGGGATAACCTGCCGCAAATCCGCTGCAATACCGATGATGAGGTGCTGATGGGCATGGCAAGGGCTTTTGGTGCGCCCCTGATTATGCACAGCGATGCCAAGGGCAACTCGCTGCGTGGATATGCCGCAAAAGCCGGTGTGCCCTGTATTTTGTACGAAGCAGGAGAAGCGCTGCGATTCTCTGATGCGGCCATTCGTACGGGTCTTAAGGGGGCTGTTAACCTCCTGCGCCACCTGGGCATGCAAAAGGGCAGGTTATCCCGTGGGGGTACCGATGTGGCGGCGGCCCGCAGTTACTGGATACGCTCCGAGGCCGATGGTCTGGTGCTGCAAAAAGTAAAATTGGGGCAGCGGGTCAACAAGGGCAATATTCTGGCCTACCTTGCCAGCCCCCACAGTCAGGACACCTTGCCCATCCGCTCCCCCAGCGACGGCATAGTGATTGGCATCACCAATATCCCGGTCACCAATGAAGGTGAAGGGCTCTACCACATAGCCCAGTTTGCCGGCGACGAAATTGAAATCGTTAACGAGCAACTGGATGAATTTTTGATGGAATACGCCTAAGGAGCGAAGATGAAGCAGGTGTTTTTATCGGGCCGGGCCGTGTCGCCGTCCAAGGTGGTTTGTATTGGCCGCAACTACGTTGCCCATGCAGAAGAGCTCGACAACGAAGTACCCACCGAGCCCGTTGTCTTTGTTAAGCCCGCCAGCGCCATAGGCAATGTGCTGCACAGTACACAGGGTGAGGTGCTCCACTATGAAGCTGAGATTTGCTTTATGGTGGCCGGTGGTCAATTGGTGGCGGCCGGTGTGGGCCTGGATTTAACCAAAAGGGCGACCCAAAACCGCCTCAAAGCCAAAGGTTTGCCCTGGGAGCGAGCCAAAGCCTTCGATGGCTCGGCGCTGTTTGGCGAGTTTGTGCCTTGCTCGAGCAGTGAGGGCCTGAGCCTGGTGTTCAGCTGCGACGGTGTTGTGCTTCAGCAGGGAGGCTGCGAGTTGATGTTGTTTTCACCGGAACAGCTGATTGAAGAGGTGGAGTCTTTTATGACGCTGGAAGATGGCGACATCCTGATGACGGGAACCCCGGCAGGTGTTGGACCATTACAGGCGGGCGGACACTACCGCGCCGAGCTTCGCCGGGGGGATGTGCTGCTGACCAGTGTGAGTTGGACGGCCCACTGAGCCCACATCCTGCAAGCTGTCAGTCAATTGCGACTTGGGCCGCGCCCTAAAATACGTAATACTTTCGATTAGGTTACTCTTTGGGGCTGCCATGGCCAGGATTATTCTGTTACTGACATCATTCGTGTACGCCGCCTGCGCCTCGGCGGGGCAGTTGCGCGCCTGTGTCGATGAATTCCGCCTTATCAAAGCCTTACTCCCGAGCCTCATGGCGATAACATTGCCGCCTTGAGGCTGCTGGCCAAGCTTATCAACCATGAGCTGGTGTTCTTGCCCAGTCCCAACTTTGCCCGTTGCCAACGTATGTTGGATACCGGGGATGCCGATATCGTGGCCGGGGTTATTGCCAGCCCAGAGCGGCAGCAGCGATGGATCCTGCTGCCTTACCGCCAGGACAGCCGCTATCTCTTTTTAACCAGGCCCGGCGGCGTGAGTGTGGCCCGCTATGAAGATTTGCTGGGGCACAGTATCGCGGTAAGTCGTAACACCATGTATTTTGATGACTTTGATAATGACAGCCGCTTGAAAAAAGAAGTGGTCGGCGACCTGGTTACCGGGGTGAGAATGTTGCTGGCAGACAGGGTTGACGTGGTGATAGCCCCCGAAAATGCCCTGCCATCCCTCGCCCGGGAATTTTCAAATTTTGCCCAGGCCGTGCAGGTATCCGAGTATGGTTATCAGGAAGATAGGGTGATCCAGTTTGCCTTAAGCCGCTTCCATCGCCTGGATATCGATGAGCAAAGGTTGCGGCGGGTGATAGTCGAGGCCTTTGAGCAATCTTTGTTTGAGTCGGCGCTGCAGGCGATGCCCTCCAGCGCCCAGTAAGATCACTGTGCCTTGTGGTGGGTCCGAAACAAATCCCAGGCGTTCATTGTGGTGCCATCGGCAAGCTGACACATTCCCGCCTCGCCACCGTCTTGCGGCTCGATAAAGTATTTACCACCGATCTTTTCGCAATATTCAGCAGCGGGGTTGGGCATGGACAGTGGCTCTGTAATGACAGGGCTTCCGGAGTCGGCATTGGCTGAGTCTGACACGGCTTTCGCGTGGGCGCGGTATAAGGCCCAGGCATCCACTACCTTGCCGTTAGCCAGATGACATTCACTTTTCTCTCCATCGCTTTCGGTCGCGAGCATGTAGCGTCCGCCCATGTTTACGCAAAATTCAGCCGCCGGATTGGCAAGGGCGACGGCATCTGCCTCTTTGACCTCGGATGACTCGTCTGCGGCAGCCTTGGTATTTTCTGAAGCCTTTGGGGCATTCTTGCTGACTGCAGCCTCATCGCCTGGCTTTACCTGGGCATTATCACAGCCCACCATGGCGGCACTACAGATTAACAGGGCAAGCAGGCTGGTGTAGGGCTTTGGCATCTTAACTCCTTGATGAAATTTACTTATGGTTGCAACTGCTGAAGGTAAACTCTAACCAGAATAGGGGGCCTTGCGATGCTATGCCAGTCACAGAGCGACTGATTTACGCGGGAATTTGGACTGTATCCCCGGGGCGGCTTCCCGGAAGAGGGCGTTTCACAAAACCCTGACACCGGATAGGTATTCGCCGGGCGCTCATGCTATGGTATCTAATAATCTCAAACACTTGCTTAACTTATTGGAGATATGCAATGAGACTCGTCTTCAGCGCGCTGCTGACCGCAGCCCTCTCCATCGGCCTTCTGGGCTGTCAGAGTACAGAGCCCCCAAAAGACATCAGCCCGGAGCAGGCCGATCCTGTGATGTTAAGGCTCTTTTCCATTAAAACCCTGGCAGGTTTTACGCTGAAGGTGCCCGAGAGCGAGGCCAGCGCCCGGCTCTCCACCTTCATTGAAGCACCTCTCCCCTGGGTGACGGGTGATTACACCGACGGCCCGGTACGCGGGCAGGTATTGCTTGGATACCGGGATTTGCAAATGACCAATGCCAGACTGGCAGGTGCACAGCTGATGTTGGCGCCCTTTGTGGTAACAAACCAGGGGTCAGGCAGTTTTTGGTATTTGGGATTGTTCGGACTCAAGGCCGAAAGTGGCACAGTGTCGCACCTCAGTTCGGTGTTCCTCGGTGACAGAATCGAGCTTCGGGGGATAAGTGTGTCGGCTGGCCAATATCTGCCCCTGACGGTGACCACCGAGCTTCTGGTACGGGATGCCAATCAGGCAATGGCCGAGACCCCCGGTTTATTGGATCTGCGCCGGTTTGAGATAAGCCCTCAGGGGCAATTGGTATCGCTGGACTGAGGACTACTCCACCTCAAGCTCAATATCGGTACAGCCTTTGGGGCAGCGGATATGGCCCAGGAGGTGAGTTTCCCCGGCACCCGGCAAGCTGGCAACAAGGGGCTTGCCGCAGTGGCGGCAGGGGACAGTTTTACCGGCGAACAAGTCTTTGATGAGTCGCTTCTGGGCGTTAAAAGATTGGCTGCTGGACTTATTGATAGTGCTGAAATCGGTCATGGCATACAGGTTGTGTTTGTACTGCCGGCCATTATAGCCACAAGGGCATGGCTGTGACAGTCTGTTGGCCAAAACCCGGGGCCTTGAAGTTGTGACAGGCAACAGACGCTCGCACGGCCGCTAATGGCTGATCACTTGGTCAAGTGCCGCTAATTCAAAATATCAGGGAGGAATTGATGATGAAACACATCACCGGACCCGCTTATTCAACCGTTGTTATGGGAACTGCTCTTGGCCTGCTGCTGACAATCGGCTCCCTGGCATCCGCCATGTCAGACACTTCCATGCCGGAACCGACAGTAGTTCCAGAAACCGCCATCAGCACCCAGGTGCAAACCTCCGTGGCTCCACAAGAAGCGGTTTTGCCTCAAGAAGATGTACAACCCACTGACCCCCAGAGCCTTCAGGGCTTAAGCGATACAGCCAAAAGCGCTGAAACCACAGGCGATGATATCAAGGCCAGCGATGCTCAATCAGGTGACGTTCAATCAGATGACGCTCAGGCGCTGATTGGCAGCTGGGAGCTGGTTTCCGGCCGCTATCTGGATGGGGAGGGGCGCTGGGTGTCCTATAACACACTCGGGCTGGTTGCCATCAAGGTCATTTCTGCCAGCCACTTCAGTTTTACCACCATGAAAACGGTCAAAAACAAACAGGAATTTTGGGCGGCCGGCGCGGGCGAGTATCGCCTTAACGGGCAAAGCTACACCGAATACCCGAGTCTGAATTCCTTTCAGGTGCCCCATGGTCAAGGCTTTAGCTTTGACTATGAATTGAAAGGAAATCAGTGGCATACCAAAAGATTTGAAGAGGGAGTCCTCAAAGAAGAAGAGGTTTGGCAGAGGCTCGACTGAAACGGCTTCTTCCCGTCATCCCCCGGACCATCCCTTTACAGTATTTCAGCCCCCCCCTAAACTGGCTGCGCATTCGTTGGGGGAGAATCCATCATGTCCTTGGGGGCTTGGTTAAAACTGTTGTTGCTGTCTGCTATTTGGGGCGCGTCATTTTTATTTATCCGCATTGGTGTGACTGAGCTTGGGCCCGCCTGGCTGATGTTTTTACGGGTCACCTTTGCCGCCTTGTTTTTGCTCGGCGGCGCCATCTATCTGAAAAAAGCGCTCATCGGCAGCGCGCCACTCAAACACTTCATCATATTGGGCGGTATCAATACGGCACTGCCCTTTTTGCTCTACGGGTTTGCTGCCACCGAACTTGCGGCTTCTCTGATGTCGGTGCTCAATGCCACCGCGCCCTTGTGGAGTTCCCTGCTGCTTGCCATCTGGTACAGAACCATGCCCAGAGGCGCCGCCTTGGTTGGGCTTATCACAGGTTTTTGTGGTGTGGTGCTGCTGGCAGGGGTGGAGAGTTTGTCGCTTTCCACCGAGGGGCTCTGGGCGTTGGCCGCGGGGCTTGGCGCCGCTGTCTGTTACGCCTTTGCCAGTATCTACACCAAGGCATCCAATCATGGCAATGCCTACAGCAATGCTCACGGCTGCATGTGGGCCGCCAGCGCCTGGTTACTGCCTGCCTTGCTGTTTACGGCGCCGCCTGCGGCCATGCCGTCCTGGAACGTATTGTCGGCAGTGGTGACCCTGGGGGTACTGTGCAGCGGCGTCGCTTATCTTCTGTATTTCAGATTGATAGATGAAGTAGGCGCCACCTCGGCATTAACCGTCACCTTCCTTATTCCGGTATTCGGCATTTTGTGGGGGGCCCTGTTCCTGGGCGAACATATTGGCTGGCACACCCTTGTTGGTACCGGCATCATATTGCTTGGCACCGCTATCAGCACAGGCAGTTTACCGCGGCTGCGCCGCTTTGCCGGGGAGCGGGTCTGATGTCATTTATCGCAGATGAAACACCGGCCTTTGCCGAGGCCGTAAAAAATAAGATTGCCGCCTTCAATGCCGGGCACTGGGATGCCAGCCAGCGTCGGCCCATTGGCTTTAAGCAGTTGCACGCCAATTGTGAGCTTGCCGCCGGTATCGCCGGGCGCACCTTTGGTAATTGGTGCCTGATTGATAACTTTTGGGTGTGCGACAGCCTGCGTGGGCAAGGCATTGGCAGCGCCATGCTGAAAACCGCTGAGGATGAAGCCCGCGCACGTGGCTGCCGCTGGCTGTTGCTGGATACCCTGGAGTTTCAGGCGCCGGCGTTTTATCGCGGCCGTGGTTACCGTGAGGTGTGGTGCCAGCAGGATTACCCCTTTGATGGTGGCAAGCGCTGGTATCTGGTCAAAACGCTGTGACAGCTTAGCCTGTCCTCAAAAAGAAAGCCGCCCGAGGGCGGCTTTGTGTTATGCAAGCTTAAGCATCAATACTTGGCTTCGAAGGTCAGCCACAGCTTGTCGGCGTCGCTGCTGAAGGCATAGCCTGCATCGGCACCGGAGAAGCTGGCATACTTGGCGCCTACGCTGTAGTGCTTGGCGAAGGGGTAGGTCACGCTCACGCCCCATTCGTCGCCCATATCTATGCTGCCTGCATCAGACTCGAACTGATGGTAAACCGCCAGCAGTTTCACACCGGCAACGGCGCCGCCGACGCTGAAGTACAGGTCCTGGATACCCTTATCCCAGTTACCGGCACCGCCGAACAGGAACTTATCGGTCCAGCCCTGGAAGGCGTGCAGGGTGGCCAGTGGGGTGATAAAGCCGGCATTGCCATTGTCTGAACCCAGCACTTCGTAGCCGAGTTTGAAGTCAACACCGCTGAAACCCAGAGAGGCTTCGGCCAGCTGGTAGTCGGCATCGTAAGAAACCGTATTGTTGCCGCCATCACTCTGCTTGGCATATTCCAGCGCGTAACCCAGCTTCAGGCTGCCCACATCGCCCTTACCGGCCAGGCGAACGCCATAGGTGTCCGTGGAGAAGCGGGCCAGATTCTGGTTGTCGATAAGATAGGCATAACCCGAGATATCGGCCCAGTTGTTGGCCTTGTAGTTGAGGTTCAGCAGGTGGGTTTCGTTCTTGTGATCAGCCTTGCCGGAGGCTTCGCTGAAAATACGGTTTACATTGTTGATGTAAGCGTAGAAGGCGGTCAGGTTAGTCACGGCCTTGGTTTGCACCGAGAAGGCATCATAGGTCTGCTCGTTCTGGCGGAAGCCTACGCCACCCACAAAACGCTGGTTATCCAAAATGATGCGCTGGCGGCCATATTTGAGCACTGTGTCGCCCGGGGCCTTGTAGCCGATAAATGCCTGGTTGATTTCGGTGTATTCATAATCGGAAATCCAGGGTTCTTCGTCGGTAGCGCGCACATCATCCACTTCGGCCAGGGCAAAGAAATTGGACAGAGCGCCGGTTTCATAAGTCAGGCGGGTACGCAGAGAGGTTAAATCCTGGGTATCGGAAAGTTGGTCGACTTGTTCAAAACGGGCACGGAACTGAAGATTCACCTTGGCGTCTTCAACCAAAGCCTTGCTAACCGGATCGGCAGCGGCAACGTTGGACAGGCTGAGCAGGGCAGTGGAAACGGCTAACGCGGCTGTGCTGAATTTCATGATGTCATCCTCGGGACTTTGATTGTTATCATTTGGGTGTTTCCTGTATGCGCGCATGTTATTGGCTTGTTCGGTGTGCGGTTTTTGATCTGGCACAAGTTTTCCCTGAAGTTAGGCTTTGTTGACTAAAAGTGTGAATTAGATCAATGGGTTATACCTATATAGTCGTACCTCTAAATGGGTATTTTGGCGGTGTCATTCGATAAGCTTTGGCATGTCCGTGCGAGGGTTTTGAGTACGGTATGCGGCAATAAGCGCGTTGCAATGTCCCGGGTGCGTCTTACAATGGCTGCTTGCAGTCAATAAGAAGGATACCCCGTGAACCTGACCTTCCGCCTGTTTTTGGGCCTTGGGCTGTGCCTGTCTGCCCAGGCCTTTGCCGCCCCCCTCACCTTTGATGAAAACGCGTTTCGCGAAGATGTGAAAACCCTTGCCAGCGACCCCTTTGGCGGCCGTGCGCCCCTATCAGAAGGCGAGCAAAAGACCCTCGATTACCTCACACAGGCCTTTAAGTCGATGGGCCTTAAAGGGGCATTCAATGGGGAATATCTGCAGCCTGTGCCCATGGCGAAAATCACTGCCGATCAGAGCATGGTGCTTAAGGTTGGCGAGCTCAGCTTTACCCCGGGCGAGGATTTCACCGCCCGTACCCAGAGGGTAGTACCCAGGGTCGAGCTCAGTGGCAGCGACATGGTGTTCGTGGGGTATGGCATCAATGCCCCCGAATACGGCTGGAATGATTACGCCGGCGTGGAGGTGCGCGGCAAAACCGTGGTGCTTTTGGTAAACGACCCGGGCTTTGCCACCCAGGACCCCAGGGTCTTTAAAGGCAACGCCATGACCTACTATGGCCGCTGGACCTACAAGTATGAAGAAGCGGCCCGTCAGGGCGCCGAAGCCGTGTTTATCGTTCACGAAGATGCCCCGGCCGCCTATGGTTGGGGGGTGGTGAAAAACTCCAACACCAATACCAAGTTCACCCTGGTCGATGACAACAATAACCAAAGTCAGGTGGGGGTAATGGGCTGGCTGCAATATGCGGCGGCCAAACAGATCCTTGCCGCCTCGGGTCAGGATATTGAAGCGCTGAAAGCGGCCGCCATGGCGCCGGGCTTTAAAGCCGTGCCTTTGACCGTGAAGGCCGATTTAACCCTGAATAACCATATCGAGCGCGCCGAGTCCCATAACGTGGCTGCCATACTGCCCGGCAACAAGAATGCCGATGAAGCCGTGGTAATGCACGCCCATTGGGATCACCTTGGCCAAATCGAGGAAGAGGGCAAAACCATTATCCTCAATGGCGCCGTGGATAACGCCACCGGCGTGGCCGGGGTGCTGGCGCTGGCAAGGCACTACGCTGCCTTGCCAGAGGATAAAAAGCCCGGCCGCAGCATTATTTTCTCGGCCTTTACCGCCGAAGAAACCGGGCTGATTGGCGCCCAGTATTTTGCCGAAAATCCGCCGCTGCCCACCGCCAAGCTGGTGGCCTTTTTGAACATTGATGGCATGAATGTGGGTGAGGGCGTGGATTACATACTGCGCTACGGCGAAGGGGTATCTGAGCTGGAAGCCATGCTGCAGGACGCCGCCAAGGCCCAGGGCAGGCAGGTGAAGCCTGACCCCCGTCCGCAAAACGGCCTGATGTTCCGCTCAGACCACTTTGCCCTTGCCAAGGAGGGCGTGCCTGGGCTCTTGTTTATGAGCCTTGGCGATACCGACCCTGACTACATTGCCCACAAGTACCACAAGGGTGCCGACGATTACTCCCCCGACTGGCCACTGGGTGGCGTGAAGCAGGACCTTGTGCTGATGGAACACATCCTCTCGCGCCTTGCCAACGGCAACGACTGGCCCAAGTGGCTGGAAGCGTCTGATTTCAAAAAACGCCGCGCCAAAGATGGCCGCTAGGCTGATTGAACTTACTTAACCATGAAAAAGCCCGCCAGCGCGGGCTTTTTTCTATCTGAGATTCACAGCGCCTTGGTCATAAACAGGCTGTGGGGATCTTCGCGGTAATGGCCAAAGGGGGCGCACTGCTCAAAGCCGTGGGCCAGGTACAGGCGCTGGGCCGGCAGAAAGTAATCGGCGGTGCCGGTTTCCAGATACAGGCGTTTAAAGCCGAGGCGGCGACTCTCGTTTTCCAGATGCATCAGCATGGCGTGGCCAAAGCCGCGACCGCGCAGTGCTCGGGTGGCTCGCATGGATTTGATTTCGCCGCTGTGAAAATCCACCTGCTTCACGGCGCCGCAGGCGGCGAGGGTATTGCCCTGCCACAGGGTATAAAAACGGATATCACGTTGCTTGAGACGGGCCAGATCCAGCGCGTGTACGCTGTCTGCGGGGGAGTTGTCGTACATGTCTTCCAGATGCTCGAGCAGCAATCTGGCGACCGCCGGGTGGCTTAAATCATCAAGCTTGATATTCATCCCTAATACTCCTGAATAATGACATCCGCTTAGGCAAAGCAAAGCCCATGCCTGAATTCAGTAGTTTGATATGCATGGCTTTTTTGGTTTAAGGTCGCGCGGATAAGCACCGCTAACGGGAGTCATGCCTCTTTTTGGTGCAGCACGCCTGCTTCCTTCTGGCGTCTGCCCGGGTGTATAGGGTGCTGCGTTTCATCTTTGCACCGTCTGTGCGCCAACTTTGCTCAGGGCCTCACCCTGGCCGACGGCATTGGCCCTGTGGGGACAGAAATGACCCAAAATCCGGTTTTTGTTCCGCTGGACCGATTCGGTTAACTTTTGCAGCAGTTGATGCAGCAGGAGCCGACCATGAGCAGACGATTTTTTGTATTAAGGCACGGGGAAACCCATTTTAACGTCGAGCAGAAATTGCAGGGCCACTGTAACTCGCCGCTGACGCCAAAGGGCAGGGCCCAGGCTCAGGCGGTGGGCGCTGCGCTGAAAACCTATCTGGGGCCAGAGTTTCATCTCTATGCCAGCTCCCTTGGCCGCGCGGTGCAAACCGCCGAGATTGTGTGCCGGGCGCTGGGTAACGCCGATATCCCCATAGTCAAAGAGCCCCGCTTGATGGAGTTCTCCCTGGGACTGTGGGAGCAAAGAACCGTGCCCAGCATCAGGAGTCAGCACCCCGAGCTTGACGGGGCAGGGGACTGGTACCTGCACGCCCCCGAGGCCGAAAGCTTTGATGAGGTGAGGAATCGGCTTGCCAGTTGGCTGGAGCAGTTGCCGCCACAGGGTGACATAGTGGTGGTCAGCCATGCCCTTACCGGCATAGTGCTGCGGGGCATGCTGCTGGATTTAAGCTACGAAGACTGCTGGCGTCAGGACCTGCCCCAGGATGCCTTTTTTATCATTGAAGATGGCAAGGTGACCCGCATCGACTGCACAGTTGATGTTGAGCAGGTTGCTGAGCGGAATGCTGAGCAGGATGTGGCCGTGGCCTGATCTTCAGGGACACAGTTTTAGGGGCACAGTTTTAGGGGCACAGTTTCAGGGGCACAGTTTTCGGGGGCCGCGCCTCCGGCTGCGGGGATGCCCATTTTGCGAACGCCCTGTTAACTCCGGGGTTAATTAGCTGAATTTGAAATGTAATATCTTGTTTATAAAAGATTAAATAGGGCATTCATTCATCTTTTGTTAAGGATGTCGCCGCCACACTTGGGCCAAACCCGTCGCGCCATGGCTGCGCCCGGGTATTTCCCAAGGCAAAGGAGACATCCATGACCCTGAAACGTACTTTTTCAATCGCCACCCCTTTATTGCTGAGCCTCGGCGTGCTTTCCAGCGCCGCCCACGCCATCGATATGGGTGTGGAGCTGAATGACGATCGCGCCTCTGTATCCTTTGGCGGTCAGCTTACCCCCAGCGCCAGACTCGAAGGCGAATACCTGTATGTGGACGGTGATAATCACCTGCTGCAGAGTGCGCTGCTGTTCAGCCACAGCGCCGGTCCGCACCGGTTTGAATTTGGCCCCATGGCCTCGCGGGTATGGCTGGATAACAGCCCCAATGGCAGCATGCTGTCCCTGGGGGGCAAGTATCAACTCGCCCTGGGCAATGGCCTGTCACTCAAGGCCACCGGCTTTGTCAGCCCCTCGGTGCTGAGCTTTTCCGGTGTCGATGGCCACTATCAGTGGAGCACCGCGGTGGGTTACGAGCTGAACCCGAACCTCGGCTTTGAGGCGGGCTATCGCCAAATCCGTATCCAGTACGATGACCACAGAAACCGTGACCTGGAAGACGGCTTTTATGTGGGGGCGAGCTTCCGCTTTTAATGGCGGACTTAACACTTTAATAAAAAACGCCGCAGGGATTGCCTGTGGCGTTTTTGTTTTGAGCTAACCGCCCTTTGCTAGCTAACCGACCTTGGCTAACTAACAGCCCGTCGCTTTAAAGGCCCGGGCTTGGTGCAAATGGCTCACAGCGCTTTTAAGCGTACCGCTGCGCCGCCACCTTCGGCCAGTCGCAGGGTGAGGGTATCGCCCTTACGTACCTTGAGCTTTTTGATGTCAATCTCGTAGGGGCGCCATTTCCATTCGGCGTCTTTGCCGTCCTGATAAATTTGCGCCTCAAAGGTTTTGCCGGGCTCGAGGAAATCCAGCTTCACGGTCACATCCCGAGCCTCCTCGTCGGTCACGGCGCCCAGGTACCAGTCGTTGCCGCTGTACTGGCGCGCCTTGCGCTCTTTACGGGCCATCACCACAAAGTCGCCCACCTCACCATCGAGGGCAACGCTCTGCTCCCAGTCGGTGGGTACGTCCTTGATAAACTGAAAGGCGTCGGGGCGCTTTAAGTAATTTTCCGGCAGGTCGGCCGCCATCTGAATAGGGCTGTAGAGCACCACATACAGGGCCAGCTGCTTGGCGAGGGTGCTTTGGGGGCGGTTGGTGTTGTCACCAAGGCCGTTAAAGCCCATGTCGAAGATGCCCGGGGTAAAGTCCATGGGGCCTGCCAGCATGCGGGTGAACGACAGCATGGCTACGTGCTCGGGAGGGTTTGGCGGATTGCCCCAGGCATTGTATTCCTGACCACGGGCACCCTCCCGGGCGAGCCAGTTGGGGTAGGTGCGGCGCAGCCCCGTGTCCTTGATGGGCTCGTGGGTATTAATGCTTATCTGGTATTTGGCGGCGGTTTTCACGTTATCCAGGTATTCGCCCACCATAAATTGGCCATCGTGCCACTCGAAGCGCTCGAGGCCGTTTTCATCGATGCGCTTGATGTTACCGCCATCGGCCACGTAGCCGGTTTTTACCTGGGCAACGCCCATCTTCTGGTACAGGCCGAAGGCGCCATCCCACTGTTTGCGGTAGTTGCTCACGCTGCCGGAGGTTTCGTGGTGGCCTATGAGTCTGGCGCCCACCTCGCGGCCATAATCGGCAATGGCCTTGATATCAAAATCGGCAAAGGGCTCAGTAAAGCTGAACAGATCGCCATTGTGGAACCAGTCGCCGTCCCAGCCGATATTCCAGCCTTCTACCAGCACCCCATCAAAGCCATTGTCGGCGGCAAAGCGCAGGTATTTTTTGGTTTCATCTGTGGTGGCGCCATGCTTGCTGCCGCTGCCCCAGGTGTTTTGGTTAATGTGCATGCCCCACCAAATACCCACGTATTTACCGGGCTCGACCCAGGAGACATCCCCAAGCTGGTTGGGCTCGTTGAGATTGAGAATAAGGTGGGAGTTAATCAGCCCTGTGGCATTGGGCGCGATTTGCAGCGTGCGCCAGGGGGTGTTGAATATGCCGTTGGTTTTAACTGCCACCCCATCTGACCAGGGGGTCAGCTCAGAGACAAAGGTGCCGGGGCGGCGCTGATTCAGGGTCATGGCGGCGTAATCCACCAGGGCCGCCTCGTGGATGGCAATGTGCACCCCATCCTTGTTTTTAAAGGTAAAAGGCGTTTGCACCAGGGCGGCATCGGTAAGCTTACTGTGCTGATATAGATACTCGTAGCGGTTCCAGCCACGGCCGGGGATCCACCAGGCTTCGGCCTTGTCGGCCTTCTCAACGGCAAATTCGGTGAGCTCGCGGCCGATGTTCAGTGGTGTATCCGCATTCACCTCGTAGCGAAAGCCCACGCCGTCGTTAAAGGCGCGAAAGCGTACCTTGTAGCCTTGTTTGCTGTCTGGGTGGGTAAAGCTCACCACAAGCTCGTTGTGCTTATCTTCAATGATGCGGGCCTCGCCCCAGGGCTGCTCCCAGCTGCTGTCCACCGTGGCCCTTTGGCTGTCTGTGATATCAAAACCGCCGCGGAAGTTGGCGGCATTGGTGAAGTCAAACCCCAGTTTGGATGCGCCAATCACAGGCTTACCCTGAAACAGCACGGCATAGTGGGGGGCGTTATCGTCGCTGACCTTAACTTCAATCTCGCCATTGGGGGACTTGAGGCTTAAGGTTTTGGCCTGCAATGGCAGGCTGGCGGCCATGGCCAACAGCAGCAGTGAATAGCGCATTCATCATTCCTTGTAAGGTGTCTTTTTTATTTGTGACCACCTTAGCGAAGGCTTGCGCCGGGGGACATAAGCTGCATACGTATTCAGGGGGGCAAGCGGGCGTGCGCTTGTTCTTATTCACAATTCAGGCGTTAACGTGGCATATGCAACCCTTGGCCGTCAGCTGTTCAGAAGTGTTAAAACAGGTCAAATCCCCGAGAAAATTTTTATCTCGTCATGAATTTCGGGGGGAATATCAGAGTAGATTCGGGCAAAGATTTGCAACCAAACGTCTTTCAATCAAAAATATACCCTTGATGTGATACCACTGCTAAGTTATCTAAATAGAAAGATAATTTTTTACCCCTTGGTACCCCTTCTTGAATAAGCCAAATGTCAATTATAAAAGTTGACCAATTCCACAGTGGAAACAATGCCGAGTTTTGAGAATATTCTTGATTTATATGTGCTTACAGTTTTTTGATTAATATTGAGTTCGTTGGCAATGGCTTTGTTTCCTAATCCTTTTTTGAGGTATTGAGCTACTTTGTATTCTTGTTCTGAGAGTATTTTATGCAAATTCTGTTTTAAACCAGACGTGTCCTGACCTTTTGTGAGTATTTCGATAATGGTTTCTGCAGTGTCATTCAAAAGTTCGGCTTTGATCAGTGTACGTAGTTCACAATCTTCAAATATTTGATTTGTCAAAGGATTGGTCAAGGTAATTAGCATTCCTTGATATAGCTCCTTTATACTGATTGCCAGATTTTTTTGTTCCAAAGCATTGCCAGAGCATGCGTCTATCACTACCAAGTCGTAAGGATTGTGCCGGATAGAAGAGAGTGCATCCTCATTAATAACTGTGATATGGGATTTAATGTAGCTCGCTTGCTTTTCAAGTAAGCGCTTTAAGGCTAAAGCACTAAGTTCGTGGGTGTCTATCAATAGAACATTAACATCGTCATCTCCATCTGAAGCGACAAGTTCATGTTCTCTATTTCTTTGGTAAAAATCCTGCAGCGCACTAATGCTAAGCGGAGGAGAGGTGTAATACCCCTGACAGGTTTCCGCTCCCATGGGCTTTAAATACTCCCATGTTTCCGCATCTTCAACCCCTTCAATGACGCAATGCATACCCAAAGACTGTGCAAGTGACAGGGACATCTTGGTTAATTGTTGATGTTTGTAATTGTAAATAATATCAGAAACGAATGATCGATCGACCTTCAGTTCTGTAAAGGGTAACTTGCTCAATTGATTGAGCGAGGCATATCCAGTACCAAAGTCATCGATAGACAAACCAATACCATGCATCCGCAGACGCGCCAGATTCGCCAGGGAAGTAATTGAATTGTTGTAGACATCACTTTCGGTTAGCTCAAGGGTTAAGCGACTGGTTGAAAAATGATATTTTTTACAGATATCAATGACTCTGTCTGCAATTTGATGTTGAAGATTACTTTGGCAAATATTGACCGATAAGTTGAGGGTTGGGCTAAGCTTCGCTATGGCCTTCACCGCCTTGTCAAGCACAGTTTCAAATAAGTCATTCATTAACCCGGATGCGTTGACTTGATCAAGAAACTGGTCAGGGCTCAAGCGGCCATAATCAGGATGATCCATCCTAACCAATGCTTCTACTCCGGTCATCAGGCCTGTTTTAAAATCAAACTGTGGTTGATAGTAATTAAATATTCTTCCCTGTGAGAAACACTCTAATATTGTCTCTTTAGACAGGCTTGTCGGTAAGGTTTTGTCAGCCTTGTTGACTGTAATTTCATCAGCATCTGACATCAGTTGTCTGAGTTGGAGAAAAGAATAGGGCTTTGACATCACAGCAACATAGGGAAAGCCTGCGAGGTGGCACATGTTTTCTGTAATTTCCAGAACGGCATCGTCTGCAGCACTTAAGATGACAACACCTGCCGTTGGCTGCTCTGTGCATAATGTTGACAACAGCGTGACCCCGTCCATTTGTGGCATGTGGATATCGCAGAATATCAAAGAAAAGTCGCGCTCTTTGAAAATTTGCAGAGCAGAAACACCATCTCGGGCCATGTAAATGTTGTGCTCACCCAGTTCAGCTAATTTTAGCCTTAAACTGGTTGCTTGAATTACATCATCTTCGACGATAAGTATGTTCATCATGTCCCCGATTCAGTGAGGGGTTGCAAATACTCTGAGGTCGAATCAATCAGGTTTTTGATTGATTTGATCAAAGCGTCCCTGGCTTGTTGCACATTACCGGATGGCCAGGCCTTTTCAGCTTGTTCGGCAATCGTACGCAACTCTGTTAAGCCCAAAGCACCAGCTGAGCCCTTGATTCTGTGCGCCAAAGCCGCTAAATCTGTCGATTCGAGCTGCAATAGTTTTATATCGTCAGACATAGCCCCCAGCACAACCGTCGCCATATCGATGCGATCTTCATCACGATACTCCATCAGCCACTGGGGAGGCGGAGTCTTTTGGGTTTGCTGAGGTAAAAACTGCTTCAGCATTTGGTACAACTGCTCAAGAGAATAGGGTTTGTACAGCATAGCATCAATGCCAACATCAGCAGCCTTTGCGGCAGCTATCTTGGACGACTCCGCAGTACAGCCTATGATTGGAATGTCTTTATAGTCAGGAAGTTCGCTTCTGACTTTCGCCACCAAGGTAAAGCCGTCCATACCAGGCATATGGCAGTCTGTTAACAGCAATTGGTAAGTAGCATCAGGCGAGGTTAGCATCTTGAAAGCCTCATGACCGTCTTTTGCAAAGTTGGCTGTAAGTCCCAGTGAGCTTAATTGGCGATTCAACAACAAGCGATTGATGGGGGCGTCTTCTGCAACCAGTATGTTCCCCTCGAGCGACGGTTGCATCGGCGCGTCATTGGCTCTTTTATTAGTATTTTGCTTCAGGGTCGACTGCCACTGATCCACCAATAAATCAGGATAGAGGTTAGGCGTGGATGCAGACGAAGATGAAGTATCGATTGGTGCCTCCGATTTTGCAGAAACTTCAGTTGGACTGTGGTCAACGTCAAATGCTCTAAGCCAGGGGTACCATCTTGGGTCGCTTACAGTCAGGTGTGCCAGCGGGCTTGCCAATTCGATTGACTGTAAAGGCATTGGTATCGACACAGTCACTATGGTGCCGAGATCTTTTTGGCTTGATATGTGAATTTCGCCTTCCATCAATTTTACCAAATTCTGTACAATTGACATTCCCAAGCCAGTTCCACCAAAGCGACGGCTAATAGTGTTGTCCGCTTGAACAAAAGGTAAGAAAACGGTTTTTTGTTGTTCCAGGGTCATGCCACAGCCCGAATCACTTACCTGAAAAGAAAAATGATCATCAGCCAGACGTAAAGTGACTATTATCCCCCCGGATTCGGTAAATTTGATGGCATTAGACAACAGATTTGACAATATCTGTTTAAGGCGCAGCACATCAACTCTGGCCTCCAGTTTTGCAGACGCTTTCCAATCGACGCTGAAGTGTAGCCCTTTTATATTTGCAGATGCTTCAAAACTTCTCAATAAGGGGCCTAGCTCGCGATCTATACGATACCAAGAAGGGTCAAGCTGTAACTGAGCTGCCTCCATTTTGGAAAAGTCTAGAATATCGTTAACCTGATATTTAAGTTGATCTGCAGAACTAACAGCATTTTCGATTAATAATCGACTTTCATCATCTATTTGACGCTTAGACAATAACTCGAGCAAGCCCAACATGGCTGCTATAGGTGTACGAAGCTCATGGCTGATCACAGCCAAAAAGTGATTGCGAGCCGAAATTGCGTCCATTGCTCTTTCATTTGCAGTTACCAAATCGAGCTCTTTGCGCTTTAAGTCAGTTACATCATTGTAGACTTTCATAATGTATGGAGAGTTTTTAAGCGGATGCTGGATCTGATACTGACTGATATCAAAATAGCTTTCCCACCGTTGGCATAACTCAATTGTGCTAATCACAGAGATGTCGGAACTATCTGGCTTGTCAACACTGGATTTGAGCTGGCATGTTTTGGATAATCCACAGTTTCTACAGGAGCTGAAATGGGTTTGATAACTGTTATTTGCAAGGATGGTTTTTCCATGCAAGTTTTTGATAACAATCGCGTTAGGGATATTGTTAAGGATTGTGTTAAGCCAGTCTGTTTCTGACTTGGACAATTCAGCATTTCTTTCTAATGTATTTAGTTGCTTTCCTATTATATGTCGCCAAACAATAAAGGCGATTGCTAACAGAAGAGCCAAGCTTGTACAAGCAACAACCCATTTAAGAACGGTTTCTTCATTTACCCCAAATTGAATTGTAACCTTTGAATAGGCGTTCTGTAGTGCTTCTATCTGCTCAGGAGATATATTTTTGAGCGTCAGTTGTAAAAGCTCATAGAGCATTGGAGAATCATGCCTGACGACCATTGACAGTCTAACATTCACTTGCAAGTCAGATGGTGTATCAATGGGCTTAAAGCTGTCATCTTGTCCTTCCGTGACTAAACGGCTCAATAAATCGTTATTAATCAGCGCATGACTAATAATCCCTTCGTCCAGATCGTGCAATAAACTGGATAGCTCCTGATATACTTTAATATCTCTATATTTATCATTTACTTTTATCTCACGGTAGTAATTTCCGGTACGGTCTAAAATAGCATACTTTTTATGTGCAAAATCACGTGTTGACTCAACCAAACCAAACGTAATGGTAGCGTAACCTGTGGTTCTGTAAAAATCACGTAAGTCCACCCCTTCTGAATTTCGAGCAGGCAGTAAATCCACTTCTCCGTTTCGAAGCATGTGCAGCACGTCCTTACCATTTGCTGGCACATATACAAATTCGAGAACAGTCTTATTTTCAATCAGACTTAACAAGTCATGTATATAGCCCTTCATTGACACGGTATGAGGGTCATAATACGAAAGTGGAAAACTATCATCGTCCAATGTATATCTAATCGTGGTTTTCTCTAAGTCACTATGTATGATATTATTGTTGGCCTGAATGTTTTTATAATCAATATCATGTTGAATCTCATGAATGAAACGCTCTTTTAGATTATTTCCTTCGATAATTTTATTTATAATACTAAGTAATTCAGGTTGGGATGATGCAACAATAGCAAAGGCATCTTGAGGGCTGACTTCTGTATCATAAAACACCTTTCCATGTTGTTGCAGTCCATTGCTTATCATTTTGTTGATTAAAAAAGAATCTGTGATAACAGCATCCACATCGCTGTTGGTGAAAAGTGATGTTAATTCAGTAATACTCGACGCATTGGTTATTTTCTTTACTTTTTGCAGTTGCAATATTTCGCAAAAGAAAGATGTGGATAAGCAGCCGAAATGCAGGTTTTGCATAGGCTCGCTCATATATTTTTTATCACTGAATAGTATTGCAGGGAGAATCTCGTAAATAGGAAGCGAAATAAGATGCTGTTGGCGTGTATCGCTGGAGGGAATTAGACCAGGAATAGCATCAATATAGCCATTATCGAGGCCAAACTTCAAGTCTGTGACAGAGTCATAATAGACATGTTCAATCTTTAATGAGGTTTCATCTGAGATCAATGTAAAAAACTCTTCAACAAATCCGCCTTGAGCCTGCATTCCACCCCAATACGGCATGAAGCGTCCCTTGAGTACGCCAAATTTGACAGATTTTTTACTTGCGATGTAATTATTTTCCTCTTCACTCAATTTGATGTCAGCAAACACACCAGTGCTGAATATTAATGTGATAAGGAAAATGATTTTTAACGTGAGTTTCATGTATTGCTCCACGGGGAAAAAATTGTGGTGGTCGATTTAAAACGATTTAACTGAAATTTATTCATGGTAATCAGTTGATTACATGATTTTTTTCAGCGCCATTTGATATTTTTCCCTTATCTTTTTTAACCGATTAGGCTGATTTGATAAAAGCTCGGATAAAATTAAGAAGCTATTTTGCAGCATCTTTAATATATGGATTTTGTCTTTATGTGTTTTATTGACATTAGCCAATATATGGATGATCGCGCTGCATACCTTGATGCAGAAAGGCTGTAACCTTTGCAATTCAAACAAGGTTTCAAAAAAATCATCACTGCTCTTAAGGCGATGGTTTTCTATGTCTTTCTGAAGCAGTGTGACTTTTTCTATGTTACGTTCGAACCTATTTTTAAGCTGTTTCAGTAGGTAATCATTGGTGATAGAAACTTCATTTTTTTCAGTTACTATTGATTTTTTACAACTGTGTAAAACATATTTTGTCTGGTTATCTAGTGAAAGCATTGATAGGATGAATGCAAAAAAATACAGGTCGTAAAAATCCAAATTGGAAAATATAGACTCAGTTGAAATGATTCTTTCAATCTTATCATGCAAATTTATAAGGTTGCCAGAAAGGATATTTAATCCAACTTGAATAACTTCAACTTGTGGCAACAACTCTAGGTTTAATTTTATTGCAGACAGTTCCCTATCTATTTCAAAGGCACAATGGCTTTGTTCATTGTTATTCAATAAATAAATAAGGTAATAACGCACATAGATCAACCTTGTTTTATTAGTTGAGCGGTATGTGTATTTGTTTTGGTCATGATACTTTTTTGCATATAAATATGCATTTTCATATTCACCCATTGCAAGAAATAAATTTGAAATTACTAAATCCCGTTCTTGGCCACCATCCAAAAGCAACTCAGCTGACTTCAGATGATGAATAGCATTGGGTAAATCATTGTTGAGTAAGCTTATAGAAGACATGTTATCATGATAATAAGGGCTGGTTTCTTTATCTTTTAATTTTTCCAGTATCAATTTTGCTTGTTCAATTTTATTAGCTTTTATTGATAGGTTTGCCAAGGAGATTTTAATCCAGTCATAGTCGTAATCTTCGAGCATTGATTCGTATTCTGATTTTGCCTGCGAGATTTGCCCAAGCTCTAAGTGGGCCTCTGACTTTATCTTTCTTATCAGTGGTTGGTGCTCATTATTGAGTACTAAATGTTGTTCGCATTCAGTAATAACACGATGGTAGTTTCTCTCGGCTATCGCAGCGTAAATCTGGATTAATTCGCGTTTTCTAGAAATTGAGGCCCTAAGCCGCTTCACCAATATTTCTTTAGTAAATGGCTTGAGTATGTAGTCATCAGGTTCTGCATCAAGAATGCTTCTAACTACCCTTGAGTTGTTTTCACCTGTGAGAAAAATAAAGACACTACGAGGATCATAAGCGCGCGAATTCTTAATCTCTGAAAACAGTTGATTACCATTAAGGTTTGAATTGAAGTTGTAATCACAAATGATGACGTCAAACTTAATTTCATTGCACTTTGCAATAAGTTCGGCAGGCTTGTAGGCTAAATGGATGTTTCCTTGGTTGAAGCCCATGTTACGTAATATAGAAGATAGGGAGGTGCAAACCAACTTTGAATCATCCGCAATGATAACAGTGTATGAATAGTAGTTTTTTTGCATTTCTTTCTCCCAAGTGAAATTAACTTGCAAGCTTTAACTTAGTCAAGCAGTTTAGGCTGTACTGTAGCTCACTTATCAAAATATTTAATTGGTCTTTATAAGAAGCATGTTGATTCCTGCCTGAAATGAGCGCGGATTCAACCAAGTCATGCATGTAGTTAAAACCAATAACTGACAATCCCCCTTTAAGACGATGTAACACATTCAGTGTCAAATCCGTATCGGGTACTCTCATGCTATGATTGATCAGTTCGAGATCTTCAGTAACAGACTCTATATAGACCTGTATGAATTCCTCTGCGTCTTCTTCTACGTTGTTCAACCAGCTTACATAGATTTCACTCATCTTTTATTTTCCTTTTTATTCGCTACCCGGTGATGAACGTTTATCTGTCGGCGATTAACTTAGTCAATTTGTATAATATTCGAGAACATAGGCATTAACTCGTTTATTATCGAGTGTAATTTGATTGCTCAGTTTAAATATTGCTTATTCCTTACAGACATCTTTTACTGTTTGAAGGAGTTAATCACATTGCGCTTTGTTTTTTGTTGACTGGAGGGCAGTGATTGAGTGCGCCAGCTGATGCTGGATAAAAATGATGTCAGTTACAGCAAGCCTTAATACAAAAAAATACCAGTGTTAATATTAGTTTTGTTATGTTTCTGTTTTGTTAATTTACGTGTGTCCAATAGCGACATTGAGCATTCTATTAATTTTTTACGCCGAACTCGAACGGTAACCTAATTGATTCAGCCTCTTGCAGGCACTCAACTCTCTACTGGATATATTGCATTACTTTACTACAGTGGCGCTTTTTTATTGCATAATTAGCATGCTCTTAATGGATTAAACTCATGATCTTAATGAAAATAACGTTATTTTTCGCAATCCCCATAACCATAGTGAAGATGCCTGTTTGTTCAAAATATGTGCATAGTTTACTTCGCCGCTAATTTAGTTCAAGTAGGATTATTCCTACATGATTTACATCGCATTCGATTTGGCTAAGCATGGCATGGTGAATGCGTTAGCTGTTTAAGCTATCGAGTGAGTGACTTGGGAATGTGTGAACAAGCTGTCGTTCAGTGTCGGCTTCGATAATGGGACTGTTCATGATATTCAACTAACGGTAAGACGGGACATGGTCAATAACGTCAAATTATTATTGCTATCCGAGCCTCGCAGTTGGAGTCATGTTGCATTGCGATACTTGCATTTACTCGATGGTTGCTGACGAGCCACCTGCCAATTACTTATCTTAATGGGCGTTGTTGATTAAATCTTTTTGAACCATTTCAGGCGCCGGTGATCAGATCTTTCAGCACAGACTGACAGAGTCATCATCATGGGTAAAGCCAAGCACAAAATCATTAACTGGCCTGAGTACAACCAGAGTTTGCGCAATCGCGGTTCATTGACCTTTTGGATGGATGACGCAGCCATTAAGGGCTGGTTATGCCATCAGCATCATGGTGGTCGGGGGCGCGGTTTTCAGTTTACTGACCATGCGATTGAAGTCGCTCTGATGCTGAAAAGCGTTTTTGGCTTGTCGTTGCGCGCCACAGAGGGGTTCATTAATTCCTTGTTTAAGCTGATGGATGTTCCCTTGACCTCACCGGACTATAGCTGCCTCAGCAAGCGAGCTAAAACCGTGAAAATTGCCTACCGATCGCCGAGTCATGGCGCGATTGCCCATGTCGTTATCGATGCCACAGGCTTGAAAATCTTTGGCGAAGGCGAATGGAAAATCCGTAAGCATGGCAAAGAAAAGCGCCGCGTTTGGCGCAAGCTGCATTTGGCCGTCGATGCCCAAACACATGCCATTATTGCGGCGGAAGTCAGTCTTGATAGCGTCGGCGACAATGAAGTGCTGGGCACCTTACTCAAGCCGCTGCGTCGTCGCATAGAGCAAGTCTCTGCCGATGGCGCATATGACACCAAAGCCTGCCACAAGCTACTTAAAAATAAAGGGATAAAAGCAGTGATACCGCCGAGGTCGAATGCGGGCTACTGGTCCAAAGACCATATTCGCAATGAGGCCGTGGATGCACTTAAAGCAGGTAGCTTATCTGACTGGAAGCAGCAACATCACTACGGTAAAAGGTCGCTGGCGGAAACCGCAATGTACCGATACAAACAGCTGATAAGCCCGACCCTGACGCTGCGAGACTACAACGCCCAGGTTGGCGAAGCCTTAGCTGGAGTTAAGGCCATGAACAAAATGCTGAGCTTGGGAATGCCTTCAAGGGGCGCTGGTCGTTAAACCAAGCAAGACCTTGGGGCAGTTGCTATCCGCGCAATGATTTGATCAACAACGCCATCTTAATGCCGTAAAGGGCACAGCACCTGATAGCGGTCATGCCTTGGATGACCAGTTTCAGTCATTTCAAAAGCCAAGGCGCCTGTGAAGGGGATTGGCGTAACCAGGCGCATGGGTGTTTGGCCTCGAAAACCTTGTGGGTGTCCTCACTCCTTATTGGCAGCGGACTATCAACGCGGGTTTTCTGTCTATCATGGCGTTCCAGATTTCCCGTACCTCGTCATAGTCGGGGTCGTCCGGCAGCACCAGTTGGCCTTGCAGCTTACTTTTGAGCGTGTTCAGGGTCTCGGAAGAGAGGGATGACATGGGTAGTTCCTTAGCCGTGCTCCTGGCAACGGCGGGTAAGGTAAAGTGCCCGAACGACCAGGCGCAGCGGGCGGTTTGATGAGTCAAGTTCTGATAATCGAAAGTGGTAAGCGCAGCCTGAAATCCAACCCCTGAGGAGCACCCTTAAACACGCTCTTTTATGCTCGCGGTTGTCAGTGCCTTGTGTAAGCATAGTCCCTGACACCAACTTAGGGACATGGCGAAGGTTCATGGGTCGGCCCAAGAGGGCCTGGGCAGCAGTATCCCAAGGCAGGCCACAGGGCGAACATGGGGAAAGGCGGCATCGCGATAATCGAAATGCGCTCAAATACAGAGCCTTGGCTTACTGACTGATGAGGGCGTCAGTCAAAAGTTGTTTTTACGCTTCATTATTGGCACAGATACACCTTTGAGGGAGGCTTGCTGTATAACGGGGAAACCCAGGCAACAAGGAGGCCGCCATGTCGCAGTCGAAGACGATGAATACACAAGAGACGCAAACCCTGTCAGCATCGGGAGTGCCACACTCGCACGCCCCTAAGCCCACCAAATCGGCCACCGCCGCGGTGCAGCGCGGTGTGGCCCGCGCCGATGGCAAGCTCAGCCTGGCTGACTCAACGCTGACCTTTACCCCCTACAACAGCCAGTTTGGTTTGGGCCCCTATCAGCTGGCGGTTACGGATATCGCCAGGGTGGAAAAGTGCCTCGGCAAGGGCGGCGGCTTGTTGCCCGTGACCCGGGATGCGCTGCGCATCACCTTAAGCGGAGGCGACAGCTATGAATTTATCCTGGCCAATCCCGACGACTGGATAGCCGCGCTCGGCGCCTGAGTTCAGAGAAAGGCGGCGAGCCTTGCGGTAATCTCAGCCAAAGGCTCGCCCTGATGTGCTTTCTGGTCATTCCTGACCCTTGCTGAGGCTTCAACCTTCAGCCTTCAACCTTCAGCCTTCAGCCTTCAGCCTTCAGCCTTCAACTTTCAACCTTCAACCTTCAGCCTTCAGCATTCAACCACTGTGCTTAGCCATTGGCCGAGCAGAACCAGAATTTATTGCCTTCGCTGTCAAGAAAACTGCCCACCAGATAGCCTTCTTCCACCACAGTGACGGGGTCAGCTATGGTCACGCTCCTCGCCCGTAAATAGGCCTCGGTGTCCGGCGCATGGTCACATTCTATGGTGATGCGCGGATTGGGTTCGCTGGTGGGGGTGCCATACCACTCGTCCTTTAACATCAGCACCAGCTCCCCGAGGCGATAGCCCCTCAGCTGGCCTTTTTCCATTGCCGGTTCCAGCGCCAGCACCTCGCTGTAGAAATGGGTTGCCCGTGCCATGTCGTTCACGGCGATGGCGATAACTTTAACGGCCCGCAGGCCATGGGATGAGGTGTTCATTTTGCTGTGCTCCTACAGCCGCCGATACCATAGGTAAGTATAGTCCTCACAGTCTTTTCCGATGGCTCGTCCGCCAAGGATTGCCACCTACGATTGTATGCTGTACATTTGAGCAAATTGGCTTTTAACCAAGTAAAAACAATGGTTAAGGCATAACTGATTTAATGCTTATGAACGCCGTGCCAGTGGATTGGTGGCAGCAATGGATTGCAGACTCTTCTCCTTCCTCTACTCCCACCGAATGCGCTTTCCAAGGCGCTGCCTTGAACCAGTTTTGGTTTGTGATTGCTCGGGTTTCAGGTTTAACCCTGCGGGTTGATTGCTTTGACTAATCAGTGTGATTAGTCGCTTTGCAAGCGACTTGAAAGCGAAGCCTTCCAGGCTTCACCCGGGCAGAAGGCTTTGCGCGCCCAAAGCCCTCTGCACACCAAAGGGCGCCCCCACGAAGCCGAGCACTTTGGGCTTATGGGCTGAAAACGACCACCGAAACCGACTCGCGAATTTACATCCCTATAAATTCATCCCAGCTCGGCTTTCCTTGCCTCGCGCTCATAAGCTTGTCGCTTCGCGACATTCACCCCTTCTCGACGGTTTCTGCCTCGATATCCCTATCTCGGCTTACCCGTTTCTCTCAGCCCAACTCCCAAAGCGGCTTCGAAGGGGGGGGAATGGTTCATTCCGCTGCTTTTGAGGTTGTCCAGATTCTTGGCTTTACTGCAGATGATATGAAGTGCGTGAAGGGCAGCCCCAAGCGCAGTGCACCTGGGTCTGCCGGGGAGGCGGAAGTCCTGCTTACGCCGGTTTGATGTTCTGGTTCATCCGCAGGAGATTATGGGGGTCGTACTTGCCCTTGATTTTGGCGAGGCGCTGGTAGGTTTCGCCGTAGGCAAATTCCACCCGGCCCGCTTCTTCTTCGGTGAGGAAGTTGATATAGGCACCGGCGCTTGCAAAGGGTTTGGACTTGGCAAAAAACTCCCTTGCCCAGCCGATACAGCGCTGGTCATCATCGGCGCTGTCCCAGCGGCCGTGCACATTCATTACATAGTTGGCATCGCGGCTGGAGTAGGCCATGGCATCGGCCGCCACCCGGCCGGTTTGGGCGCCAATCACGCCGATAAAGATTTCACACTGGGGGGAGGGCAGGCAGGCGGCGTATTCCAGAATGCAGTCGATGGCACCTTCGGCCAGCGAGGTAAAGTTGTGGGACTTCCAGTAGTTACGGGCGCCCGGGGTCAGCAAGGGGTCGAACGCCTGCTGCCAGGCCTGGAAGGGCTGCACCCCAATGTGCTCGCCTAGCATGGGGGCAAACTCCCGCAGCGGGGCTATCAATCGCTCGCCTTCGGCGGGATCGCCGCAGTAACACATGGCCAGTGCCACCATTTCTTTACCGTGGGCGGACTCGGGCAAAAACGGCAGCGGCGGCGCCTTGCGGGTCACCATCCACACACTTAGCTCGTCGGGCATGGTTTGGGTAAAGGCGGCAAAGCGGGTCAGCACGGTTTTGGCGTGCTCGAAGGGGAACACCATCAGGCCGCTCAGCAAGTCCGGCCCCACCGGGTGCAGGCGAAACTCAAAGCGGGTGACTATGCCAAAATTGCCGCCACCGCCCCTGAGGCCCCAAAAGAGATCGGCGTTTTCCGTTTCGCTTGCCCGTACCAGGCGGCCATCGGCCAAGAGCACCTCGGCCGCCAGCAGATTATCCACTGTCATGCCGTACTTGCGGCTAAGCCAGCCAAAGCCGCCGCCCAGGGTTAGCCCCGCCACCCCCGTGGTGGAATTAATGCCAAGGGGCGTGGCCAGGCCGTATTTTTGCGCCTCGGCATCAAAGTCGCCCAGGGTGCAGCCCGGCCCCACGTGGGCAATGCGCTTGGCGGTATCTATCACAATGTCTTTCATCAGCGACAGGTCAATCATCATGCCGCCATCGCACACCGCATTACCGGCAATATTGTGGCCGCCGCCGCGAATGGAGATGAGCATATTGTTGTCCCGGCCTACCGCCAGGGCCTCGGCGGCATCCTGACTGCTTTGGCAGCGGACTATCAATGCGGGCTTTCTGTCTATCATGGCGTTCCAGATTTCCCGTACCTCGTCATAGTCGGGGGCGTCCGGTAGTACCAGTTGGCCTTGCAGCTTACTTTTGAGCGTGTTCAGGGTCTCGGAAGAGAGGGATGACATGGGTAGTTCCTTAGCCGTGCTCCTGGCAACGGCGGGTAAGGTAAAGTGCCCGAACGACAGGCGCAGCGGGCGGTTTGATGAGTCAAGTTCTGATAATCGAAAGTGGTAAGCGCAGCCTGAAATCCAACCCCTGAGGAGCACCCTTAAACACGCTCTTTTATGCACGCGGTTGTCAGTGCCTTGTGTAAGTATAGTCCCTGACACCAACTTAGGGGCATGGCGAAGGTTCATGGGGCGGCCCAAGAAGGCCTGGGCAGCAGTATCCCAAGGCAGGCCACAGGGCGAACATGGTGAAAGGCGGCATCGCGATAATCGAAATGCGCTCAAATACAGAGCCTTGGCTTACTGACTGATGAGGGCGTCAGTCAAAAGTTGTTTTTACAGATCATTATTGGCACAGATACGCCTTTGAGGGAGGCTTGCTGTATAACGGGGAAACCCAGGCAACAAGGAGGCCGCCATGTCGCAGTCGAAGACGATGAATACACAAGAGACGCAAACCCTGTCAGCATCGGGAGTTCAACACTCGCACGCCCCTAAGCCCACCAAATCGGCCACCGCCGCGGTGCAGCGCGGTGTGGCACGCGCCGATGGCAAGCTCAGCCTGGCTGACTCAACGCTGACCTTTACCCCCTACAACAGCCAGTTTGGCTTGGGCCCCTATCAGCTGGCGGTTACGGATATCGCCAAGGTGGAAAAGTGCCTCGGCAAGGGCGGCGGCATTTTGCCCGTGACCCGGGATGCGCTGCGCATCACCTTAAGCGGCGGCGACAGCTATGAATTTATCCTGGCCAATCCCGACGACTGGATAGCCGCGCTCGGCGCCTGAATTTATAGCCGCGCTCGGCGCCCGAGGTTGGCGCCAGAGTATAGAGAAAGGCGGCGAGCCTTGGGGTCATCTCAGCCAAAGGCTCGCCCTGATGTGCTTTCTGGTCATTCCTGACCCTTGCTGAGGCTTCAACCTTCAGCCTTCAACCTTCAACCTTCAACCTTCAACCTTCAGCCTTCAGCCTTCAGCCTTCAACCTTCAACCTTCAGCCTTCAACCTTCAACCTTCAACCTTCAACCTTCAACCTTCAACCTTCAACCTTCAACCTTCAACCTTCAACCACTGTGCTTAGCCATTGGCCGAGCAGAACCAGAATTTATTGCCTTCGCTGTCAAGAAAACTGCCCACCAGATAGCCTTCTTCCACCACAGTGACCGGGTCGGAAATGGTCACGCTCCTCGTCCGTAAATAGGCCTCGGTGTCCGGCGCATGGTCACACTCTATGGTGATGCGCGGATTGGGTTCACTGGTGGGGGTGCCATACCACTCGTCCTTTAACATCAATACCAGCTCCCCGAGGCGATAGCCCCTCAGCTGGCCCTTTTCCATTGCCGGTTCCAGCGCCAGCACCTCGCTGTAGAAATGGGTTGCCCGTGCCATGTCGTTCACGGCGATGGCGATCACTTTAACGGCCCGCAGGCCATGGGATGAGGTGTTCATTTTGCTGTGCTCCTACAGCCGCCGATACCATAGGTAAGTATAGTCCTCACAGTCTTTTCCGATGGCTCGTCCGCCAAGGATTGCCACCTACGATTGTATGCTGTACATTTGAGCAAATTGGCATTTAACCAAGTAAAAACAATGGTTAAGGCATAACTGATTTAATGCTTTTTTAACGCCGTACCAGTGGATTGGTGGCAGCAATGGATTGCAGACTCTTCTCCTTCCTCTACTCCCACCGAATGCGCTTTCCAAGGCGCTGCCTTGAACCAGTTTTGGTTTGTGATTGCTCGGGTTTCAGGTTTAACCCTGCGGGTTGATTGCTTTGACTAATCAGTGTGGTTTGTCGCTTTGCAAGCGACGGGAAGTCGTGGGTCTCCAACCCACACCCGGGGAAAGGGGGCCGTTTCGACTGGCCCCCTTGTCCAATCCCCCAGCGACCCGCAACGAAGCGGACAACTCCGTCGGGCTTATGGTGAAAATTGGCTGGCGCGACCGATTCGCTCCAAGCTCAACGGTCGCTGCTTCGGCATCCATGCCTCGCCACGCCATTTTCATCAACGCCCTTGGCCACTTCGAGCGGGATTGGTGTTAACCGCAGCCGCAGAGTTGTGGTTGGTAGAAACGAGTATCTTGCAAGGTAGGACAAGCTTACAAGCTTGGATAACCTTACAAGGTCGTATGAATAAAATGTTACATTTATCAAAGGAAATGAGGCCAGATGGCAAAAATAAACCCCTTCAAGCCAAACAGTCCAGTCCCTCCTGGAATGTTTGCAGGTCGAATTGAAGAGATTGAATCTCTGGAAAAAGGGCTTAATCAAACTAAGCATGGAAACAGTTCAAATTTTCTAATAACTGGTGAAAGAGGGATAGGAAAGTCCTCTCTCATTGGTTACATCAAGCCTACCGCTCAGGGTTTAATAAAGAGCTCTGATTACGATAAGTTTAACTTTGTTGTTGTAAATACTGTTATCTCTAATAAATCAACGCTGATTAGCTTTATTAAGTTATTGGAGCGAAATTTAAAGAGAGAAATTGAAAAAATAGGAAAAGCAGAAAAAGTTAGAGCGTTCTTTGAAGATACGTGGTCTTTCGTACAACGACTTAAAATCATGGATTCGGGAATCGATAAAGCTCAAGTAAACGAAGAACTCGATCTCATCATTGATGATTTTTCATACTCCCTTGCAGAAACGTGTAAAAGAATAATAAACCCAGAAAATGGTGAGTCCGCAAAGGACGGCATCATGATTATTGTTGATGAAGCTGATAACGCATGTCCTGATCTTCATATCGGCTATTTCTTCAAAGTTGTAACGGAATTACTTCAGCAAAATGGCTGCGAAAACGTTATGTTCATTGTTGCAGGGTTGCCAGATGTCGTCGAAAAGCTGGTTGCCTCTCATGAATCTTCGATGCGTATTTTTTCTCAGTTGGTAGTAAAAGAGTTGAACCCCGATGATCGGCGGTATGTGGTAAATCGTGGTTTGGAAGTAGGTAACGAACAGAACGAAGAGCAGACAACTATTACTGCAAATGCAAGAAATATGATATCAACCCTTTCTGAAGGATACCCACACTTTATACAGCAATTTTCCTATTCCGCGTTTGAAGCGAATACGGATGGTGAAATAAGCGAGGATGATGTGGGTAACGGTGCTTTTAAGAATGGCGGCGCGCTTGACGCGATAGGAACAAGATACTATCAAAGCTTGTATAACGAGCAAATTAAGTCTGATGAATATCGCGAAGTTCTTGAAATAATGGCCGAGAATATGAATTCTTGGATCAAAAAGAGTGATATTCGAGAAAAATTCTCAGGCAATGATCACACTGTTAGTGACGCATTAAAAGCTCTGACTGCGAGGAAAATTATTCTAAAAAATCCTTCAAAGTTAGGGGAATACCGATTACAGCATAAAGGGTTTGCTCTTTGGATTAAGTTGTTTGGGCGTAGGAAAAATGCAACAAGTTAAAGCACGCGGACGCAGTAAACTGCGCCGGTGTTAATTCGATAAAGGGGTCGGAGTGAATTAAATACTCATTCGCTTTACCAAGCCAAGGTCGCCAGCGTTTGAGATGACCAAGTTTTCGATTGGAAAGAAAGAGCGGACAGGCAAAACGCTTGACTTTCAGATTGCACCCGCTTTTGAACCCCTTCGGTGCCGCTGAGGGTGTTGCTGAAAATGGCGTAGCGAGGCATGGATACCGAAGCAACGTCAGTCGAATCAGGGATGAGCGTCTGGCGCGTTAGCCAATTTTCAGCATAAACCCGAAGGGGCTTTCGGCACCGTCAGGGGTGTCCTTGGGGTTGCAAGGGGTGTTGGACAAGCAACACCCCTTGCCCGGAGGCGGGCTGGAAGGCCGCGACTTTAGGTCGCTTGCAAAGCGACATCCTTTGCAAAAGCGTCTGGCTTACGCATTAAGCCAACGGCTCCAACGGTCGATACCGTGCCACCGAAGCAGGCAACACCACTCCTTGAGACTTCAAGGCATTCACCCGATGTAAATACGCCGCACCAGTCAACAGGTGCAACGCCAAATCCACCGCCCGGCGCTCGCGATAATCATCCAGATACGTCCCCTTCGACCAGCCGTTAAAGGCGCCGAGTGCGGGTCCTGCCCAGATTTGATAATCCATCTCACGGCCAGCCTCGCCGGTATTCGACCAGCGGCTTGAAAGCCCCAGATACCAGCGGAAAATCAGCGCCATCTTGCGCTTGGGGTTACCCTGGGCGCGTTCAATCTGGCTGGGGTCGCGGGCCATAAAGTGCGCCACCGTGCCTTGCCAGATGTCATCGAGGCTGGCGCGAAACACCTGGGCTTCGAGCTTGGCGCGCTCGTCCGCCGGAATGGCGTCGATGCTGTCGTAGCGGCTGTAAATCTCGTACAGCTTGTTGGCGCGCATGGGGAACAGGGTGCCGCGCTTTACCACCTGTAGCTTTACACCCATCTCGAACATGTCGGCGGCAGGAGCCATGGTCACATCGGCCATTTCGGTGGTGGCCAGCAGCTTACGGGTGTGCTCGCTGGCACCGGCCTCGATACAGGCCTGATTGATGGAGCCGGTCACGATAAAGTCGGCGCCCATGTTGAAGGCGGCCAGCGCCGCATCCGGGGTGCCTATGCCGCCGCCTGCGCCCACGCGGATGGGGGTGGCAAAGGCGTGCTGGGCTTGCAGCTCGTCTCTGAGCGCAAGAATGGTGGGCAGCAGAGTCACCAGCGGGCGGTTGTCGGTGTGGCCGCCGGAGTCGGCTTCGGCGGTGATGTCATCGGCCATGGGCACCAGCAAGGCAAGCTCGGCCTGTTCGCTGCTGATATGGCCATCGGCGACCAGGGCATCGAGCATCTTTTTCGGCGCACTCTTCATAAAGTGGCTCGCGACCTCGGTGCGGCTGATTTTGGCAATGACCTTGTTTTTGATGACGATATTGCCATCTTTATCGCGGCTTAAACCGGCGGCGCGGTAACGGACTATGTGGGGGGTGAGCGCCAAAAAGGCCGAGGCCTCCACCGTGTGTACGCCGTGCTTTAAATAGAGCTCCACCGCCCCTTGCTCAAGCGCAGGCTCACTGGGGCTGTGGATGAGGTTAAAGGCGTAGGGGCCCTGGGGCAGCTCGGCCTGAATGCGCTTGATGGCGGCTTCGACCCGCGCGGGCACGAGACCTGCGGCGCCAAAGGAGCAGAGGATACCTGCTTTACCCAGGGCAATCACCAGCTCTTCCGAGGCGATGCCGTTTGCCATGGCGCCGGCGTAGTAGGCGTATTTTACCCCGTGGCAGCGGCGGAATTCCGCACTGCCAAGTTCAAAGGCGGCAAAGGGCGCGGCAAAGGCGGCGACCTCAAGGGAGCCTGTTTTGCCTTGGTCTGCTGCCTCGTGGCTGACGCCAAGCTCACTGCCGGGCAGACGCGCCATGTACACAGGCTTATCCAGTGCAAGCAGCGCCGCCTTGATGTTTGCATCGCCGCTCACGCTGAGGGCCGGGTCTATGGCCCAGGGCCACTTGAAAGGTGTGCTCATCTGTATTCTCTGTTTGGGCGGTTTATACCGCTGGTCATTCTTGTTTTGTTGGCGGCCGTGGCCGCGCGGAAAGCGTTTAGGTTCTAGATTCTAGATTCTAGGGCCCGGCGTATTCATCGCCGCTCAGGCCTCTTCTATCGCCAGGGCCAGATCGCTGATTTCGTATATGCGCAGGCCATCTTTGGCAAGCCAGGCGTCGGCCTTGAGGGTGACGCGGCCTGTTTCCCTTTCAATGGCGGTGATGTGCAGCTCCAGCGACATCTGCCTGTTTAAAGGGCTGATTTGGCCACGGTATTTCCACTTCACACGGCTTAAGCAGTGATTAAAGCGCGGATTGGCAAACTCATTTCCAAGGCCTGCGTCCAGGGCGAAGCTTGAAAGCAGCTCGATAATGGCCTCAACCCCCAAAGAGCCCGGCATCACCGGGTCCTGATGGAAGTGGAAGCGGAAGAACCAGTCGCTTGGGTCAATGGTGCGCTCGCCGTACACATAGCCAAGGCCTGCCTTGCCGCCGGCGCGGACAATGTCCACCCTGTCGACAAAGTTAAGGCGACCGCCGGGCAGGCGCAGATGGGGCTTGCCGGGGGCGGCCTGATACAGGGCGCAGGCGCTGTCGCGCAGGTTATAGCTGATGTCGGGGCTCAGGTGCTCAGCCTCAATCCAGGGCGTGGTGACCTTGCCGTTATCCAGCCCCAACTGGTGGGTGAGCGCCTCGGCCTTGAAGTAACCAAACACCGCCTTGCCCTCATAGAAGGGCTCACCGTCTGCCGCCAGCGCAAAGCTGAAGGTCTGGATGATATTGGTGCCGGACATGACAGTGCTTAATAGGCACGAGTCGTTGCTGATGGTCTTGCCCCGAAGGTCAATGTCTTTAATCAGGGTGCCTTCGCCGTCGAGATTGCGGAAAAAGAGCTCAAGCCCGGGGAAGCCCAAGGTGGTGCCCATGTAGCCCGAGATAAAGCCGTTTGGCTGCAGGGCGATTTCCATCAAAATGGAGTAGGGCATGCGCGCCGGATGGCTGTTTTCGGCAAAATACCAGGCCTTTGGCGGCACTTCGTATTCGCCGATGCAGGATGCGGGGGATTTGAAATCGCCGCGCTTGCCCTTAACCTCCACCACCCGGGTGGTGAGCTGCAAGTCACCGCAGGGGGTGCGCGGCGGAATAAGGCCACGGTACACCGCGAACTCGGGGCCGAAGCAGTTTTCGATATTGCCGGTGGCAAACTCGAACAGGTGCCAGGGGGTAAAAGGCACAGAATCCGGGATGCGATTTGCCGATTTTGGAGAATAGTCTTTCGTCACCGGCGCTTCGATATGTTTCACCGGCACTACACCCTTGATGGGGGTGGCATTCAGGTCGGGCTCGTGGGTCATCAGCGGCGCATGGATGGACGCCTGACGGCCTTCCAGCAGTGCCTTGTTGTCGCTGATGGCAGCTGTTTGGTTGTCATTGCCATAGCGATGACAATCCTCATCTTCCTTGAGCATCACGCCGGTATTGTGAGAGGGGAAATCCACCCTGCTGTTGTCTGCGCCATAGCGATGACAATCCTCATCCTCTTTGAGCATCACCCCGGCATTGTGAGAGGGGAAATCCACCCTGCTGTTGTCTGCGCCATAGCGATGACAATCCTCATCCTCTTTGAGCATCACCCCCAGGTTTTGAAAATCCACCACGACTTTTCCGTCGAGGATAATTTCGATATTGGCCTTGGCCCAGGGTGAGGGGGTGAGACCTATGTCGGTGACTTCCATGCGGTAGCTTAGGCGGTTCGACTGGGGCAGTACCTGACCACGGCAGCGCACCTTTTGCGGCGCATCCTTCAATGGTTGGAAGCGGCCGTTTTTGGTGAGCTTGTGCAGCCCCAGATGCAGCATGTAAAACTGCAGCAGCTGACCACAGCCCTCGGCCATCAGCGAGCCTGCCATCACCTGATCGTCTTTGAAATGACAGGGGAAATACCAGTGGTCCGGCTCAAGCTGCTTATGGCCTTCGATAAGCCCCAGGCCCCAGGCGCCGCCTTTGACATCCACCTTGCTCACTTCTTCAATCATCAAAAACTTTTCAGAAGCAAAACAAAGCGATGGCTGGTGGAAACCCAGATCGTGACTTGGGCCAAAGCAGCCCGCCACATCGGCGGCGAGCAGGCGCGAGACCTTATCGTAGCCAAAGGCGGTTGTATCGCAGGCAATCAGCGGCGTGAAGCTACGTGGATTTGCCATGGCGGCACTGCGCTGTTTTATTTCATCCTCGGTGCGAATAACCCCTTTGCCATCGGCAAGCTCGGCGTCGGTGAAGAAACCGGCGCAGCCGCCGTCCATCTTGAGGATAAGCCTATCGCCCACGAAGCACTCGTAGGAGAAGAAAAACAGCAGGGTGTCGCCGTTGCGGGCGTAGTTGTTAATGGAGATATCGTACCTTAGGGTATCGCCGCCTCGGGGCAGGTCACCGAGGAAGGTGAGGGTGCAATCCAGCAGGCGATAGACCCGCTCGCCCTTGTTCTCAAGGTCGATGCCGAGGAAGGAGATGAGCATGAGATCGCACTGGCCCGACTCCACCGCCACCGCCCAGGGAATTTGCCCGTCCACCAGATAGGGGGCGTCCACCGGGATATCGTATTCGGTGGTCATGGTGCTTGGCTTGTACTCGCCAAGTTTTGCATCAAGCTTGGTGACCCGGGACACCAGCAGATAGTCTGTGGTGGGCAGGCGCACCCGGCGCTTGTAGCTGTCGATAATGGCGTAATCGGGGCCAAATACGGGGGCGATATCGCCCTCGGCGTACTCAACCAAATCGGCGTAATCCCAGATGCAGTCTTTTACCGCCTGGCTAAGCGGCGTTTGTTCAACTGCGGCTGGTGTTGCCAGCTCTGGCTTGGGCAGGCTGAGCTCTGCCTTGGACTGACTGCGCTGCACCTCGGGAAGGCTGATTTCCACCTTGGGTAAGGTGACTTGCAGGGGTTTATTCTCGCTCACCGCCGCGGCGATGGCGGCATTGCTGATACCGGCTGCGTCGCCGGTGATATCGGCCATCAGGGCGCGGGCAAGCTTGAGCCCGGCTTCGCGGCTTTGCAAGAATGCCTGATGGGCCTCCATGGCCGCCAGACGATTCTGGACCACAGGTCCGGTCTGGCTGATGTTGATACTGGAGCCGCTATTGGCGCTGATGCCGGCGCTGATGCCGGGGCTCGATGGCTGATAGCCGGGCGACTGGGGCGTTTTATTTTGTGTCATTGGTACTTCAGTATTTTTCTGCGAAGGCGGCTGTTCAGTGGCGTTGGATGCCGTGCTTTCCAGGGCATTGCTTGTAAGCGCAGTGTTTTGTGCCAGCTTGGCGCGGATAGAGCCTTCACAGGGCAGTTCGCCGCTGAGTATGTGGCCGCGAATATCTCTGCCGCCAAGCTGTATGCGCTGCAGCAGCTGCTTGCCTGCGGGGGCGTGCAGCCCTTCTGTGAGGCGCTGACTGAGGGCAGCTTGTTGTGCCTTGGTTTGGCGAAGCTCGACCCGGGCGCTGTGCATGGCGCCATCCAGCAGTACCGCTGCTTTCGACTCTGCCCCATGGCCTTTCAGTGTCAAAGACAGGAGCGAATGTTGCAGGCTCGCCATATTGGCGGCGGCAAAGCAGTGGCCCAGGCGGGCACTGGCGCTGTGGCCACTGACGTTAAGCATGCGGCCAAGCTTGCAGCTGGGGCTGTGCTCTGTGATGTCCTCTACATTGGCCTGGTCGGGGCGGCTGAACGTTGGCGGCGTGAGCGCGCCATAACGGCCTTTGCTGCCTGCCTTCAATACCAGGGCGCCTGCCCCTTCACCGGGGGGGAGACCCATGGCGCCAAGGGCGCTGCCATAGTGCCATACTTTCTCGGCGCTGGCGGCCAAGTCCACCGCGGCCACTACCACGGCGTCCAGCTGCTGGGTGGCGCAGAGGTTGTCGGCCACCTCCAGCGCGCGGGCAACCGAGAGTTCGCCCGCCGACAGGGTAAAGGCCGGGCCGCTGAAGTCCCACTGGGAGGCCACCCGGGAGGCCATGATATTGCCTATGTAGCTGGTGTACTGATTCAGGCTTGCCGAGGGCAGCACCGCATCCATGGCAAGTTGCTCCAGCGCCTGATATTCATCGTCGCTGAGCACTATGCCGGCCCGTGCCAGACTGTCGGCAATCTGGGTGTGCAGGTTAACCCGGCCGCGGAACTGATGCAGCTCAAGCTCGGTTTCCATGGCAACCAGCACCGCCACCTTGCTGCCGGGCTTGAGATCCGCATCGCGGATGGCCTCGTCGGCCACCTTCATCAGCAAAAGCTGCTGGGCAACCAGTCTGTCGCCGGGGTGGGGCGGCAGCCTGAAGCGCAAAAAGTCCAGCTCGAATCCGTCTATAAAACCGCCAACATGCTGTATCGCAGAGTCATGGGACCCGGCGCTCAGGTGCTCGAGACCTTTCCAGCGCCCCTCGGGCAGCGGCACAAGGGCGTGTTTGTTGTCTGTTATCAGGGTCGCGAGCTCGCCCACATGGGTTGCCGCGCCGAAGTGTCCGGCGAGGCCTTCGATGCCAAAGCTGTCGCTGGCTGAGTGGCTGACGTCAGGACTGCTCAATGCTTGAAGCGCTTCTGCTCCATCGGGGGATTCCAGCACCAGGTGGGCGTTGCAGCCACCAAAGCCGAATACCGATAATCCGGCCATGGCGGCATTATTTTGCGGTTTTGCAGGCCAGGGGCGGGCTGCGGTGACCATCTGGTCGTCGCCAAAGAGCCCCTTGGGGGAGCTGATTGGGCTGGTTAGGCGCACCGTGGGCGGCAGAAGTTTATGCTTCATCGCCAGCATCAACTTGATGATGCCGGGCATACCTGCGGCGGTGAGAAGATGGGTCAGGTTGGACTTTACCGAGCCGATAAGGGGCGGCGCACTGCCATCGAGGCGCGACTCAAAAAAGCTTTCCAGTGAGCTCAGCTCCACCTTGTCGCCAAGGGGCGTACCTGTGGCGTGGCATTCCACCACTTCCACGGCGCCGGGGGCTATGCCTGCGTCTTCGTAGGCGCGCTCGAAGGCCTTGATTTGCCCCTTGCTGGCTGGGCTTAACACAAACTGGCCGCGACCATCGTTGGACAGCCCAACACCCCGGATAATGCCGTGGATGGTGTCGCCATCGCGTTTGGCGTCATCCAGGCGTTTGAGCACCAGTACCCCGGCGCCTTCACCGGCGTACAGGCCGCCGGAGTGCTTATCGAGGGGGGCGCTCAGGCCATGCTCCGGGAAGGCATGGAAGATGGAAAAGCCCATGCTGATGAAAAAGGGATCGGCGCCGCTCACCGCACCGGCCAGCATGACATCGGCCTTGCCGGTGGCCAGATAGTCGCAGGCAAGCTTGATGGCGTAGACGGAGCTGGCGCAGGCCGCATCCAGGCTCAGGCTCACGCCCTCAAGCCCCAGGCAGTCGCTGATAAGGGCCGAGGCATCGGCGGCCGTGTCCTGTAACCAGGGCTGTGACCCAAGGGTGCTTTGCCCATCGAAGGGCTGCAGCGGCGGGAAGCCGGGCAAACGGGCCTTGAGGCCATTTTCCACCGCCTTGTGGTACAGGGGCAAAAAGGCGCGGTTGGAGGCTTTGGTGGGAAACGACAGGGTACCCATCACCACGCCGCAGCGGCGTTTATCCATCCCGGAGTTAAGGCTCTGCAGTGCCATTCTCGCCACATCCAGGGCCCACAGCTGATGCTCGTCCACTTGGGAGGCCAGGGTGGCCATGGCATCGGCTGGCTTGGCGTAACCCTCGGGTGAAAAACGAAAGTCTCTCAGGTAGCCGCCCTTGTCGCAGTAAAAGCGGTCGCTCTTACCCTGCTCCCCAAGATAGGCCGCCACAGGCGCGCCGAGTTTGTCCCGGCAAATTGGGCTGTGGGCATCTTTGCCCTCGGTTATCAGCGACCAGAAGGCATCCAGGTCGTCAGCACCGGGAAAACGCCCCGCCATGGAGACGATGGCAATGGGGCTGGCACCTTTGCTGGCTTGTGCGTGCTTGGTTTTGGCGTGTTTTTTTGTATTTGGGCTCAAGGCGTTGTCTCTTGGGCGGTGCGCGGCGCGTCTGCCGTGGCAGGGCGCAGGCGGGATAAATTCATGGGAATACTGTGGGCAATCAGCCGAGCCAGGGTCTTTTGCAGCGCCTTGCCATCCTGTCCATCGCAGGGGTGGGCACTGAGGCGCATCAGGCGGGCGTCGGCAATGGCCTGAATGATGCCACTGGTTTGCCGCCCGGCACCCACCTCCACAAAGAGTCTGGCACCGGCCTTGGCGGCGCGAAGCACCAGGGCGGTGAAGTCCAGCGGCTCGCTGAAAGTGGTGGCAACGGCTTCGGCAATGGCCCTGGAGACAGCATCGGAGACAGCATCGGAGACTGCCTCGGAGACTGTATCGGTCTGGGGCTTATCAGCAAACAGCAGCGGCGCATCGGCGCCTGCGCTCAGCATCACGGGCAACGCTGCCCTGGCCTCGCCGGACAGTGCCGCCAGTGGGCGCAGATAAAATGCCTGCAGCTGCGACTTGATGGCCGCTGCGGCCGGGGTATGCATGGCGGTAACCAGCCCTGTGGTGAGCGGCCGCTTGCCAAGGGTCTTACACAGGCGCTTAAGCTCGGTTTCGTCTCCGGCAAGCACAGTGCTGGGCCCCTGGGCGATGGCGATGCTGACCCGGGGGAAGTCTGCCAGATGGGGGCGTATTTCCTCGGCGCTGAGCCTGACCACGGCACTTTGCCACTTGAGCGCGCTGCTTGCTGCGGCTTTTTTGCGGGAGCGGGATTTGGTGGCCTTGGGGGCCGGGTTGTCGTCCACTGTCTCCTCATCCAGCTGCCACAGGGCGCGCACGGCCTTGAGCTCCCCTGAGATTTGCTCATTGAAGAGCTCGCTGCTGAGGGTGTCCTGCGCCATGGCAAAGGGGTCTTGCCACAGACCATGGCTCGCCACCATGGCGGCTTCGCCCATGGAATAGCCAAGGGCGAGGGCGGGCTTGATACCAAGCTCTGTCATCAGCACCCTTGCCATCAGGTAGCTGGCGCCCACGCCGGCCACGGCCTGTTCGGCGAGGCTGGGGTTATCTTCCAGCTCTCTTGGCTGCAGCAGGGCATTGAGGCCATCGAGCCCGTGCTCGCGGCTTTCCTGATCCAGGGCATCAAAACTGTCGGCAAAGCGCAGGTGCAGGCTTGAGAGCATGGACGCAGAGGCCACGCCCACACCGGGGTAAACGAAGGCGAGCCCGTCCGCCGTGGCCGGGCTTGGGGCAAACACACTGCCTGCGGGGGTGACCAGTTCAATGTCGTCCCGCAGGCTTTCGGCTATCCGCCACGACAGGGCGGCAGCCTCGGCGGCCAGGGCCTTGGCACTGTCGCCAACCAGCACCAGCGCCCGGCAACCCGGGGTCATTTCATCGAAGGCATCGGCAATGAGTTTGGCCAGCGCCGCCCGGCCTTTGACCGAGTCATCCTTGAGGGCATTGAGACTTGCCTGTACCTGGGTGAGCCGCCGTTGAATATGGGACCAGTCGGCACTGGGCAGCGCCAGTGGCAGCAGCCAGGGCAGCGCATTTTGTCCTTGTGTGTTGGGGCTGGTGGGGGCGGATTCAGGGCCATTGAGACCCAGTGTCAGCCGCGCCGAGCCCTGGGTGAGTACCAGGGTTTCGCCGCCGGCCATCTTGCTGCTTGTTTCGTCTGCATTGGACTGGTCGTTACTGGGCTGTTCGTTACTGGACTGAGCAGGGGTGTTCACCAGCGCCACCACCCGCGCCTGATAGCGTGGGTGGCTCCAATAGCTGCCGTATACGGGATGGGTGCGGCTGGCCAGTTGCTCCGCGTGGCGGATAACGCACTCCAGCGTGATTTGTTCAAAGAGGATTTCTGCATCCGCCGGGGCGCGCCCGGCCTGGGCGAGGGCAGTGTGAATGGCATTTTTGCCCGAACCCAGCGCCTGCAGCAGTGCCAGCGGATGCAGGCGCTGTTTGGCGGCCTCAAGTGCCGGCAGCATCAGCAGGGTGCCGTCTTTACCCAGTGCGATTGTTGCTCCCTTTTGCGCCTTATCAATCAGGGCGTGCCAATCGGGTTCGTTGGCGGTAACCCTCAAGGCATCGGCCGGGCAGCGTTGCACCCGGCACAGCGCCAATCTCAGGGGGGGCGTCTTCACTGACATCATATCTCCTGGCCCTTGGCCGACAAAAATGCCTGATTCAGGCTTTTGCTGATAGTGACCTTAACCCCTTCCATCGCTGAGGCGAGCTGCCCCTGCGCATTATAGAGGGCGACATCGGCACAGAGCTGGCGCGATGAGTGGCTCTTCACCCACAGGCGAAGCTGGCCCTGCTCACCGGGGGCAAGCTCGAGGTGTTGCACCGCGCGCCCAAGGCTCGCCGGCAGGCTGGCGGCATCGTATTTAAGCCGCGCCCACACCAGCAGCGCCTGCAGCAAGGCATCCTGCTGGACAATGGCTGCCTGCCCCGGTTCGGCATTTGTTGACAGGGTATTGGCAGGCAGCGTCACTGAGCATGCCAGCCCGTTCTCATCAAACCAGCTCACATCCCCCATCATCTGCAGTGCAGGCCCATGAAACAGGGCGCCATCCAGATAGAGCTGCTCACCTGTGGCAACGGGCTTCTCCGCCGACTGCCCGATATCAGCAGCAAGGGCTTCGGCTGGCAATGAGAGTGGACTGGGGGCTTCAAGCCTTGCCTCGTATTGGGGGCGACCATCGCAGCTGATAAGCGCAGACAGGCCTGTGTCTGTCACCGACAGCACCATGGTCAGGGCTTTTTCATCGCTGTCGAATACCACGCCCTTGAGCAGTCGGTAATCATGGGGCTGCCACTGCCCGCCAAAGTGGCGCGTTGCAGCGGCTTGCATCCATTCCAGGGCACAGACGGTAGGCAGCACAGCGTTACCGCCAATCTGATGATCCTCAAGGATCGCCAGCTGTTGGCGGCGCAGGGTGCGACCGAGGGTAATTCCGCTGTGCCCATCAGGCTTTTTTAGGTCGGCGCCTGCCTGGTTTGCATTGCCCTGCATGCTGGAGCCCACCAAAATCTGGGATTCGGCGCGGCCAAGCACGGCTTCGGCAAAGAGGGCAGCACCCAGTGGCCGGGGGATGACATACACGCCCCGCTCCTGGAACATTTTTTTCAGGCTGTCGGTCACCATGCCGCCATCCCATGGCCCCCAATCGAAGGCCACCACGCGGCAATCCGGCCTGGCGTGGGCCAAACGGTGGGCGGCCTTGTTGAGGATTTCATTGGCCATGGCGTAGTCGCTCTGGCCCTTGTTGCCATAAAAACCCGCGGCGGAGGAAAAGAGCGCCACCAGTTTGAGCTCATCAAGGTTTGCCAGAAGGCCCTTAATACCCTCGACCTTGGTGCCTGCCACCCGCTTGAGCTCATCCAGGGTCTTGTCCTGAATAAACTTGTCGGCGAGTACGCCTGCGCCGTGGATAAGGCCTGTAACAGGCGCCAGTGCCTGTATGGGGCCAAGCGCTTTGGCGATGGACTCGGCCGATGACACGTCCATGGACAGGTATTCGGCGCTGGCACCGAGGTCGCTGAAGGCTTGCAGTGCCTGCTGGATTTCCAGGGCGCTGGCAAGGGGGGCAATCAGGGCATCCACTTCCCTGGGCGTGGGGCGTTTGCCACCGGCCAGCAGCTCCTGAATGGCAGCTTGCTTAAGCTCAGTCGCCGCAACCCCTCTTGCCCAAACCGGGAACTCATTGAGGCAGAGCGCCTTGCTGCGTCCGGCCAGAATAAAGTGGGCCTGGGTACGCGCGGCCAGTGCCAGGGCGCAGTCGAGGGTTACCCCTTTTGCACCACCGGTCACCAGTATTTTATCTGTGCTGTTTAGCGTTGTTGCTGAAATTTGCTGCGCATCGGTTGCCAAAGCACCGAAGCGACCATCCGCAGCTATACCCCATTCAAGCAGGTCATCGGCGCCATAGAGGGCGTCAATGACCGCATCGGCCAGAGCGGTGGCATCCAACTGGACCGCGACATCCAGTGCCCGGCAGTGGGCATGGGGCCATTCCTGGGCCAGGGTTTTGGTGAGGCCAAAGAGGGCGCCCTGATTCAGCTCCACATCGGCGCCAGACAGCCCCAGTTTGCCGTCCATGCGCGCCGCTGTGATAAAGGCGCGTCTGTGGGCGCCGTTCGCGGCAAAGTCCGCGGCCAGATGCTTGGCGAACAAAAACGCCAGTGATACCTGAGAAAACGCCTCGTCACTGAAACGGGCAACCGCGTTACCGCTGGCAGCGCCTTCATCTGCGGCCATGACAGGCTGCAGATGAATAAAGGCCGACACCGGCTCAAGCTCCTTGAGCAGCGACTGGATTTCGGTGTCCATGTCGCCCTGTTGGGAAAGCGTGCGGGCATCTATGCTGGCATCCAATACCGACTGGTGGCCCAGACTGTCGCTGCGAACGACAGTGACCGCCAGCCCTTTGGCATCGAGGCGGCCAGCCAGTACACCGGCATTGTGACCATCATCGAGGATGATGACACGACCATTGGCGGCAAATAGCGCTGCGGCCGATGCGGCCTCGAGTCTATCTGCCGCCGGCAGCTTTTTTAGGGCAACCCCCGCGTGAGGCGCAAGCTCGGTATCTGCACTGGCATCTGTGCCCACAAATTGGTTTGGCAGGGAGAAGCTTTCGACGATTTGCCCCAGGGTGCGGCATTCGGCGAGGGTGGCTGCATCCACTTCGGCCAGACCCGGCAGGCGCTCCTGCACCGTGCCTAAAATCTCTACCCGTTTGATGGAGTCGATACCCAGATCGGCTTCCATGTCCATGGCCAGGTCCAGCATTTCTACCGGATAACCGGTTTTCTCGGCCACCACAGTGAGCATGGTGTCCAGCACTTGTTGTGGCGTTGGGGCCGGCAGTGTTGCCGGAGCCGCGGCGGCGTGAACGGCAGGTGCTGCATCGGATGCGATGGCAGATGCGGTTACAGCTATCTCCTGGGCAGCCGCCAGTGCGGAGACGGCGATGTCTACTTCCACTTCAGTACCCGTGTCCGCATCAGCCGCTGTTTGCTGGGCTTCTGCCTTGCTGTCGAGGCTGGTTTCCTTTGCGCCGTCCTGTGAATAGCAGGCAATGATATCGCCCAGGGTGCGGCATTCGGCCAGGGTGCTGGGGTCAATTTCCGGCAGGTCTGGCAGCGCATCCTGCACTGTGCCGAGGATTTCCACCCGCTTGATGGAGTCGATACCCAGATCCGCTTCCATGTCCATGGCAAGTTCCAGCATCTCGGCGGGATAACCTGTCTTGTCGGCCACCACCTTCAGCATCACGGCGGTGATATCGCGACTGCTATGGGCGGTCTGGTTTGACCCTTGCGCAGGCGCCTGAGACACAGGGGCTTGGGCGGCGCCTGTCATGCTGTGCATGTAGGCGACTATGTCGGCGAGGGTTCTGCATTCGGCGAGGGTTGCGGCATCCAGTTCGGGCAGCGAGGGCAGCTCATCCTGCACAGTGCCGAGGATTTCCACACGCTTGATGGAGTCGATACCGAGATCGGCTTCCATGTCCATGGCCAAATCCAGCATCTCGGCGGGATACCCCGTCTTGTCGGCCACTACTTTAAGCATCACGGCGGTGATATCGCTGCCTGCTACTTCAGTTGCGGCTGGCGCAGCTTGCACTGCGGGAGCAGTTTGTGCTGCAGGGCCTGATGTGCCAGCCACGCTTTGCATGTAGGCGACTATGTCTTCGAGGGTGCGGCACTCGGCAAGCGTTGCGGCATCCAGCTCCGGCAGCGAGGGCAATTCATCCTGCACAGTGCCGAGGATTTCCACCCGCTTGATGGAGTCGATACCGAGATCCGCTTCCATATCCATGGACAAATCCAGCATCTCAGTGGGGTAGCCGGTCTTGGCGGCCACCACCTGCAGCATCACGGCGGTGATATCGCTGCCTGCTACTTCAGTTGCGGCTGCGGTGACGGCTGGCGCAGCTTGCACTGCGGGAGCGGTTTCTGCTGCAGGGCCTGATGTGCCCGCCACGCTGTGCGCATTCGCCACTGCATGCATGTACGCAACTATGTCGGCGAGGGTGCGGCATTCGGCAAGCGTCGCGGCATCCAGCTCCGGCAGCGTGGGCAGTTCATCCTGCACAGTGCCGAGGATTTCCACCCGCTTGATGGAGTCGATACCCAGATCCGCTTCCATATCCATGGACAAATCCAGCATCTCAGTGGGGTAGCCGGTCTTGGCGGCCACCACCTGCAGCATGATGTCCTGAATTTGTGAAGCCGCAGTCGACGCCGCAGTGGCAGCTGAGGCAGTAGCCGCTGTCGTTGCGGGTTTGGCTGCCACAGCTTGTGCTGCCGGGGCCGATGCTGCAGGGGCTACAGGTGCAGGCGTCACAGGTGCAGGAATAACAGTTGCGGCCGTTACAGGCGCAGCGGCAGTGACAGGTGCGGCAAGGGAAGCTGAATACACAGGTGCAGCCGGCTGAGTGACGGTGGCCGCAGGCGTCTGGCTCACCAGAGTTTGCCCCGAGAGGGCGCTCAGCATCTGCTCACTGCCGATGGCCTGAGCCCGCATAAAGTCGCTGTGGATCTTCAGGGTGTCCGCCTGATGCTGGTGGAAAAGCTCCAGTGCGCGCTCAGTGGCGGCAGGGACCGGCAGACCGGCGCTGGCGAGTTCCAGCTGCTTTTGCATCAGCGCCTGCACCCCTTCGCCGTATTGGGCTGGAATAGTCAGAAACTGCTGATGCAGGGCCGCCAGTTGCTGCTGGGCGGCAAACAGTGCTTCCAGAGTGCCTGTTGCTGTAACCGGAGCGTCTGCAACCTGTGTGGGGGCAACCGGGGAGGCTGCACCCTGGGCAGGGTGGCTTGCATTGCTTGCCTGCGCAGCGGCAGTGGGCTGAACGGGATTGGCCTGGGGAATGTATTGGGTCTTTTCCACGATTTTCTCGACAATCTGGGTTTGTTTGCTGACTTGGCCGTCCTTGAGGGAGGCCTGCATGCGCGCGGCAGTGGCCGGACTCAGGTAGTTGCTGGCGCTGAGTTTTACCGTAAGCGGCGACTTCGGCATGGCCTTGTGGGACAGATGCTCGCGGTACGGGTCCGGGTTGCTGATGGCAAATCCTGCGGTGGCCAATTCAACCGCCGCCAGCTTGAGCTTGCTGTCGGCGCGGCCCTGACTGAGAGCAGCCTGGGCATCCAGCGACAGAATGAGGCACTCTTTGGCCCGCTCGCCGAGGATGGCATCCACCAGGCGGCTTAAGGTGTTCTTGGGGCCAAATTCAATAAAGACCCGCACACCATCACGGTAGAGGCTTTCGATTTGCGACTCAAACTGCACCTGCTCAAGCATCTGGGCCTTGAGGCTCTGCTTGAGGCTTTTGCCATCGGAGGGACGTTTGTCGCCGGAGGCATTGGCATAGAGTACGGCACTGGCGTCGCTGAAGGTTTCTTTGTCGATGGCCTTGGCAAAGGGGGCGTGGGCATGGCCAACCAAAGGGGTATGGAAGGCGCCTGACACCGGCAGCGCGATGGCGCGAATGCCCTTATCGGCAAGTGCCTCCACCAGCTGCTTAACCGCGTCTGTGGGGCCTGCCAACACCAGCTGGGTGGGGCTGTTGTGATTGGCAATCACCACGGACCCGTGCTGCGCAAGCAATGTGTCCAGGGTGCTTCTGTGGCTGGCATCCGGCAGGATGACGGCAGCCATGGTGCCTGCGTCCTTGCCTTCTGGCACCGAAGCCATGGCATCGCCTCTGGCAAAGGCAAGGCGATAGTAACTGGCCTGGTCAATCACACCGGCGGCGCGCAGGGCAGAGAGCTCACCAAAGCTGTGTCCTGCCACCGCATCCGGGGTTAACCCGGCGGCCTTGAGGATTTCAAACTGGCCCATGCTGACAACGCCAATGGCGCTTTGGGCGATGCGGGTATTGGTGAGCGCCGCTTCGTCCTGCTTGCGTGCGCCCGCATCGAACTTGGGAATGGGGAACACGTGGCTTGAAAGCTCGCCAGTGCCATGACGGCCCGGGTATCCGCGCTGATGGAAAACCTCGTCGGCGGCAATAAATTCGGCGCGCATCTCGGGGTAGAGCATGGCAAGCTCGCCCCCCATTCCGAGATACTGGCTGCCCTGACCGGCAAAGAGGGCCGCGACCTTGGCCTTTTTCGCCATGGCCCGGGCGCGGAAACTCATGTCCGGGGTGTGCCAGTCATCTGATGGGGTGGCAAGCCTGGTGATGGCATCTTCCAAACAGGCTTTCAGGGCCTTTGCATCGGCGGCCACAATTCCCAGACGTGGCCATTCGGCCTTGGGGGCTTCGCCCTTGAGGATGAAAGGGGCTGTCAGGGTTTCGAAGGTTTCTTCGCTGGTTGAAAGGCGCTCACAGAGAGCCTTGAGCTCATTGGAGAGCGCCTCGCGGGTGGCGGCGGCAAACAGCAGCGGCACCTGGGTGGCACGCAAGCGATAGGGCTTGCGGTCGTGGTCGCGCTGATATTCTTCCATCACCAGATGGAAGTTGGTGCCACCAAAGCCAAAGGAGCTTACCGCGGCGCGGCGCGGCGTACCGTCGGGGCGCGGCAACCACGGGCGGGTCTCGGTGGACAGATAAAAGGGTGAGGCTTCGATATTGAGCTTGGGATTGGGCTTGTTCACATTGATGGTGGGCGGCAACACCTTGTGGTGCAGTGCCAGTGCGGCCTTGATAAGCCCGGCGGTGCCCGCCGTTGACTTGGTGTGGCCCACCTGCGATTTGATGGAGCCCAGGGCAATGTGCTGGGTTTCATCGCTGCTTTCGCCCATGACGAGACTCAGGCCGGAAAACTCGGCCACATCCCCGGCGGCCGTGCCTGTGCCGTGTGCCTCCATCAGACCCAGGGTATGGGCCGGGAATCCGGCATCATCGTAAGCACGGCGCAGCGCCTTGGCCTGACCCTCGGGCCGCGGGGCATAAATACTCTTGAACTTGCCGTCGCTGGAGGCGCCAACCCCTTTGATGACGGCATAAATTTTATCGCCGTCGCGCTCGGCATCGTCGAGGCGCTTTAAGGCCACCATGCCAATGCCTTCGCCAATCATCATGCCCTTGGAGTCGGCGTCGAAGGGCTTGATTTGCTCATCCACGGTGAAGGCCGGGGTTTTGGAGAAGCTCATGTACATGTAAGCGGAGTTATCGGTACAGGCGCCGCCGGTGAGCATCATGTCGGCGCGGCCCTCGGTCAGCTCGGTGAGGGCCATACGGATGGCAGCGAGGGAGCCGGCGCAGGCCGCATCCACTACGCAATTCATGCCGCCCAAATCGAAACGGTTGGCGATGCGCCCGGCAATCACGTTGCCCAGGCTTCCCGGGAAGGAGTTTTCTTCCCAGTGAATGTATTGGTCCTGGAACTTGCGAATAAGCATCTCGCTGTCGGCATCGCTGATGCCACTCTCGCGAAAGACTTTTTTCAGCACAGGATATTGCAGGCGGGCATTGAGACTCTGGCTGATCTTCTGGCCGCCGCCAATGCCCAGGGTAATGCCGATTTTATCGCGATTGTGGGCCGAGGTTTCACTGACGCCTGCGTCTTCCAGTACTTCTTTGGCCACAATCAGCGAAAGCAGCTGGGCGCTGTCGGTGAGTTCCAGAATATTGGGGGGCAGGCCAAACTCCATGGGGTTGAAGTCGACCTGTGGGATAAAGCCGCCGCGTTTGCAGTAGCTCTTGTCCGGTGAGCGTTTATCGGCGTCGAAGTAGTCATCAATCTGCCAGCGATCGGCGGGTACCTCTGTGATGGCGTCGATTTTGTCGCAGATAAGATCCCAAAAGTCGTTCAGATAACGACTGTTGGCAAAGAGACTCGCCATGCCGACGATGGCAATGGGGGTGTCCTTGAGACGCTTGTTAAGGCGCAGATCCTGCGCGTCCTGAGTCTTGGACTCGCTCATTGGGCAACTCCTGTTGGCGCCGGGCGTTCCGGCGTCTTTTTGCGGGTCTTGGCGCCGCGGACATCGGGAAAGCGCGCCAGGAAGGTTTGATAATTGCGGGCGAGCAGCTTTTTCAGCTGGAATGGCCCCTGATTGAGCACATGGCTCATGTAGCGTTCGGCCGCCTTGAAATCGGCATCGGCCTCTGTGTCCGGATAGATATCCACGTACACCCAGTCATGGGCGGTGGCCATACCAATGAGCACCGAAAATGAGCCGTCCTGCTCGATGGGCACATGCATGGCTTCTACCTGCACCACTGTGTGTTCATCTTCTGCCGGCAGTGCCAGGGTTTGGGCCAGGGTGTGGCTGTTCAGGGCATAGTTTTCGGTGCCGCTGTCGCGGACCACGGGTAACAGGGCAAAGTGCTTGTCTGGCAGGGCATCGACGGGGGTGATATCACCCAGGCGTGATACGCCGTGGCGCTTGAGGCAGCGGGCAAGACCCGAGCGGGACACCCCGGGGTTGATATGCTGCTGGGTGACTTCGAGCAGCTTATCCAGTGTGAGCTTGAGCTGGTACCGTAGCCCCACCACCACGTATTCCTGCACCGGGGTCAGGGTGGTGTTGAGATGATGGGGAAGGTTGGAGCTGTCTGCGACCGTAGCGCGATTTTTCCATTTGCGTACCGTGGCCGGGGTGATATTGAGCAAACGGGCGAGCTCGGCCACCGGCAGCGGCGACCCCTGAATAAAACGGCGCATCTCCACCGTGGTGGTGGCATTGCGATGTCTTGCGCCTGCCTTTTGGGGAGGCGCTGATTTATCCGCACTCATGCGGCTGTGTTTCCCATGGTGTTCTTCACTGTCCCTGGATAGCGTTTATCTGCCTGCTGACGGTAACGGGGGATTGCCGTTCAGTGCACAATCAGCCGGAACCGAAAAGAGGGCGTGCCCGGTGTGCTGATTTGGCGATTGGCGTAAACCCCGCCAGTGCGGCTGGCGCAGTTCAATGGTGAAGCAGATTACCTGAGGACGGGAAAAGATACAATCAGGCGGGACTCATTGTGAGGGTATAAGTCGAATTGTTTCTAATTGTGTGACTCGTTGAAATTGAAGATGACATGTGCTCCTATTGTTGCCCCAAAATGAATTTGGGTGAACAGTTTTAATTAATGGAGAGAGAGATGTCTGTATTCAAAGGGAGTTTTGCGACAGTTTTGGGACTTTGCCTGACCATGTTTTTGGCTGGCTGTGCCAATACCAATATGACCGGTTCTGATAGTTCCGGTGAGGCTGGTGTCGAGCAGGAAAAAACGGTAACCGGCAGTAACTCCGATTGCCGCGCCGTAAAAACAACGGGTTCTCGTTTACCCTCAAAACGTTGCTGAAAAAACTGAATACATAAAGCCTTATCAAGACCAACAGATTTTACTGGTTGGTCTTGTGACCTCAGTCAAATCCTGTGTCTATTCTCAGAACTATACTGCTTCTGTAGCCAAGTAGAATGTGACACAAGGAGGCCGTTATGGCTGAGTACCAAACCGCGAGGATCCGCAACTTTGCCTTGCTTGGGCATACCGGAGCGGGTAAGTCCTCGCTGCTAGAGGCACTGCTTTATGGTGCCAAGGTCATAAACCAGCGGGGCAGGGTGGATAAGGGCACAAATCATGCCGATTTCACTGCCCAGGAAAAAGCCCACCAACACAGTCTCGAACCATCCTTTCTTAATCTCGACTTCGACGAACATCACATCAACCTTATCGATACCCCCGGATTACCCGACTTCTTTGGACGCTCCCTGCTGCCGTTGCCAGCCGTTGAATCTGTGCTGTTGGTGGTGAATGCTGCCACAGGGATAGAGCCGGTAACCGCCCGGGCATTCGAAGCCGCCCGGGCACAGGGCAAGGTGGTGTGTATTTGCGTGAACCACATAGATGGGCATTTGGATAAGTTGCCCGCCATTATCGAAGAGCTGCAAACCACCTTCGGCCCCCGCTGTCTGCCGGTGAACTTGCCTTCTGCCGACGGCAACGATGTGGTGGATTGCTATTTGCACTGCGAAGACACTCGCCCCACGCTCTTTTCACAGGCCGCCTCGGCACGGGACGAGCTGGTGGACACAGTGCTGGAAGAAGACGAAGCCCTGATGACCCTGTATTTGGAGCAGGGTGAAATGCTCAGTGCTGAACAGCTCCACGAGCCTTTGGAGACGGCGCTAAGAATGGGGCATCTGGTACCCATTTGTTTTACCAGTGCAGAGCTTGATATCGGTATCAGCTCCTTGCTTGAAATCATGGTTAAGCTGATGCCAAGCCCGCTGGAAGCCAACCCGCCACAGTTTATCAAAGGTTTCGGCGACAAGGCTGAACCCGTTGATGTGACCCAAAGCCCGGATGACCATGTGCTGGCACAGGTGTTCAGGGTGGGCATAGACCCCTATTTTGGCCGGGTTGCTGTGTTCCGCTTGTATCAGGGCACGATGGAAAGTGGCATGCGGCTCTTTATTGGTGCCGATCGCAAACCGGTGAAAGTGGCTCACCTTATTAAGCTCCAGGGCGCCGAAACCACAGAGGTAGAGACCGCCATCCCCGGTGATATCTGCGCTCTGTGTAAAATCGATGAGCTGGAAGTGGGCTCTGTGCTGCACGATAGCCACGATGAAGACGAGTTCCATCTGCGGGAGCTTAAAATGCCCCAGCCGATTTTCGGTCTGGCAGTGTCGCCCAAGCGTCGTGGGGACGAGCAAAAAATTGCCGAGGTGCTGGCCAAACTGATTGCAGAAGACCCCAGCCTTGCGGTGTCGCAAAACGATGCAGAAGGGCAAACGGTGCTGAGTGGCCTTGGGGATTTGCATTTGCAGATTGCACTGGAAAAGGCCCAAAGCGTATTCCGAGTCGACATGGAGACCTGCAAGCCGGCGGTGGCTTACCGGGAAACCGTGTGCAAGGCAGCAACGGCACGCTATCGCCATAAAAAGCAGTCCGGTGGTGCCGGGCAGTTTGGTGAGGTGGAACTGACCGTTGAGCCACTGCCAAGGGGGCAAGGGTTCGAGTTTGTCTCCAAGGTGGTTGGCGGCGCCGTGCCTACCCAGTTTATCCCTGCGGTGGAAAAAGGCGTACGTGAAGCGCTTAAGGTGGGGCGTCTCGGCGGCTATCCGGTGGAGGATGTGCGGGTGACCGTGCTTGACGGTAAGCACCACAGCGTCGATTCCAAGGAAATAGCCTTCGTGATGGCCGGTAAAAAAGCCTTCTATGACGCCTTTTTGCAGGCAAATCCGGTGATTTTGGAGCCTCTGGTGTCCATGGAAATTGTGGTGGGCGCCGACGATGTGGGCGACATTACCGGGCACCTCAGCTCCAGTCGCGCCATGGTTTGCGGCACAGAAGCCCGCCGTGATGGCAAGGTAAAGGTATTGGCCGAAGCGCCCCTGTCCACAGTGGATGATTATGCCACCCGGCTTAAGTCCATGACCTCAGGGGAAGGTGAGTTTACCTTAAGCTTTGCCCGCTACGAGATAGTTCCCCCGGCGGTGCAGCAAGGCCTGCTGCGTACCATAGAGGATAAAGACGACTGAACCAGCTGTTTGCCAGCAGCAGTTTACAGGCATCTCTCCCAAACCATTGCGGCGCTTTGTGGATCTCCTTCCCGGCGCCGCTTTTTTATGTCTTCGGTTTGCGCGCCACGGATGGGGACAGGACATCCCGAGTGGTGTGAGATGGCGAGCATCTGTATGGGCACAAGGGCACTCGCTACAGGCGATAGGGCTCCGAAACCCGGGTGGTGTCGGTTATACTCTGTCAGCCGTTTTATGTCTTTTTCAGTCACGCGAGTAACCAATGCCCAATTCGATTACCAACCGCGGTTTAACCCTGACCTTAACCCTGGTGAAATTGCCGGCGCTCAAGGATGTGGGAGAAGAGATTGAGCAGTTGGCGCATCGCTGCAGTCATTGGCTCAGCGACGATGAGCTCGCCCGCATTGGCCGGGCTACCTTACCCGGTTTGTCAATGCGACAACGCTTGGTGAGGCTTTGTCTCAGAGCCGAGCTTGCGCGCCAGACGCAGATGGCTCCCGAGGCGTTTCGATTTGATTATGGCACTCAGGGCAAGCCAGAATTGCGCCGGCAACAAGGCGGACCCTTTGCCTTTAATCTTAGCCACAGCGGAGACCTGTTGCTGGTGGGTGTTATCCGGGCCGAAGATGATGGCACAGGCAAACATAACAGGGGCTTGTATCTTGGTGTGGATATAGAGCGTAAACGCACCAATACCGACATCAATGCCATTTATCGTCACTATTTTTCGGCTCCGGAGCAGGCTTATCTGGCGTCACTGGATAACTCCCTTAAACGGGATGCTTTTTTTGATTTATGGGCATTGAAAGAGTCTTACATCAAGGCAACCGGCAGGGGGCTGGCTGAGGGGCTGCAAAGCTTCGCCTTCGATCTTAACCTTGCGAGCTTAAGACAGAAGGAAGGCTTTACACAATTTTATCAAGGGCTTGAACCTAAAATGCTTGCTCGGGAGCCGAACTGCACTCAGTGGCAATCCTGGCTTGGACACATAGACAGTGATTATCGTCTCGCAGTTACCCTGGGGGCTGAAGATAAGGTCAGCGTTGAGGTGATGCTGAATCAGCGGCCATTACAAAGTTTACTGGGCGAGTATCAGTCTTAACTCTTTATCAAAAAATAAAGCAGCCTGATGGCTGCTTTTATCGAACGCGTCTAATCGCTTTGGCACTATTGGCGAGCCAAACGATTGTTTTCCGGCAGGTGCTCGAAATCACTGCGAAACGGGTTGATATCCAGTCCACCACGGCGGGTGTAACGGGCGAATACCGTCAGCTTGCTGCAACCACAGTAGTGTTTGAGATCGGTAAAGATACGCTCAACACATTGCTCGTGGAACTCGTTATGCTGGCGGAACGAGATGAGATAGCGCAGCAATTTCTCTCTGTCTATCTTGGGCCCCTGGTAACGGATCATCACACTGCCCCAATCCGGTTGTGAGGTGATAAGACAGTTTGACTTAAGCAGGTTGGAATTGAGCGTCTCTGCCACCAACTGTTTGTCGTCGGTGCTGTTTTCAAGGTAGTCGGGATTAAAGTCGTAGTTGTCGACTTCAATGTCCAGATCATCGATACAGGTACCGGGCAGCTCTACAATACGGGCCAGGCCGAAGTGCTTGGGCTCGATAACCTTCACTTTGACCTCGCCTTTGGCGCACTGGGCCAAGTCCTTTTCCAGGGTGTGGCTGACGTCTTCAACTGAGCCAAAGCGGGTCTGGTTGAAGCTGTTGAGGTACAGCTTAAAGGATTTGGACTCGATCAGGTTTTCACTGTTCACATCCAACTGAACATCCAGAATGGCCACCATGGGCTTACCCTTGGCGTTCAGCCAGGACAGCTCATAGCCGGTCCAGAGGTCGGTTCCGTGAAAAGGCAAAGTGCCTGTAAGGGCGATGGCATCCCGATTGAGTTTTCTGGGAACCCCTTGCAGCAGTGATGGCGCATACTCAGCCTGGTACTCAGTGGCCTGACCCAGGGTCAGCCCCTCAAGCTCGGCGGCACCACTATAGGGATCGTGATTTCGTGTCATCAAACATCTTTCCGTGTCAAAATAGGGGCACATTATAACCTAGTTTGGACGGTTCTTAAGTGTCTTGTCTGGCAGCACTGACAAAATTTCACGAAATCTACAAGGCGGCCTTTGTTGAGCGATTGGGTGAACTTCCCCGTTGCTTTACCCATGGCAGGATGTCACCTTGCCTGGCTGATGGCGCAATTGCCGACAGCGAGGCGCCACAGCCATGGCAGATGGTGCCAAGGCACGAAGCGGCGGTATTCGATAATGTATCCCATGCCATGGGTATTGAATTACACAGTGATATCAACGGCTTTTATGGCCATCTCTTCGCCGGTCCACTTCAGTTTGACTCGCCCTGGGGAGAAGGGGAACTGATCCAGATTTGGAACGAAGAGGATTTTGTACTGTTGCAGCAAAACATACTCGGTCACCTGATGATGAAAAAGCAGCTGAAGCAGCCCCAGACCTGGTTTATTGGCTTGATTGGCGACGTGGATGAAATGATTTCTGTGAATAATGCCGATGGCAGTGTTTGGCGAGAGGTCGCAGGCCAGGAGCCCCATGAACAGTTGGCAGACAGTCTGGAAGCCTTTTTGCAGCAGCTGAACCCGCGGGTGGCACCCCCTCAGCGCCATGAAGAGTATGCGGTTGCCGCAACGCCCCATCCCGGCATATTTGCCAGTCTCAAGCGAATGTGGCACAACCTGACGGGTCGCTAAATGTCAGTATCAAGAATCTAAAAGGCGCCCAAGGGCGCTTTTTTGTTGGCTCGATTCGCTCGATTCGTTGGAGCCGGTCTGTGTTATTGATAGTCCCAGGACAGATTGGACACGATACGGCAGGGCTCACAGCGGAAATGAAACATATCGAGCAGGGGTTCGTCCAAACGCCAGCTCGCGCTGCCACAACGGGGACAGGGGCGTGCCTGCTCATCCTGTAGACTGGTGCCTCCTACCCGATACAGGTAGTAATAGGTTGGGATTTTGGTGAGGTATTCGATGCGTCCCCTGAGATCCCAGCCACGGCGAAACAGATCGCTTCCGACATTACAGAGCTCATCCAATGCAGCAAATTCCGCCTTGGTCGCCGACGCCATCTGTAACTCGTCGCAGGCCTGCCATTCGGTTTGCCAGCGGATCAACTGCTTGTGATCGCCATTGAAGGTCGCCGGCAACTTGTAAAGCGGGATTGGCAACAGGTTATCGCCACTGCGCACTGGAGAACACATGTGCACATAGCTGGTGTAAAGCAACTGCCACTCAGGTGTTTGTGTCGCGCTTTCATTGGCATTGATGTCCTGCCCAAGCAGTTTTTCCCGTGGCGGAAGCAGCTTGGCATCCGTGAGTCCTTTCAGTGCGGCTTTGGCCCAAGGACTGTTGTGACGGTTGGCCAGACTATCCTGTGCCGGCAGCATCAGGCGGGCTCTAAATTCACCGTCATTAAAGCTGACGGCAAACTCGCGACCGAGAATTTGTCCGTTGGCGCGCCACGCCTCGAGCAGGTGATTAATGGCATGCTGGGCCGCGCTGATGGTGGTGTCTGCAAAACACTCAAATCGTACTTCGCAAACAAACATCAGTGTTTGCCCTCTTCAAGTGTCTTAATGCGTTCATTCAACTGCTGACACAGGGTTTCAAGCATGGCAACCCGCTGCTGCAGCGCATCAAGCTCTGAGGCTGGTGCGTCTTCTGTTGCTTCGGGGATGGATGTTGTCAGTTTTACCTTGTCGGCATGACTGAGTTGCTTGAACTGGGTCAGCCCCTTGATGATGACAGGCATGGGGACGGACTTTGCCAGATTGGCCTTAATGAGGGCAACGCTGGGCTCCAGTCCTTTCAGTTCTAAAGAACGGGCCACTGCCAGCACCTGCTCAATTTGACTCATAGTTGGTGAAATTCCTTAATAAATGCACAAGCTGAAAACATAAGTCTATTTAAAACAATGGATTATATTTTGGCTTGTTTCTTGCTGACCTTTGGCCGCTATGGCTGTGAGTTTATCACAGCGGTCATCATAAGGAGAAAAGGAATGAAATCAGTTTATTTGGGTTTGATGTTGGCGGGGAGTTTGGCGCTCGGTGGTTGTGTTGTTAATGTAGGTGAGAGTGTCAGCGGTTATCAGGATTGGGAAAAAAAGCAGCTTGAGAACAGAGAGCATCTGACTCAACTTAGTCTTGGAATGGACAAGTCCCAGGTACTGGCGTTGATGGGCAATGCCGATTTTTATGAAGCCTGGCAAGCGGATGGTAAAGACGTTCAGGTGTTTTTCTATCGCACACACAGATTGCACGGCGACGGCAGTACCACCAAAGAAGAATGCACTCCTGTGATACTGCACAACAATCGCTTGGTTGGCTGGGGCGAAACGGCCTATCGCAAGGGCTGATTTATTTGCGTAGCCGGGTGTCCAACAGGTCAATCAATTCTGACCAGTTGGCATCCACTTCCAGTGACTCTCTTAAAAATCCGGCCTGTGCCGGTGTCCAGAAGTCGGCCTGCCAAATGGCCAGGTCGGCGCCTATTGTGTGTTTATCAATAAACTGGCTGATGGCCTTATCGCTGCTCTCCAGTCCCAACTGTTCAAATAAATGGCTGAGATCCACGGGGGTCGTATCCATAGTATTCCTCCGACTGACACCATGGGTTAATAATTGATTGCTCGTGCTAAAAAGGCAAACTCGATTAATAATTGCACTTTTTGTAGGGCTTGTTACATTGGTTTGAGTGTGATCTGGATCAAGGAATAGCAAGAGTGGAACACCAGACTCAGGAAAGGTTTCGCGCTGTTTATCTTACGGCGGAGGATTTGAGGGTCGCTGCCTCAATTCTGTATAACGCATACCATGATGACCCCTTTTTTATGCAAACCCTTGGTTACGATGACAAGGTATCCTATGAGCAAAAGCTCCGGGCAGCCATTCGCGAAGAACTCAACGAATTATGGCAACAGGAGCAAACACTGGTTGGCTGGTTTGATGAAGACCGCCTCATTGGTATTGCCTGTGTGGTCACTCAGCATGCTCCTCTGGGCGATGCTAAAAATTGGCACTGGCGCCTCAAAATGCTGCTGGGAACAGGTTGGCAGTCAACCCAGATGATATTGAAGAAAGAGGCCCAGATCCTGGAACATCTCCCAGGCAAGGCCTGTGGTATTTTGCAATTTATCGCGCTGGCGCCCACCGAGCAGGGTAAAGGTCATGGACAGCAACTGCTCAAAGCGGTGCAGTCCTGGTGTGACGATCAGCCTGAATTGGATGGCATTGGCGTATTTGTCAGCCAAGCCTCACAAAAACATCTGTTCCAATCCAATGGCTTTGAAAGCATTGGGCCTATTCATTTTGATAAGGTGGAAGGCGAACTCATGTTTTATCGCAGGCAGTCCAATGAAGCCTAGATTCAGCAGTTTCAGCGAGTTTTATCCCTATTACCTGAGCGAGCATTCCCATCCGCTTTGCCGGGGGCTCCATTACCTGGGTTCTTCACTGGTGCTTATACTGTTATTGGTTTTATTTATCTCGGGTCAGTGGCAGTGGGCCTGGTTGTTGCCTGTAGTGGGGTATGGATTTGCGTGGATAGGTCACTTTTTTATTGAGAAAAATCGCCCTGCGACATTTCGTCATCCCTGGTACAGTTTTTTGGGGGATTGGGTAATGTTGTGGGATTTTATCTCCGGTAGACAACGCCAAAATACCTAATGAGATATATCTCTATAGGTTGTGTGAGATATATCTCACACGCAGCGTAGGATAATACGGCTAGATTCACTCGAAGTTCGCCGTGATTTTTTCATTTTACTATTAATAATCAGCTGGTTGTCTTTGTTTCTTTCCCGATGCGTTAATAACGCCGACTGCAGTCAACGCGCCTTGCATCACGTTTTCTCTTTCTGTTTGATAAACTTCAATTGCAGTCAGGGAATGGCTTGCACCACGAAACGAATAAGGATGTTCCTTTTCCATCGGTGCCATTGAAGGTGCCGCACCCGGCAGGACGCGCAGGGACAAACGCCAGCTATGGACGCATTGGCGGTAAGGACAGGCAGGACGCCTCAGTCAGGAAGACAGCAGGATATTCTGGACAGGTTCAGGACGAACAGCACCGTTAAGGATTAGCGGTTGATGGAGTCAGTACTGAAAGGATCAGTACGCAGGACGCGATACGGATAGCGCTCAGGGATGCAGCAGGAACGGTTACCAGGAAGCGACCGGTCAAGGGATTGAGTACGTAAGTACATGGACATGGCTTGTATGCCAGGAATACGCTGGATGCGACTAGACGCATGGATGGTGCAGGGAGCACAACTTAGCGGGATAGCTAACAAGGTAAAAATGGGGCGCGCCTTTAAGACGCGCCCTTTTTCTTTGTGTCACCTTTTCATTTGGCTGTCGGGCCGTCGAAGCTACGCTTGGGGCAAAAGACAAACTGACTGCATGCAGTGTGAGATATTTCTCACACCTTATGTGAGAGATGCGGGGCTGTGCATAGAATGAATTTCCCAAGTGGAAGCAAATTGTATTTAAAAACAGCTAATTACACCGTGTTTCTCAATGTGACATATTTTGGTCAATGATCACATTCGTGTAAACCCCACCCTATATTCGCAGCAATCAGTAAAATTCAAATTGTCGAGGGAATGATGCTGGCAATGGATGCCATATCAGGAAGATGACAGGAACGTCTCCAGGAGCGGAGAACCGATGCAGGATGTGTCGGACAAGGAAGTAGACCACAGGATGTGCCAACAGGATGTTGGAATAGTGGCAAAGGACGCCAGAGCTCTCCAGGAAGGAAAGTTTGAGTGCCCCGGACGGCGCAAAACATGGACGGTTGAGTATGGACACTCATCAAGGATGAAATCAGGACACGCTCATGGACGGAGCAGGCTCGGTCAAGGGATAACCGAGTGAGATGGAAAGTACGCAAGTACATGGACAAGCAAAGGAAAGCCAGGGACGACGCAGGAAGCAACGCATACGCATGGATGGTGCAGGGAGCACAACAATAGCTGGATGGCTTAACAGGGAAACAGATGGGTGCGGTTCGAAAGAACCGCACCCTTTCTTATTTTTAAACTTGTGCGTTTAGACGGTGCAGTCTTAATCAGCCGGGTTGGTGACTGCTCATCATTGGCTTAATGCTGCTGTTACTCTGACTTTTTTCTCAAGTCGTGTAATGGGCATTACTAAATGATGGCGGTACTAAGCGCCGTGTAACTAACGCGCTCTTGCAGGCACTCGATTGTTGCCATGCGGTTGCCGGTTTTCCAACCGCTGATGTTAAGTCCAAAAATAAAGCGGGCCAGTGCCCGCTTTCCAACTCAACTGCAGTGTGCCGCTTTACATTGCAAATGAACTCGTGATTGAGGTTACAACAGCGGTTGTATTTGCCCCGGGAGTTTCGGCTTTCATATAACTGACGCCTATCATTAGCGGCAGCGGACAAAGCTCAGCGACAGCTACCAGAGCTGCAACTGCTTTTGCTCCCGCAGCCTCCCCCCAACGAGCCCCTTGCTGTCGGGGCCTGGTGCCATTCTGGCTCGGGAAAAATCGGCCACTCAATTTTTTGAATTTTTTTACCCAACATATGGATGTGGCCACGATATTGATTAATGCCATCGGTTGAAAATTCAAAAAGATAGCTTGCTTTCCAACCAATGCCTGTACTGGCGCCCAGCGTGGGTTTTGCGCTGAGCTGAGCGATTGCCAGCAATTGTACATTTTGGCGCTTGGCTTCTTTTTCGGCGAACATTCGGGCAATTTCGGCCATTTGTCTCAATTGCCAAAAAAACGCTGCAATTAAAGCAACGCCAAGGAGTAACAGCAGGTCGGTCATCATGATTTGGTCGCCTTGAACAGTCCGCCGATGGCCAGAGACAGGGCATCGATGCGATTTGGATCCCGGATGGCCATCAGCATGGAAGTGCGCAGTGCCGGTATAGCCACAATATCAGCAAAGACTTGATTGAAAAAGTCTTGCGGCATCAGCGCCAGGGCTTCAAGGAAGCTTTTGCGACATATGTCATCCCGCAGAGCCAGCCAATTCCGACCGGCGATGCAAATCAGCACTTCTTCGGTGAGCAATCGTTTTTCGGCCAATGACGCTATGGCCTGCACCGAGGCATCAGGCTGGCTGCCAAGGGCCCTTAAAAAATAGATGAGGCGTGCATCCCTGTGCTCTTCCAGCCCTGCGAGCAGCGCGTCTTTCACGGCTTCCGGTACCAGCACATGCTCCAGACACTGGCATAGCGCTATTTGAACTTCCATCGGGGCGAACTCAAGAGCACGGGCCACCATGGCGGCATGATCCAGTTCACCCAGCCTCACACTGATGTCGGCCAAGCCCTGAAACCCCACGTTAGGCCAGGTGTCCTGTGGCAGTTGGCCCGATAAATACTGAGCGGCAAATTCATACTGGCTGGAGGCCGAACGCCCGAGATGACGGCGCACCAAGGCATTAAATACCGCGAGTTTCTCCTGCGTGGGCTTGAAGCTGAATGGATGATTGGCCATTTTTTGTTGCTCATCTTCGCTCAACGTCCGGGTTAAGTCCTGTCCAAGAGCCTCAAGAATCATGTGAATGAACTGACTGCGCGGCGCAGGGCTCAGCAGACCCCGCTCATCCAGTGGCAAGCTGATAAACCACACAAAGTGCTGTTCGCTGGCATCCCAAAATACCAGTGCCATTTTGGCGTGTCCCTGAATGGGATAGGGATAAGGAGCCTGCAACGCTTCAATTTGGGCAAAGGCCATGGCGTCGATATGTTGCACCCGGCGCCCCAGATCGTACACCTGAAACTGGGTCTTGGCGGTGGAAAGAAATTGACTGATGCTGGTGATTTCTGCCATCTGACTGCGGCCTGTAAAAGAGAGTGTTCCGATGGGGCGCCATTATAGGGTTAAGTGGCGCAAGATGGTACAATTGGCCTTTTTAGGAGAGTCTTTCCTGTGTCCGCTGCCCCCTTGTCTGTGTCTGATGCCCAGTTATTATCACTGCTCGATGAGTTGGAATACGCGCTCAAGTCGGCCGCACTGTGGCGGGATAAAATGCCATCGACTGAGGCATTGGCGAGTCAGGCGCCATTTGGTTGTGACTTAATGGCTTTTGATGAGTGGTTGCAGTTTATCTTTCTGCCAAGATTTCGTGCACTGCTTGAAGCGAAACAACCCCTTCCGTCAGCCATGTGTTTACTGCCCATGGCCCAGCATGTTTGGGGCGCTGACACCGACAAAGAATCTCTGCTGACTGCGATAGCAAACCTGGATGATGCCGTTAATGGAAAATGAACCAGTACAGGCCGGTACTTTTGAGTTGGCATTTGCTGACACGGCACCGGCCATTGAGATCCTCTACGAAGATGAGGCTATGGTGGCTATTCATAAGCCCGCGGGGCTGCTCGTGCATCGCACTTATCTTGCGCGAAAAGAACATTGGTTTGCGATGCAGCTGACCCGCGACCTAGTGGGTTGTCATGTGTTTCCGGTTCACCGCCTTGACCGGCCCACATCGGGCGTGTTGCTCTTTGCCAAATCCAGCGAGGTGGCCAATATCCTTTGCGGTCAGTTTGCCAACCACAGTATTCGCAAACACTACCTGGCTCTGGTGCGTGGCAACATGTTTGAGGCGGGTGTGCTTGATTACGCTCTTAAAGAAGAGTTGGATGAACTTGCCGATAAAGATGTTGACCCCGATAAGCCTGCCCAGGAAGCCATCACGGCCTATCGGCCACTGCTGAACAGTGAGATTCCCTATTCATCGGGGCGTTATCCAAGCAGCCGTTTTGCCCTGATGCATCTGCAGCCACAAACGGGGCGCAAACATCAGCTGCGCAGGCATATGGCTCATCTGCGCCATCCTATCGTGGGTGATACAACCCATGGTGATGGTAAACAAAATCGCTTTTTCCGGGAGCACTTTGGAATTAATCGTCTGTGGTTGATTGCGAAACGACTGGAGCTGACACACCCACTGACGGGGGCTCCGCTGGCCATTGAGACTGAGTTGGAGTCTGAATGGCTTGGGGTGTTTTCCGGGCTTGGATGGGATGAGGCGACGCTGGCGTTATCGCCATCCATGCTTATTGCCTGATCAGCCTGCTTGTTTCAGCCTTGCTTTGATCTCGGCAAGGCTGACAAAACCGGCAACTTGGGTATGGGGAACATCGGGCCAGATTTTTTGACTTTGAAAGTAACGGCTTCGCCTGTTTTGACAGGCCTTGTGCTGTTTCTTGCGGCAGCTCGGTTGCATGGCGTGCTTCCCGTTGATGAGCATCCGTCCGTGGTTATCTGTGCTTCAAATGTGTCCTTTCCCGAAAAGGGGTTGAAGCAGAACCTCTATCAAGGTAGCACGAATAGCGGAAAAACCGCCAATGAATATGACGACTTGCCTGTGGTCGCTGCTTTCGCGTATGTTTGAGCCCATATTACTGATTATTTTATATTAAACCGTGAGACTTATTCCGAATGAAACACGTCGACCTGGTATTCGGTACCGTTTATGGCAGTGCGCAGTTTGTGGCTGAAACCCTGGCGGATGAACTCGCTGGTTTGGGATATGGCGTGCGGCTGTGGCAATCCCATGAGTTGAACGACTTTACTCCCAGTAACGAGGGATTATTGATTCTGGTGTCATCCACCACTGGCAGTGGTGATTTACCGGAAGACATCCAGTCTTGGTACTACCGCATCCAATCCACTGCCCCTTACTTGCCTAGCCTCCATTACAGTGTGGTTGGCTTGGGGGATTCCAGTTACAGCGAGTATTGCGGTGCCGGCGAAAAACTGGATGCACTCTTTACAGAGCTTGGAGCCAAGCAGGTTTTGCCGCTGCTGCGAATCGATGCAATGGACACTATGGAACCTGAATTAGAGGCCAAAACGTGGCTGACGCAATGGCACCAGCAAGTTCAGCTCGGCCTGAACGACTAACCCGCCTGAACCGCCACTGGTTCAGGTTTGCCCAGCGTTTGTCGCAAACGCTGCTCATTCCCATTGCCATATTACCGGCTGCGGGGGTCATGATAGGGATTGCCACCAATCCCTTGCCCTTTATTCCTGACGTGTTCAATGTGTTGATGTTGAGTGTGGGCAAGCTCATTTTCGACATCATGCCCATGCTGTTCGCCATTGCGGTGGCCATCGGCTTTTGCCGCGATCAGGGGATTGCGGCCTTCTCAGCCGCCTTCGGCTACGGCGTGCTGCTCTCTACACTGGCAGCGGCAGCCAAGGTCTATCAGTTGCCATCCCACATAGTGTGGGGAACCCCCACCATAGATACCGGCATTGCCGGAGGCATGTTGGTGGGGGGGATCACCTGTGTTGCGGTGCGACTCAGTGAAAAACTCAGGCTACCCGCGGTATTTTCGTTTTTCGAAGGCAGACGCAGCGCCCCGCTGATTATGATCCCCCTGGTCATGTTACTGGCCGTGATGCTGGCCTTTATCTGGCCGCCCCTGGCATTATCTATTGAGCGTTTATCTGACTGGGCTGTGTATCAGGAGCCTGCCATTGCCTTTGGATTCTACGGCATGGTTGAGCGGTTATTGCTGCCGCTGGGGCTGCATCATATTTGGAATGCGCCTTTTTATTTGGAAGTGGGGCAATATGCCCATGATGGCGACATTGTGCGGGGGGAGATGGCAAGATATTTTGCTGGCGATCCTTCTGCGGGTAACCTTGCCGGTGGTTACCTGATTAAAATGTGGGGTTTGCCTGCGGCCGCACTGGCGATATGGCGCTGCGCCGACAGAAATCAACGCAACCGGGTTGCCGGAGTCATGTTATCGGCCGCGACCGCCAGCTGGCTGACAGGGGTCACAGAGCCCATAGAATTCGCTTTCCTGTTTGTGGCGCCGCTCTTGTATCTGTGTCACGCCCTGCTGACAGGCCTCGCTTACAGCATCGCCATTTTGCTTGATATTCACCACAGCGTAGTGTTTTCCCATGGTCTGGTGGATTTTGTACTGCTGTTTCCCCAATCGAGTAATACCCATTGGATTTGGTTCCTGGGGCCGCTGACATTTGTTATTTACTACATTCTTTTCCGGGCCTGTATTCTGGCGTTTAACCTTAAAACCCCCGGTCGCTTTGAAGCCGATACCGGCCAGCAGCGCAATTTAATTGCCATCGTCTCTGCGCTGGGAGGCGGTGGAAATATTGCTGATTTATCTGCTTGCCTTACTCGTCTTCGGATCAGTGTGTCAGACCCCACTCTGGTAGACCGACAGCGATTGATGTCATTGGGAGCCAAGGGCGTAATTGTGGTTGGCAGTGGCGTTCAACTGGTATTTGGCACCAAGGCTGAAACCTTAAGAAAGCTGCTGCAGCGGTATCTTGATACCCGCACCTGATAAGTTGGTTATTGAATTCCCAAATTTACTGCCGGTTTTTTACGTTATTTTTTGCAGGCGTCGGTATATTTCGCTGTTACCCGATAAAAATCAGCGTAATTCGCTATTGCTGCAACGCCTGTGGCATGCTGCCCAAAATACAACAAAGAGGGGAAGTGTGTGTCACAACCATCAGATCGCCGGGTACTCATTACCGATTGTGCCGATGCCAAGGGTCTTATTGCCAAAATCACGGGCGTGTGTTTTGAAAATGGCCTCAACATCATCAAAAACGACGAATTTGTCGACAATACCGAGGGGCGATTTTTTATGCGCACTGAGCTTGAAGGCCTTGTGGATGAAGCCAGTTTACTCGGCGCCCTGGATGAGGTGCTGCCAGCGCATCATCACACCAGCCTCAAACCTGCGGGACGCAAAAGAGTGGTGGTGTTGGTGACCAAGGAAGCCCACTGCCTCGGGGATTTGATGATGAAGGCCTATTATGGCGCGTTGGACGTGGAGATAGCCGCAGTCGTCGGTAACTATGACAAGCTCAGGCCGCTCACGGAAAAGTTTGATATTCCCTTTCATCATGTCTGCCATGAAGGTCTGGACAGACACCAGCATGAAGCGGCACTGGCCGAAGTGATTGCACCCTATGCGCCGGATTATTTGGTGCTGGCCAAGTTTATGCGCATTCTGACGCCGGAATTTGTTGGGCGTTATCCCAATCGCATTATCAATATTCACCACTCTTTTTTGCCGGCGTTTATTGGAGCTAACCCCTATCGGCAGGCTTGGGAGCGTGGTGTGAAGATAATCGGAGCCACTGCCCACTTTGTGAATAATTGTCTGGATGAAGGCCCCATCATCAAACAGGACGTGATCCATGTGGATCACAATTACAGTGCACTGGAAATGGCAAGGGCTGGACGGGATGTGGAAAAGTCGGTGTTGAGCCGGGCGCTGGGTTTGGTATTGGCCGATAAGGTTGTGGTCTACGGTAATAAAACCGTGGTGTTTTAACACAGCACCCACCAAAAAGGCGCCTCGGCGCCTTTTTGTGCTATTTGTCGAACTCTACATAAAGCATTTCATCGGCATGGTTCATGGCCAAATCTTTAATGGTTACCTTGCCGGGCAGATAGCGGGCAATGCGCTCAGCTGTGCGGTTTGACCCGTTGGATACGGCGAAGTCATAGAAGGTTTCACCATTGCATACCAAGCGAGGGAACACCCGGGTTTCGTTGATGCGATGTTCTTTCATGGTTGAGTGGAATCGGATTTGACTGTCACTCAATCCGGCTTTGCATACCGCAATCAGTTTGTTTTCAACCTCAGGGCTCATGGCGGCTGTTGCACCAAGGCTCAGACATCCCAAAGTCAGTGCGGCAAAGGCGTGTTGCATCTTCATTTGTACTCTCCTGGTTGTACGGACACCCCTAGATTACAGTCCTGTCCTTACACAAAAGCGATACATAAAGTATGTCATTCTGTATGGAATTGTGACTGTCCACCGTGCTGTATGTCCCGTGGGGCCTGGCGGGGGATAGTTTTGCATGCATGCAGCCAAGTGTTTGAATGTTGTTTGATGTAATGCACCGCCATTACGTTGCGGTGGATAAGTTCAGGCAATAAAAAAGCAGACCTGAGTCTGCTTTTTTATATTGTGTACTATTTAATCTACGATACGCAGCAGTTCGTTGATCCCTACTTTGCCACGGGTCTTTTCATCTACCTTTTTCACGATGATGGCGGCATACAGGTTGTACTTGCCACAGGAAGACGGCAGGGTGCCTGACACTACCACAGAGCCTGCTGGAACGCGGCCGTAGTGGATTTCACCTGTCTCACGGTCGTAAATTCGGGTGCTCTGGCCAATGTAAACGCCCATGGATATCACCGAGCCTTCTTCAACGATTACACCTTCCACAATTTCAGAGCGGGCACCGATGAAGCAGTTGTCTTCAATGATGGTAGGACCGGCCTGCAGCGGTTCGAGCACGCCACCGATGCCGACACCACCTGACAGGTGTACATTTTTACCAATTTGCGCACAGGAGCCCACGGTGGCCCAGGTGTCAACCATGGTGCCTTCGTCAACATAAGCGCCGAGGTTTACGTAAGACGGCATCAGTACGGTGTTTTTGCCGATAAAAGAGCCTTTACGAACAGCGGCAGGGGGCACAACGCGAATGGCTTCGGCGCGAAAACGTGCTTCGTCGTAGTCAGCAAATTTCATTGGTACTTTATCGAAGTACTTGGTTTCAGCACCTTCAATAACGCCGTTGTCGAAGATGCGGAACGACAGCAGAACGGCTTTTTTCAGCCATTGGTTAACATGCCACTGGCCATCGATTTTCTCGGCCACGCGTACTTCGCCCTTGTCGAGCATGTTGATGACTGTTTCAACATCGGCGCGGACGCTTGGCTCGACACTGCCTGGGGTGATAGTTGCGCGAGCTTCAAAAGCCGCCTCAATACGCTGGCGTAAAGCCTCCATGTGGGTTCTCCCGTTTTGATAAGGTATTAAAAATTTGTCTGGGACAGGGCACTGATAAGTGCCTCTTTAAGCCGTCGCTGTTCCTCTTCACTCAGGGCGTGACCGTCATTGGTTTGCAGTACGAAAAAGTCTTCAGCCCTCTCACCGATGGTGGTGATTTTCGCTGCCAGCAAGGTTATCTCACAGCGGTAGAAGATGTCACCCACTCTTGCGAGCAGGCCGGGCATATCCAGAGCGATAAGTTCCATCATACTTGTACCATGACGGCTACCCGGCAGAAAACTGACCTGTGTAGGTACGTTAAAAGGTTTCATCTTGCGGGAAAGTTTACGGAACTTCGGCGGTCTGGGGTTTTCACTGGCGAGCGCCTTTTCAAGCCCCTTGCGAATGCTCTGAATACGGGACAGTTGCATCAGGGGTTCGCCGTCCTGCTCAAGAATAACAAAGCTGTCGAGGGCATAGTTGTCCTTGGATGTCATCACAGTGGCGTCGTGGACATTGATGTTTTTGTTGTCCAGCACTGCCATGACGGTGGCAAACAGCTTGGGCTTATCCTGACAGTAAACAAAAAGCTCTGTGCCGCCTCGGGTGGTGTGCTTGGAAATCAGCACCAATGGCTCATCCTGGCGGTGTTTGAGAATGCCCTCGGCATGCCAGGCGATTTGATTGGGCTGGTGGCGCAGGAAGTAATCGGCTTTGAACCTGGCCCAGAGCGCATCGAGTTCTTTCTCTTTCACGCCACGGCGCAAGAGCTCCTTTTTAGCCTTGGCCTGGTATTCCCGCACCCGGGCACGGATGTCCACCGGTTTTTCTTTACCGCGAGCCAGTACCCGCTGGGTCGAAAAGTACAGATCCCGCAGCAGTGAGCCTTTCCAGTTGTTCCAGGTTTTTTCGTTGGTGGCGCAGATATCCGCCACCGTGAGGCAATAGAGATAACTTAAGTGCACGGCATCGCGCACCTTGCCGGCAAAGTCAGCCACCACATCGGGGTCTGAAATATCCCGCCTTTGGGCGGTTACTGACATTACCAGATGGTTTTCCACCAGCCAGCTTACGAGCCGGCCATCATGATCGTTCAGGCCATGGGTCTTACAAAATGCCAACGCATCCACGGCGCCAAGTTTACTGTGATCGCCGCCCCGACCCTTGGCAATATCATGGAAGATAGCCGCCAGCACCAGCAGACCTTTCTTCGGTAACTGGTTAATCAGCACGGATCCCAGGGGGAATTCGTCTTTTTGCTCGGGCTGAGAAAAACGCTCGATATTGAGCAGCAGCCTGTGGGTATGTTCATCCACCGTGTAAGCGTGAAAGAGGTCGAACTGCATCTGGCCTTCGATGGCGCGCCAGGCTGGCAGATAGGCCGACAGAATACCGTGTTTATGCATCAGGGAAAACGCTGAGATCCCCCGCGGGTGGCGCAGGATCTCCATAAATACCTGACGGCACTCGGCGTATTCCATCAGTGGTTGGGTGAGCGCTTTACGGGCCTGACGCATGGAGCGCAGCGTCGGGGCGTAAATACCCCGGATATTGGAGTTACGGGCAATCAGCAGGAAGAGCCCCATGATGTCTTCCGGCTTGACGAACGGATTGGCCGAAAGAGCCTCAATAAAGCTGCCTCGACGCTGAAAGCTATCGTTTATCGGCACGATTTCCAACGCCTTGGTGTGGCCGAGGGTCGCGCGTTTAAAGAGCTGCAGCAACATCTCATTGAGCTCCATCACCCGCCGAACCGTGCGGTAATAGAGCTTCATCATCTGTTCGACGGCGAGCTGAGTCTTGTCTTCGTACCCCATGAGCTCAGCGACCTGGCGCTGCAGGTCAAAGAGCAGGCGGTTTTCGTCCCGTCCGGAAGCAATGTGCAGTGCAAAGCGGATTTGCCACAAAAAGTGCTGACACTCCAATAATTCCTCAAGCTCTATGGGCTCGAGAAAATCGTGGCCAACCAACTCCTCGAGGCGTGAGGCATTGAAATGACGCATGGCAACCCAGGCAACGGTTTGGATGTCGCGAAGGCCGCCCGGGCAACTCTTGACGTTGGGCTCCAAATCGAATGCACTGGCCTTGGTGTGACGGGCTTGCTGCTCATCCCGCTTGGCCACGAAAAAATCGCTCGATGGCCAAAAGTCCCAGGTGCGGATGGCGTCGTAAAGCTCATCAAACAGCGACTCTTTGCCAGCAAGGAGGCGCGCCTCCAACAAATTGGTGGCGATGGTGATATCTTCCCGGCCCAAGGTGAGGGTGTCTTTGATGGTGCGAACGCTGTGGCCAATCTCAAGGCCCGCATCCCACAAAAACGCAATAAAGTAACCCAGCACAAACTCGGCTTCTTTGGGGAGCTTTTCATCCACCAACATCAGCAAATCTATGTCAGAGTGAGGGTGCAGCTCGCCGCGCCCATATCCCCCCACCGCAACCAGGGCGATGGGGAAATTTCCCAGGCCATGATGGCTCCAGGCGGTTTGCAGTAATTCATCGACGACCCGGCATCGGCGCCTGACCAGTTCGACTACATCCTCACGGGCCGCGAAGGCCAGCGCCAGTTCCTGATTCAGCGCCTGCAAAGAGGCTTTGGCCTGCTGAGCCGTCGTCATGGATTACCTTATTTATGATTGATAATGCGGGGGAAATCTTCTTCGCTGCGCAGGGTGAGTACTTCCACACCCGTCTCTGTCACCAGCAGTGTGTGTTCGTACTGGGCGGAGTTTTTGCCATCGATGGTGGTCACAGTCCAACCATCGTCTTTGTCGAGCACTGTTTGGTGACGACCTGCGTTGATCATGGGCTCAATGGTAAAGCACATGCCGGGCCGCAGTAGGGTGTTGTCGGTGTTTTTGTAGTGCACGACCTGAGGCTCTTCGTGGAAAGTGGCACCAATGCCGTGACCACAGTAATCACGGACAATGCTGTACTTCTCCAGACCGGTTTTGGCTCCCTTTACCACTTTCTCGATGGTGGCACCGATTTCACCCAGTTTCATGCCGGGGCGCACCTTGCGGATAGCGGCATAGAGGCTTTCCTGGGCTATGCGGCACAGACGTTTGTCTTTGGGAGACACATCGCCAATGAAAAACATCTTGGAGGTGTCGCCGTGGTAGCCGTCTTTGATGACTGTGATATCGATATTGAGGATGTCACCGTCTTTCAGTGGCTGGTCAGAAGGAATGCCGTGGCAGATGACTTCATTGACCGAGGTACAGATAGACTTGGGGAACCCGTGATAGTTAAGCGGCGCTGAAATGGCACCCTGTTCTTCGGTGTATTTGGCGCAAATATCGTTGAGTTCATTGGTGGTGACGCCGGCCTTAACGAAGGGGGCAATCATTTCAAGAACATCTGCGGCCAGCTTACCTGCGGCGCGCATTTTTTCTATCTCATCGGCGGTCTTGATGACTATACTCATGCAGTTGTTTTCTCACCTAGTATCACAGGGAATTGGGGCGCTGACGTGCCATAAATCAGCCCGCAAAAATTTGTGTTGCAGGCTGATTTATGGTATAAAGCGCGCCGTTATGTTTGACTCTCAAAAACACCGCGTAGGGGACACCCGGGCAGTGGTGAGTGAAATATGGCGGCCATTATACATGGCTAATCTGTAAATACTAAATCGCACACGTGTCGGCACATGCCTCGGGGTGCTTCTGGCCAAAGGCCGGGAGTCGAGGTCATGGGACGCGTGGAGGTCAAACCCCTTTTACTTTTTAAGGTATTCAAAATGACTACAGTTTCAATGCGCGACATGCTCCAGGCCGGTGTTCACTTCGGTCACCAGACCCGTTACTGGAACCCAAAGATGAAGCCATTCATCTTCGGTGCCCGCAACGGTGTACACATCATCAACCTCGAGCACACAGTACCAATGTTCAACGAAGCTCTGGCTTTCATCAGCAACGTAGCTTCCAAGAAAGGTAAAATTCTGTTTGTTGGTACCAAGCGCGCTGCCAGCGAAGCTATCAAAGAAGCTGCTGTTTCTTGTGACCAGTACTATGTTGATCACCGCTGGCTCGGCGGTATGCTGACCAACTGGAAAACCGTTCGTCAGTCTATCAAGCGTCTGAAAGAGCTGGAAACCCAGTCTGTTGACGGTACTTTCGACAAGCTGACCAAGAAAGAAGCCCTGATGCGCACTCGCGAGCTGGAAAAGCTCGAGAAGTCTCTGGGTGGTATCAAGAACATGGGCGGTCTGCCTGATGCGCTGTTCGTGATCGGTGCCGACCACGAGCACATCGCCATCAAAGAAGCCAACAACCTGGGTATCCCAGTAGTTGCTGTGGTTGATACCAACGCTTCTCCAGACGGCGTGAACTACATCGTTCCTGGTAACGACGACGCTATGCGTGCTATCCGCCTGTACACCGAAGCTGCTGCTACTGCTGCCAAAGCTGGCCGTGGTCAGGATCTGGCTGTACAAGCTGAGCAAGACGGTTTCGTTGAAGCCGAATAATAAGGTTGATGAGCTTCATCTCCCTTATTAACCAAGATCAATGATTGGTTAACAGGGGCCCGTGGGCCCCTGTTTTATACCTGCTTACTCGGCAAATGATTGCCGAAACTCAAAGAGGAATTTAACAATGGCAATTTCTGCTGCCCTGGTTAAAGAACTGCGTGAGCGCACTGGCGCCGGCATGATGGATTGTAAAAAGGCTCTGGAAGAGACTAACGGTGATATCGAACTTGCTATCGATAACATGCGTAAGAGTGGCGCTGCCAAAGCTGCCAAGAAAGCCGGTAACATCGCTGCTGAAGGTACCATCCTGATCAAGCAAGGTGCTGGTTTCACTGCTCTGCTGGAAGTTAACTGTCAGACTGACTTCGTAGCCAAAGATTCTAACTTCCTGGCTTTCGCTAACCAGGTTCTGGAAGTGGCTGCTGCCGGTAAAGTATCCGTTGAAGACCTGAAAGCACAGTTTGAAGAAGCTCGTGTTGCTCTGGTTGCCAAAATCGGTGAAAACATCAACGTACGTCGCGTTGAGTACATCGACGGTGAAAACGTTGCTGCTTACCGCCACGGCGACCGTATCGGTGTAGTGGTTACCGGTACTGCTGACGAAGAAACTCTGAAGCACCTGGCCATGCACGTTGCGGCTTCCAAGCCTGAGTACGTAAACCCAGAAGACGTACCTGCTGAAGTGGTTGCCAAAGAGCGTGAAGTTCAGGTTGAAATCGCCATCAACGAAGGCAAGCCAAAAGAAATCGCCGAGAAGATGGTTGAAGGCCGTATGAAGAAGTTCACCGGTGAGGTTTCTCTGACCGGTCAGCCATTCATCATGGAGCCCAAGAAGACAGTTGGCGAATTCCTGAAAGAGAAAGGCGCTTCTGTAACTAACTTCATCCGTCTTGAAGTGGGTGAAGGTATCGAGAAGAAAGAAGAAGATTTCGCGGCCGAAGTGGCCAAGCAAATCGCTGCTTCTCAAAAGGCCTAATCGCCGCTAGGTAAGTACTCCAAGACCGCAGCAGCCGCTGCGGTCTTGTTATAACCAGGATAAAAATCATGAGCACCAATCCAAAACCAGCATTTCGACGCATTCTTCTTAAGTTAAGTGGTGAAGCCCTGATGGGGTCCGAGGGCTTCGGTATTGATCCCAGCGTGCTGGATCGTATGGCTCAGGAAATCAAAGAACTGGTAGAACTGGGCATCCAGGTCGGGGTAGTGATTGGTGGTGGTAACCTGTTCCGTGGAGAAGGTCTTGCCAAGGCAGGTATGAACCGCGTGGTGGGTGACCACATGGGTATGCTGGCGACCGTGATGAATGGTCTGGCAATGCGCGATGCCTTGCACCGTGCCTATGTGAATGCCCGTCTGATGTCAGCGATTCCGCTCAATGGTGTGTGTGACCGTTACAACTGGGCCGAGGCTATCAGCCTGCTCAAGTCCGGACGCGTGGTGATTTTTGCCGCCGGTACCGGTAATCCTTTCTGCACCACCGACTCAGCCGCCTGTTTGCGTGGCATTGAAATTGAAGCCGATGTCGTGTTAAAAGGCACCAAAGTTGATGGCGTATACTCTGCCGATCCTATGAAAGATCCTGAAGCCATCAAATACGATGAACTCTCCTATGCCGATGTTCTCGAAAGAGAACTGAAAGTGATGGATTTATCTGCCTTTACCATGGCGCGTGACCATGATATGCCTATTTTGGTATTCAACATGAACAAGCCCGGAGCCCTGCGCCGTGTTATCATGGGTGAAGGTGAAGGCACCATCATCAAGAAATAAGCGACAAGTTTGCGAACATTAATGACCGAAAAGGACATTTAACGTGATTGAAGATATCAAGAAAGATGCTCAGGATCGCATGGGCAAGTGTGTAGAGGCCACTAAGGCCCAGATGGCCAAGGTACGTACTGGCCGTGCCCACCCAAGTCTGCTGGATACCATTCAGGTAAACTACTACGGTTCCATGACGCCCCTGAAGCAAGTGGGTAACGTGACCATTGAAGACTCTCGTACCCTGGCGGTAAACGTGTTTGACCGCAGCGCCATCCAGGCGGTAGAGAAAGCCATCATGATGTCTGATCTGGGTCTGAACCCCATGTCAGCCGGTGCGACTATCCGTATTCCGCTGCCGCCACTGACCGAAGAGCGTCGTCGTGACCTGGTTAAAGTGGTTCGCGCCGAAGCCGAGCAGGGTCGTGTTGCCATTCGTAACGTACGCCGTGATGCCAACTCCAGCTTCAAGCAATTGGAGAAAGAGAAAGAGTGCACCGAGGACGATGTACGTCGCTCTGAAGAAGAAGTTCAGAAAATCACCGATCTGCACATTAAGAAGATCGATGAGCTCTTGGCTGCCAAAGAAGCGGAGTTGATGGAGGTCTAACCCTCAGGTCAGCAAGCTAGAGTTAAGACGCCGTGTAGGGGTATACTACACGGCGTTTGTTTATTTATAGGGTTGTATATCGATGTCTTCCAATAGGGAAATTGCCGCTGATTTGGCGTTGGATGCTCAACTCGGAGATGTCTCAGGGTTGGTCAACCAGTCTCTGCCCCAGCATGTGGCCATCATTATGGATGGCAACGGCCGTTGGGCTCAGGCGCAGGGCAAGCCCAGGGTAATGGGGCATAAGGCGGGCGTTAAGGCCGTGCGCCGTGCAGTGAGTACTGCGCGCCAGTTGGGCATCAAGTCGTTAACCCTGTTTGCCTTTTCCAGTGAAAACTGGCGTCGTCCCGATACTGAAGTGAACTTGTTGATGGAGCTGTTTTTCACCGTGCTGAAACGGGAAATCAAGCTGCTCAGTAAAAATGGGGTCAGGCTGAATATTATTGGTGATACCAGCCGGTTTTCTGAACGATTGCAAAAGCAAATTCGCGACGCAGAAGAAAAAACGGCGGACAACACTGGCCTTATTCTCAATGTGGCAGCCAACTACGGTGGTCGCTGGGACATACTCCAGGCGGCCGAGCAATTGGCACAAAAGCTCGCATCTGGTGAAATCGACAGCAGTCAGTTTACTGAAGAGGCCTTAAGTCAGCATTTATGCATGCAAAGTCAGGGCGAAGTTGATTTAATGATCCGTACTGGTGGCGATTACCGCATCAGTAATTTTGTGCTTTGGCAGGCGGCCTATGCTGAGTTGGTGTTTACTGACACCCTGTGGCCGGACTTCGACGAGCAATGTTTCAAAGAGGCTATCGCCCTGTTTGCGAGCCGCCAGCGCCGTTTTGGTTTGACTGGAAGTCAAATCGAAGCCTTGCGTGCTTAAGTCATCTTTTACGAGGGACGTTTTTTGCTAAAACAACGAATAATAACAGCAATCTGGCTTATCCCACTGGTATTTGGCGCCATCTTCTATTTGCCTCCATCCCTATTTGCCTGGGCGTTGGTGGGCGTATTTTTAATTGCCGCAAAAGAGTGGGGACGTATTATTGATGCCGGTTGTCAGATGACCCAATGGAGCTTTACGCTCACCCTGGGCATTTTGCTGGTGGCACTGAATATGTTAGTGCCAGCATCGGACGTGTGGCACTCCGGGCAGCTGCATCCTATCTTTCTTGCCGTGACCATACTCGGTGGTCTGTGGTGGGTCATCGCCATGGCATTGGTGGTGTCTTACCCCAAAAGCGCTCGCCTGTGGCAACGCAGTCATATGCTGAAATCCATGTTCGGTCAGTTGACGCTGCTGCCATGTTTTGTGGCCCTGATTGCCCTCAAGTCTCTGAGCACTGAGGCTTCGCCTTACTTAGGTGGAGTCATGGTATTTTTGGTGATGTTGGTGGTGTGGGCCGCCGATTCCGGCGCTTATTTTGTTGGCAAGGCACTGGGGCGCACCAAGCTCGCCCCCAATGTCAGCCCCGCCAAAACCGTGGAAGGCCTGGTGGGCGGCTTGCTGACCACCATGATAGTGGTCGCCATTGTGATGAGCCTCTCTCCTCAGCAGGAGCTGGGACTGGTGATCGCCGTGACCCTCTTTACCGCGCTGGCGTCTGCGCTCGGTGATTTAACCGAGAGCATGTTCAAGCGGGTTGCCAACATTAAAGATTCAGGCACCATTTTGCCCGGTCACGGTGGGGTCCTCGACCGCATCGATAGCCTGACTGCGGCGCTGCCGGTCTTTACCCTTATCTACATCGCCTTCTGGATGTAAACATGCAAAATCTGGTGATCCTCGGGGCCACGGGCTCTATCGGTAAAAGTACCTTGGATGTCATCAAACGTAACCCTGAGCGTTACCGGGCGTTTGCGTTGGTGGCTGCCACCAGCGTGGAGCGGATGCGGGAACTGTGCATCGAGCATCGCCCTCGTTACGCCCACATGGTGGATGAGTCGGCGGCGAAGCAGCTTGCCGAGGTGTTGCCGGCGTCCCTGGGTATAGACGTTTCCAGCGGCGATGAAGCGCTGCTCGGGCTGGTGACGGCCGCCGAGGTAGATACTGTCATGGCCGCCATTGTGGGCGCCGCGGGACTTCTGCCTACGCTTGCTGCGGTGCGTGCCGGTAAACGGGTGCTGCTGGCCAATAAAGAAGCCTTGGTGATGTCCGGTGAGCTTTTTATTGAGGAAACCAAGAAAAGCGGCGCTCAACTGCTGCCGGTGGACAGCGAACACAATGCCATATTTCAGTGCCTGCCAGAACAGGCGCAGCGAGAGATAGGTCACTGTGATTTATCCGCAGCCGGTATTTCACACATTTTGCTGACCGGCTCCGGTGGCCCCTTTTTAAATGCGCCACTGGATTCTCTCGCTGCCATGACGCCCGCCCAGGCCTGTAAACATCCCAATTGGTCCATGGGCCCCAAAATCTCCGTCGACTCAGCCACCATGATGAACAAGGGGCTTGAGTTTATTGAGGCCCGTTGGCTGTTCAACACCGGCAAGGACGAACTCAAGGTGATTATCCATCCCCAGAGCGTTATCCACTCCATGGTGCAGTACCTGGATGGCAGCGTGCTGGCACAAATGGGGAACCCGGATATGCGCACACCCATTGCCCATGCCATGGCCTATCCACAGCGAATTTCAGCCGGAGTGGAACCTTTGGACTTTTTCAAAGTCGGACACTTAAGCTTTTGTGAGCCGGATTACAATCGTTTCCCCTGTCTTAAACTCGCCATGGATGCTTGCCATCAGGGGCAGGAGGCGACCACTGTGCTCAATGCCGCCAATGAAGTCGCCGTGGCAGCCTTTCTCGAGGGGCGCATTGGATTTACCGATATCGCTGTGATTAATGGCGAATGTCTGGGTAAGATAGCCAAGACCC